>JAPLNX010000421.1 GCA_026400935.1 Planctomycetia bacterium | reverse complement strand
CTGGTCTGGACTCCTGCGCTCCAGCCCATAGTCACACGACCAGAGAACTCACGCAGACATATTCCAGGAGACAGAGATACCATACAAACAGAAAGAGCGCAAGTCGCCCTAGATTACCCAGTTATGCGCGCTGGCCCTGAGCGCTGGTTAAGCTTGACGACATACGCAAGACACAGCAGCGCAGTGATCTACTCGAGCAAAAGTACGTCGTCGTGATAATCGACGCTTCGACCAAGCAAGGCGAAGTGACCCATCGTTTGTTCAACAGCCGTCTGCTGCCGCATGTGTCAGTCATTGACCGCGATCAAAAGCTGCAAGCTTTTCGCACGAGCCGCAAGCTGCAAGGTGACGACTGGAACAAGATCCTTGAAACCTTCCAAACGGGTGATGGCTCACTGTCGCTGAATCTCGAAGCCCCGTCGTGCCAATTTTATTCTCAGCAGGCGGCCTATACGCAGCCTTAAACTCTCAAGGACGAAAGCGTGTGAACGGACTCACGGAAGGGGGCGAAAGCCCCCTTTTTTGTAGACCGAGATCAGAGCGACAAACGATTCAAAATCAAGCCACATACCTGAACGGCAAAGTCGATAGCACCTCGCGCCGTATCGTGTGCAACCCTGAGAAACATATCACTTTCGCGACATAGGCTTGAGCGAATCCACAAGCGGCCAACCTATGGCGACGAAAACTACGGGACAACCTCGAAGTGTTGCAGTGCGGCGGCGACGGTTTTTCGCAGGGATTCGGCAGCAGGGTCGGCTTCTGCCCCGGCCTGTTGTGCTAACTTCTTCAAGATCGCTTGTGCCTTACGGAAGTGTTCGATCGCCTCGTCACGGCGATCCCGCTGAGCATCGAGCTGCCCAAAATTGACGAGCAGTCCAGCCAACTCGCGCAGATATTTTTGCACGGACGGGTTCAAGTCGCTCAGCCGTTGAACGACTCGCAAGGCATGTGAGTAATCGTCCTGTGCTGCCGGAAGCATTTGCGGATCGCCAGCAATCAACGCGGCATACTGATCACCACGCAGGCGATAACAGAGGCTCAAGAGATATTGGTCGTCGAAATCGCGAGCGTTCTCCTGCACCAACTTTTCCAAGAGTTCGATCGCCTTGCCGATGTTCTTTCTCAGTGCTTCGACGTCGCCGCTATCAATGGCCAGATTCGCCAGATTATGAAAGCCCTTCGCCAAGTCGCGGCGCATCGCACGATCTTTCGGCTTCTGCGGCAGCGTCTTTTCCCGCTGAGCTTGAGCCGTTTCATAAAGTCGCTTCGCCTCATCAGAATTCTGCCGCTGACGTTCAACAACCCCGAGATTCATACGGCAGTTCGCGTGTAAGCGAATCAACTCAAACTTGCCGTCTGCGTTCTGCATTTGTGCGATCAAATCTTCTCGCAAGCGTTCGGCTTCTCGAAAATTGTCCGCCGCTTCGTCCAAGCGACCGAGCTTTGCGGACGCTCGCCCCATTGCGTTAATCGTGTTACTCAGTGCTCGTGTTGGCTCAAGCGAACTCGGTTGTGCGATGACTTGAGCATTGGGGGCGACTTGCAGCTTTTGTATCTCGCGAGCTTTCGCAAACCAGGCGAGCGCCACTTCTGGAGTTTCTAACTCTTCGAGGATCAGCCCCATGCGAAATTGTGTGATGGCCAGTTCGTTCTGTAATGACGGATCATCTCCTCGGCGTTTCAAGAATTTCTCGTAGTAGTCGCGAGCCTTCTTCAACAAATCGTGGCGAACTTCTTGCAAGCCAGGTTCATTCAGTAGTCGCTCTTCACTGACTCGCGTGAAAAAATCATTCACCGCCGACATCGCTTCCTGAAAACTCTCTTCCGATTTCTTGCGAGCCGCTTCCGTTCGAACATTACTGACGCCCAACGCGGCCATCGCAACAACGATTGCGACAATCGTCACACCGATGAGTGATGCAGGCAGCCGATTACGCCGACTCCATCGCCACGCTCGTTCAGAAACACCGAGCGGACGCGCGAGGATCGGCAACCCGTCGAGATAACGCTGCAACTCATCAGCGAGCGATTCTGCCGACGCGTATCGCCGCGAAGGCTCTTTTTCCAGACATTTCATGCAGATCGTTTCGAGGTCTCGATCAACTGCTGGATTGAGTTGCCGCAGCGGCACTGCATCAACTTCCAGCACTTGCTGCATCGTCTGCATACTGCTCGATGCCTGAAACGGCGGACGGCCCGAAAGCGTGCAATACAACGTCGCTCCGAGTGAATACACATCCGCCGCCACGGTCACATGCGCCGCATCTCGAAATTGTTCCGGCGACATATACGCCGGCGTCCCCATCGCCTCGCCTGTCTGTGTCATGCCATCATCGTCTTCAGCGAGTTTCGCCAATCCGAAATCGGTCAGCAGCGTGCGGCCAGTTGCGTTGTCCAACAAAATGTTCTGCGGCTTCAAATCTCGATGCAGAATTTGCTGACGATGAACGGCATGAACCGCACGACAAATCGGTTCGATCCAAGCCGCCGCCTGCCGGTTGTCTGCTGGATTCTTACGGACCAACTCCGAAAGACTCGGCCCTTCGACATATCGCATCGACAAGTAATGACACCCCGCATCGCAACCGACTTCATAAACCGCAACGAGATTGTCGTGAGTGATCCTTGCCGCCGCTTCTGCTTCGATCCGAAACCTCTCAATAGCTCGTTGTCGTGACGAGGCAGCCATGTTCGCCAGCCGATCGGGCCGAATCACCTTCAGTGCTACAATCCGATTCATGCTTTGCTGACGAGCCCGAAAAACGACCCCCATGCCCCCTTTGCCAAGTTCTTCAAGCAGTTCATAGTCACCCAGAACGTCGGGAATTTCTGCAGCCACGCTCGTCGTCGCAGCAGCATAGACTCGGCTGATTGTCGCTTTCGTTGTTCGTGATGATGGCGTTTCGATCTGAGTTTCTGCCGAGACATCATCACCGTGCGGAGTTGCGTCAGCCTCTCGATGAGTTTCGGCTTTCGCTGCCGGTTGCGTCTCGACCTTCGCAGGAGACGACGTCGAGCGAATAATGGTGGAGTCCGTCGACTTCATTGGCGGAGTTTCATATTGCGTCACCATCGGGTCAGCCTCATGGGCAGAGGCTCCTGTGACTTGAGCACTGAGATCCGTGAGTTGTTCCTGGTTTGGCTCAACGGAGTTCCCAAGGCTAATTTCTTTGTTGTTACTCATCACAAGGCTCACATTTTCTATCCAAATTGATTCGCAAGCAGCTTAAACGAACAGCAAGTCGTCGCGTATCCAAAAACATCCTGTCACATCGCAGCAGCGCATCTTCAAGCCAGCATGCCCATCGCTATTTACCTCCGATCTTTGACAACCCGGTTCATCAATCACAAATATGGGCAGGCGCAAATCGTGTGGTACATGCAGGCGTCTCTACTGCCATCAGAACCAACGACCTCGTTTAAGAAATCTAATTCATCAAGGTTCAATCGACGGTCGCATCACTCTGTTGTTCGTTTTGAGCAACGGCTGGCCTACTCGATTTTAGAAACAAAGCCTAGCATCCGCCGGTCGTGACTCGCCTCGTCGATTGCAACGAATGCAATCGCAGCGTTCGCCTCTCTGTTTCGCGGACTTCACATGTCGCTCAGCCCTGCCCCCATTCAGCCTCCCGTGGACCTGGAAGTCAAAGATTTCCGCGTCATCTTCAAGCCCGTATGGGATGAACTCGAGGCGGAAGTCGGTCGAGAGAACCTTCGCTTCCCGAAAGAGATCATCCTGCTGGGAGGTGCTCCGGGATCGGGCAAAGGAACCCACACGAAGTTCATCATGACTGCTCGTGGCTTTACCTGTCGGCCGATTGTAATCAGCGACCTGCTCACAACAGCGGAAGCGGAAAAAATCAAAACGGTCGGCGGCATGGTCGGCGACAAAGAGGTCATCGGGCTTTTGTTCCGAGAGCTGCTCAAAGCCGAATTCCGTGACGGCGCGGTACTCGATGGATTTCCGCGAACTCAGGTGCAGGTCGAATGCCTCAAGTTGCTGGTTGAAAAGATCAACCAACTTCACAACGAGTTTGCAAACACTTCGCACGCGATTCATTTTCGTCGTCCCACGATCCACGCGATGGTGTTATTCGTCAGCGAAAACACCAGCATCGCCCGACAACTTAATCGCGGCCAAGAGATCGCCGAACACAATCGCAAAGTGGCCGAAACTGGTGTCGGCAAGACAATCGAACAACGTGCGTCAGACATGTCCGACGAAACAGTCCGGCGGCGATATCGTATCTTCAAAGAACAGACTTGGACGGCACTCACTTCGCTCAAGCAGCTTTATCACTATCACTTCGTCAATGCCGAAGGGCCGATTGAGGAAGTCGAAGAAAACATCCTCAAGGAATTGCAGTACCAAAGCTCGCTGGAACTCGACCCACTGACTTTTGAGCGACTGCGAACACTGCCGCTCGCCGATGAAATCACATTGCACGCTCGGCAAGAATTAGTGAAGCGACTCGACAGCTACGAACTGGAGCACCCCGAATTGCTCATTCGAGTGGTGGAACTCATCAAGGCAAAATTCATCCCGATCATCACTCGCCACGCGTTATCGGGGCGAGCTCACGTCAACACCGAAGATGTGATCTTCGAGGAACCACTGGCGATCTCGATGCTGATCGACATTTTTTCTGAACGTGGCTTTCACGCCGTTGTCGATAAGCATATCCACGAAATCCCCGAACGAGTCGATCTCACAACGGGCAAGATTCATTCTCGAACGAAGTTTATCTACCGCATTCAGATTCACTTCAAAGGATCAAAGATCCGACGAGGTTGAGGCGCGTAAGACCATGCCCCGCTCCTTTGAGCGGCGGCAGGTCGCAGGAAGCATCAAAATGTAGCTGAAGTCGCAAGAATTCAGTTCGAAACTTTTGCGACTTCCGTTACACGAAGTTTGGAACCGCGACGGTCCCCCCTGGTGACGGCGGTCTTGATCTCTGGTCAGCAATAGACACAAACCTCAATCTCGAATCAACGCGACTTGCGCTTTCCCGTTCTCAAACAGAAGCAGTCCAACGAGTTGTCCGTCTTTGCTCGCGACCACTGCCGCACCATGCCACGCGGGACTCAGACCGGTCGGCAAACGGAGTTCCCAAGCGGACTCTTTTGCTATCAGACTACTGCCAGCGATCGGCAGTGATTCGTTTTGAGTATCTGCAACAATCAGACAATCTTCAGGTTCGGCCGCTTGCCGCAATCGTTTTGTCGGCCACGAAGACCACTTCTTGTCATCGGGAAGAACTTGTTCCAAACGGTACGTCGCGAGCGATCCGAGCCGTTTGCACTGGTCTGCGTCGAGTGTGATTTTTTCTCCCGCCAATTCGAGCGTGATCGCATTCAACGCATTCTCGGACGGGATTAGCACGTCAGCCGGACCAAGCAGATGTCCGTTCGCGAGCAACAGCAACCAGCCGGAGCGCTCGCGCTGACGGCGAAAGCCAAACGATTTTTCTTCCCAACGAGCGACTCCTCGTTGCAGGGCCGGTCGTAACCCATTGTTTGGCATCCTCGCTTCTACTGAGGCAATGCGTGGTTGCCAGGTCAGCCATTCTTCTTGCGGCGATTTCACGAATGCAAAGCGTTGCCCGGTATTCGCGGCCGCTCCGAGTTCGACCGGCGTCGCGAACGCCACGCCTCCTTGAGCGATCGTCGCCAGCGTATCAGCGCTGAGCTGAAAACCTTTGAAGCCAACATTCACATCAATTCCGCTCGTGCTCCAGAAGACGCTGTTCTGACGGACAAGCAGCCGATAGCGTGACTCGATGAACGCCCTCGCTTCGATGCTCGTTCCATCCGAAGAAAGGCCGACTGACAGAACTTGTCCCACCTTTAGTCCGCGATACGTCACTGGCACGCCCGCGTCAATGCCCCAACGCTGCGGTGCGTACAGCACTACTTCGAGTGCCCCCGAAGGCAATTCCGCCACCGGAGCGATCTCAAGTCCATCAAACTCCTGTCGCAGCGGTGCCTCGCTCGGGCCGGGCATCACCGCCACATATCGTCCGCCGACCAACGTATCGAGGCCACGGACTTCAACCATACTCAATCGTGGCCGCTCGACCCAAAACTGAGTTCCTTCGCGAGCCAAGTGATGCGACTCGCCACTGAGTCGCACTCGCACCGAGACTGCCGTGAGATCGTGATTCAAATCAACCGCTGTTACCTCGCCAACAGCGATCCCTCGATGCCGAACAGGGTCACCGATTTGCAGCCCATGGCCTTCGTGAAAACGAATCATCACTTCGACAAATTCCGGCTCAGACATCGTCGGTGCGGTTTCGGATCCGACGAATTCCGCAATGTTTGGACCATCAACAGGGCCAGGAAGAACGCTGACGAACTTCGCGCCGAGAACCGTTTCTAGTCCACTCACGCGTGCCATGCTGACACGCGGTCTTTCGATCCAAAACTGACTTCCTTTTCGAGCGACGTGAGCGGCCTTCAATTCCAACTGTACCTTCACGACCACACCGTTGAGATCCGGCTTTAATAGCACCTCGCTCACTTCGCCGACGGCAATACCTCGATATCGCAACACATCCCCCGGCTTCAGGCCGTGCCCCTCTGTGAATTGAATCACAATTACCGGTCCACGTGACTTCATCGAGCTGGCAACTAATACTGCTGCCACAATGAGGCTCAGTAGCACCAGCCACCACAGGCGAGTCGCCAGTCGTGAACCGGTCGCCGGGACCACAACAGCCGTCGGAAACGAACCCAATGTCCCTGCTGCTGTCGGCGGTGATTGATCCGGACTCGGTGCGTTAGAGTTCATAAGCGAACTTTCTGTCGTAGAGCAGGCGGCTTGCTTGCTTTCAGATTTCTGCCTTCAGACTTCAATCCCAGCAACAGGCGAGCTTCCTGTGGCTACGAGTGGTTGGAAAACTCTTCTTCCCAAATGGCATGTGGATCAAAGCAGAGCGAGGCCAACATGCTCAGCACGACACACATCACGAAGGCCACAACTGCCGGACCGAAATGAAACTCTACCAAACTGCCGAGCTTGACGAGCATCACCATGAACGCCAGCAACAGCACATCCATCATGCTCCAGCGCCCCATGGATTCAACCAGACGATACGTCGCTGCTTTGTGTCGCCGATGAAGAATTCCCAAGAGGCATAGTTCAAGCAGTAAGACCAGCTTTGCTAACGGAAACACGATCGAAAACAGCAATACGATCGAACCAACAAACCAACTTCCATGCCGGAGCATTTCCAACGTACCGAAGAGCAAGCTCGAAGCGTGACGATGCCCCAATCGCTCGACTTCAATAATCGGCAGTAACACCGCCGGCCAAAACAGAATCAACGCCGCCAACGCCAACGCCGCCGTCCGAGCAGCCGCACGCCGCCCACTGACCGCGCCGCAAACAACTGCTCGACAACGCGTACATGCCGCAACTTGTCCCACTCCCAATTCGGGAAGCTCATGAATCAGTCCACAACAGTGACAGGCTTTGAGCGTCATTGATAACCCCGCTGAATGCTGCTGAACCGACACGAGTGCCGCACCGCTTTGATTTGTGTGGCTGTCATATCCCGCGGAGCGATCCTCAACATTCCGTCACATCGGAGGCATCGAATTGACTGGACTGCTCTGGATCAAGCGACGATTTGGCTGGCGATCCACTGCGATACATCGAGCAGTCCAAATACAGCCGCTCGACCTTAGATCGTGCCCACGAAGTCCGCCGCAGAAATTTCAAACTCGATTTGATGCTGGGATCGTGCGTGAAGCAGCGAATCGGAATCAAGAAGGCCATCTCAGCCCAGCCGAGTTGCGCGACGAGATGTTCCAGCATCAGCGCGAGCGTAACGCCGTGCAGCGGATCTTTGGGATGTTGTTGAGTCATGAGATTTCGATTCATCGAATGGTAAAAGGAGACCGCGCACTCCGAGCTTGCGAGTTTTTCGTAATGTAGGCGGCTCGACTGCCACATTGTCTCGCGAAAACAAACAGGCGAGCCGCCTGTTCTACGATTGATCCACAGCCACAGAGTAACTTGCTCACGTGATGACTCAAACTGAGCAGTTTTCACCGCAAAATTTCAGGTTGAGTGCTTAGTCATCCAACGGCTCCAAAAACCATCCTGATTTAGATGTTCTTGAAGGCTCGGCATCCGGCAGAAGTTCTCCTGTGAGTTGATGGATGGCCCAACGGATCGCCAACGGAGTGATCATCGGCTCGACTTTCGAACCGAGATAATCTCGCATCCGCTTCACTTGCGACTTGGCCTGCATTCGCCCGAGTGAGATCGCACTCATGGTTCGCACACGAATCAATTCGGGAGGGGTCACTGGCGGCTCGGTGAGCCGTTCCGCCATGAGCACAGCGAGTGCCTCATCCGGAACTCCGTTGTGCAGAAGTCCCAGCGACCAGATCGCCGCACCGCGCGAGTAATCGCCCAACGGCATGACCTTTGGAACGTACTGCCGCAAGAGTCCCTCTGCCGGAGCGTACTTCAGCAAACCGAACGCTTCAAAAAGATGAGCAACTTGCTCATCAACGCCCGCCGCAGCGGGTTGCTTGAGACGAATCTCGGTTTGCTGAATCGCCTTATTCAACATCGCCGGAAAGGTCTCCGGAACCGCCAGTTTGCGCAGTCCCCAAGCGGAAACAACCAAAACTTCCCTGCGAGGAGATTCGAGTAACTGCACTAAGCGAGAAGCAACCGGTTTGTGATCGAGTACGCTCAGCAGCAGAGTTGCTTGCTCTTGTCCGCGCCAACCTTCACCGGCCAACACATCACTCGAACTCTGACGAATTGCCGAATCCAGCTCCGGTTTTTGAGCCAAGACAAAGAGTGCTTCACGAACGCTGGCGCGCAATTCGGGATGCACGTCATCGAGCAATTTGGCCAGAACGACGATCCGCTCCGGAGTCGGCCTCGCGATATAAGCGTTCGCCCCTTGTCGGCGAACGTTGACGTCGCCGTGTGCGATGGCTTGATCGGCGAGAGGCAGCACTAAGTCATGATTTATTGCATTCAACTGAATGAGTGCAGCGGCAATGACACTCGGTTCTTTGTCACGTGCTAATCGCAGCAAGACAGCTTGAGCACCGTCAGACTTGTGTCGTCCCAGCAACGCAGCGGCAATCAAGCGATCTGCAATTGAGGCTGACTCTGGTTTCGCAAGTTCCTCCGCATTCGCTTCCAGCCCCGACTCCTGCAATATTCCTACTGCACGCGCGGCAGCCAGACGTGCGGATGCTGGCCGAAACGAGTCATGCACCAGTGTCAATAACCTCGGAACTGCCCCCTTATCACCTGCTTCGCCCAGTCCATTGATCGCCAGCATTAACTCGCGATGCCGAATCGGTTTGACATCCAAACGCTTCAGCCAGACCACGCGAATCGGTTCAAACCTCCAATGAGCCAACGCCGGTTCGATCACTTGTCGCAAATCGGCTCCATGCTGCTCCGAAGCATCAAACAACACTTGGCTCGCTTCCTTTGTCTCTAACACGATCAACGCGCGAGCAGCCGAAGTTCGAGCGGCGGAATGTGATTCGTCAGCCGCGGCAATTTTGAGAAGCGTTGTTCTCGCGTCGCTCATTTCAGGAACGCCAACCAAATGAGCTTCCGCGATCGTCTCCGCAGCCAGCCGCTGCATATCGGCTTCCGGTCTTGCGAGCGCGGCCAACCACAGCGACTTGTACTTCTTACTGAATTGCTTGATCGGATTCGGAATAGTGAGTTCTGGGTCTGAATCCATCGCGAACTCAGGACGAATCTCCGCGACCGCGACATTGCCTCCAACAACCAAGAGTCCAGCCAAGCCGAACATCATCAACAAGCAAACGATCCAACGCATGAAACGATTCCAAAAGAAACCTAAAAATGAACGACTCACCCCACCGTAGCCCGGTTTTCCAAACCCGGCGAACAGAGCCTCGGTTTGAAAAACCGGGCCACAGAAAACCCGAACGATAGAAACGTGAAATTGTCTTCGATCATTCGCGTGCGCGTCGTGCTCACATTCGCCTCACTGAGGACGTGAGATACGGCGAGTTTGACCAATCAGGACGAGCAGACAGACGACCGAGCCGATTCCTAAAAACCACCAGTTGCCCGGAATGAGTTGATAGTCGCGAAACCCCGTTGAACGAATCACCGACAACGCTGCCGCGACCGGATTGATGAGCAACGCACGCTCGACCGTGTCGTGACCAAATGGGGCATCCCGCCCCAACCAAACCAACAGTGGCGCTCCACACACTGCCAACAACGCGGCATAGGCCATCGCCGTCGCCGAAGCTGTCCGGCGAAACAAGCTCCCCACGGCCGCGCTGAGCAACATTGCGAAGCCGGCCGTTGCGAAGAGGCAAATAACGACTCGCTCCACTTGCAGTCGCAAGCCTGGCTCAATGTAAACCATCACGACGTATCCCGGCAGCGTCGCGCACAAGACAAGCAGCAGCGTCAGAATGACGCTTAATAACTTGCCCCACACGATCCGCAGGACGGAGAGCGGCGTCATCTGCAACAGCGGCCAACCGCCGGTTTCTCGTTCGGCGCTTAGCAACCCTGCCGCGAGGCTCGGGGTAATCAACACGAGCAGTGCAACTTGCATCAACACCAAGATCCCACCGATCGTCTCGACGCCCCAATCCACGGTGCCTGTGACCGTCGCGTAGGTAAGACCGAGTGACAGCATCGCGCAAATCGCAATTAGTCGCAGCAACCAATGTAGGCGGCCAAACCGACGGCAACGGAATTCCTTCACCATCACCGGATTGACGAACGGCCCGATCGCTCGTGAACGCCGTTGTGGATCGACAATGAACACCACGCGACGCAGCAATCGAGTCCCCAAATCCTGATCGTCGCTGATCTCACCTGCGTCACGAGCTTGATCGAAGATCGTGTGATTGAGTCGGCTGATCGTCCAGAGTGAATAAGCAACCGTCAGGATCAAAGAAATCACCGTGAATCGACCAGCAACATCGGTCGTCGAAATCAACCCGACTGCTCCGATACCACCAGCTCCCGATAACGACATCAACGCAGCAAACGGTGACGCGCATCGAAACCAGTCACCAACCTCCGCGAGGATCGTTTCGGTCCCTTGAAAAAACTGATAAGGACCGAGCGACAACACGCTCGACAACAACACCAAACCGTAAGTCCAACGCACCGCCGCATCAGTCGTTGTCGCATACGTGCTAACCAACAGGCCGAGCGCCGAGTATTGCAGGGCAGTCAATGCCAACAGCGAATACACTGCCAAGAGGTCTCCTTGTAGAGAAATCCCACCCAGCGCGTAACAGGCGGTCGCCGATGGCAGGCTCAAGCACAGAATTAGACCAGCCAAGCCCATCACTGCCAGCAATTTTCCCCAGAAGATGCGTCGTGAACCAAGCGGTGTGTTGAGCAACAAAGCCAACGTTCCAGAATTTCGTTCGCGCACAATGCTCGTCGCAGGGAACACCGGCAACATCAACAACAGCGCCGACAACAAACCATAGGCGAACAAGCGAAAGACTTCTTGAGAACGAGTGCCCGACAACGCCATTCTCGCCTCAGTTGGCCAGCGCAAGATGACCAACAGCCCGAAGGCCGTCGCAATACCACATTGCAACAACAACATTCGTCGCTGTCGCAGCATCGTGATCAGTTCGCGTTGAACTAATGGATTAGCCATGTGCTCGCGCTCCTGTAACGAACGCAGCCAATTTCGTAGCTCGGTTTTCCAAACCGAGCACATCACACCGTCCCGTTTGGAAAACCGGGCTACCCAACCAAGCCGAGCGGCAAAGTTCACAACGCTTCGTCATTTCCCAATGCTCGCTTTCTCGCCATCTTTCTGATTTGCAAACGACATGAAGGCCGCTTCGAGATCAGTCTGCACTTCGCGGAACTGTGTTACTCGAATCCCGCGTTGAATCAGTTGAGTCAACAACTCACCAAGCTGTGCTTCGAGCAACGCTGTCTTAAATCGAACCGCCGCGTCAGCGGGCGCTTCGATCACTTCGGCTCCTGGTTCGATCAGTTCGCGAATCACGCTCGCAGCGACTGCAAGCTGCTCCGGTGAGGCAAGTAACGCTTCCATCGTACGCCGTTGACTCACTTGCCGACTGATTTCATCGACAGTCCCAAATGCACGCAGCCTGCCGTGCGTCAGAATCGCCACGCGATCACAAATGCGAGACAGCTCCGGAAGAATGTGACTCGTCACGATCAACGTCTTGCCGAGCTTCGCGAGTCGAATCAGCAGATCGCGCATTTCAATGCGAGCTTGTGGATCAAGGCCGTTCGCCGGCTCATCAAGAATCAGCACTTGCGGATCGTGCAACAAAGTTCGTGCGATCCCGACACGCTGCTGCATTCCGTGGCTCAAACTCTCGACGAACTTGTCTCGCATGTAAGCGGTATTCGTTGTTTCCAAGACCTCTTCGATCCTCTGTATCCGTGCTCGTCGAGGAATTCCAAAAGCTGCCCCGAAGAAGTCGAGATACTCGCGTACGCGCATGTTGTCATACGAGCCGAACCGATCGGGCATGTAACCGACCAGTTGTTTGATACGCCGAGCGTCCGCCACGCAATCAACATCGCCAATTCGCGCTGTTCCGCTCGTCGGCTTCGCCAGCCCGACGAGTATCTTGATTGCGGTCGTCTTGCCTGCTCCGTTGGGGCCAATCAAACCAAGGATCTGCCCGGCTGGTAGTGTGAGCGACAAATCTTCGAGCGCAGTAAAGCCGCCGTATCGCTTCGTCAGATGTTCGATCACGACAGCCGGTTTATTAGAATTCATCCGCAACCTTACCTCTCAGTTTGCATCAACCGTCTTCGCATGTAAGTCCAACGTCAGTGACTCAATCCGCCAGAAGTTCGTCTTATCTCCGTGCTTCATGTCGCCGTTCGTTAATTCAGGTCGATCCGGGTCTCCGCCGGACATCCGCAACAACAGGCCGCCGCCCGCAGACAGCTCCATTAGTTCGCTGTTCGTGAACTCCCACGTAACGGTCCCCACTGGATCGATCCAGTTTTTTATAGGGACCGCTTGCTTGCCACGAGCACCGGCAATTTCCAACTTTCCAATCGGTCCGGAAACTTGAATGACCATTCTTCCGCTCTGAATTTGTACCGGCATTAGTACCGAAGGGATTTGAAATCGAAGCCATGTAAACGTCGGCCAAGATTTTTCCAACCAAATCCGGCGGCGATTATCCCACAAGCCCGACGGTGCTTCGTCATCAGGACCATACGTTGCGTGATACGGAAGCAACGGCCCGGGAATCAGCATCTCGGTCCCAGAGGGCGGTCGTTCAAATTTGATTGGCACCGCCACCAATGCCGAACCAAACTCACGGCGTTTGTCGCCGAAGCGAAAACCGAGATCCCACGGATCGGTCCAGAACAACATCTGCGGCACTGCCGGATAATCCAACCGAAGCGGATCTGAAAGCAGGTTTTTCAGAATTTGACGTCGGCGATTTTGTTCGTCTGACAACAATTCGGCCGCGAGGTACTGCTCGCTAGCGAAGATGTTTGTCTGCCCAATTCGAAAGCGTCCGTCGTGCCCCAATTCAACTCCCATGCGACCGAACCGAGTTGCCAAAACAACGTCCGTTGGTTGCCGACCGGGACTTATCTGCAAGTGCCCGCTGACCCCGTCGGAGCCAAACGTCGCGTGAGCCTCAACGCGATCACGAGTCAATCCGGAATGATGAAACGAGGCGTTCCGCAAGCCCACCGTTTCCGGAAGGTTCTCCCATTGCCACTCGCCCAGATCTCTCCAAATCATCCGCCGAGTGACCCCCTCTTGCCCCGTCATATCGGGGAGAACAAGCCCTCCGTTTACGGCAGAAAGTGACTCGGTCCCTGCTTCTGGAGCAAACAGTCCCGCGATGCCATAAGCAAGAACGTCGTTATTTCCAGAACTCGTTTGAATAAACTGCACACTCGCAACGGAGCGCGGCACCGCTTGTCGCTGAGTCCGACCCATCATCACCAATACCAGACTCACCGAAATTGCCAAGCCGGGACCGAATAGGCCCATCAACTCCAACCGCCCCATGCGAAATAACCAAACTCCACAAGCCGCCAACACCACACTCAGGCCAATCAGCAAACTCACGATCAACCAACGCGACGGGATCGAATAGCCGACGTACTCTCGCATCTGCGGTTCGAGTGTTGCGTCCGACAACAGGCGAACCGGCGCAGCATCAAGGAACTCCGACGACAACTGCTGAAACGGGGGCAAGGCCACGTACTTGCTTGGCTCAAAAGCGATCCGATCTCGATCCGCTTTCACCGGATCTTGCGACCCCAATCCGACATTGGGATTGCCAGGCGGACCTCGAAAGGGTTGCCGTAAGACAGTTTCCGCCGCCGTTCTCGGTCGCATCCAGCCATGCGGGCTCATTGTCGTCACGAGCAATCTTCCGCTGCCGCAATTCTTCCAGAACGAAGCTGGCCAACCATCAACTCGGTAAGAGATTTCGACTCCCTCAACCAGCATTCGCACAAGCTCGACGGGCTGCTCATGCTCTTGAGTCCAAATTTCAGATTTTCCTTGAACATCAACGGTTTCCAAGCGAACGGTATTGAGCCCTACACGATCAACGACCTCTGTGGAGAATTCGTCGCCGAGCAGTGTCTCTAATACTCGCGGATCGACGCGGTCGAGCATGACCCACAAATGCCCTCCATTAAACATCCAGCGTCGGATTGCCATCAGCCCCACCGGATCATTCGCGACTCGGTTGTCAGCAATCAGCAATTGATCGAGCGACTGCAAACATTCCTCTCCGACTGGAATCATGCGATCGGGAAGCAACTTGATCTGTCGACTCAGACCGCTCTCCAGCCGAGCAAGAACCAACAGGTCATACGCCGCATCTGAATTCGCATCAGGCTCCAAGCTGAGCGAGTCGATGAGTCCCGTGATGCGTGTGTCGGTTGTTCGCCGTAAGACCGAATCGAATTGCAAGAAACCTGAGTCACTCCGAATCATCACATCGCGCGACTGGTTCGCATCCATAACCAGGGTTCGTAATTCGAATGTCGTAACCTCTTCCCCGACATTCGGAACCAAAATCGGATGCCACGTTTGCATTCGCGACCGCGGTGGCAGCCAAACGCGCCTCCCAAACTGCACCGTCGGCTGGCCCTCAAAGTAAGTGCTCGAAAGCAACTCAGCCGGCTGCTGGGTCGGATTCACCAATTGAACATTCAAGCCACCCCACTTGTTCGGAACATAAGCGTCAATGCCAAAGGGGGAAACCACTCCAACCGAAAAACCGATGCGTCCCTTGACCGTCTCCGGGAGAGACTCGTCCGCTTGAATAGCAACTCCCCACAAAAGGCCAAAAAAAGTAATGCATAGACTTGGCCGAATGGTCACCACGCACCACTTAGCAATTCTGGTGGCATCAGCCAGCAAACCAATGCGAGGAGAATTTTGTCCGTGGACTGTCACCACTTGGCTCAAAATCCTGCAGGTAAGAACCGACGCAAGGAAATCGCCGAAAGAGCGTCGTACAACCTCTAATTGAGGACATTGTTTGTTGAAAGGCATCGAGTAATGACCAGAATCAGGCAGCCTGAAATGAAAAAGAATCTGTGAGCGATCACCATATCGCGGTCACACCCAGCCGACTACTCGTCCGAAGTCCTCAGTAGCGCCAATTGCCTTTTGGAAATTCTCATCAGTTTGGGGAGTCGCCAGTCATTTTGAGCTATCCGAAAAACTCGATCATGGATAAACAGACCGCCGAAATAACTCTCGGTGGTTGGTTTCAGACTCGTTCGTACGAATCAGAATCGTCACAGGAACGAGGGAAGCAAAAGAAAGTTGGGTTTTGGTGGAGACAGATTCTAGTCAGCAAACGGTGTCTCAGGCCCCCATCGCCGTCGCCGAAACTCATTGGAAAGACGGTCTGGAATGGTCAGCCGTCATTTGGATCGGCTTTTTACATCTCGGCTTATTGGCGGCACCGTTTTGTTTCACTTGGAAAGGCCTTGCACTGTTCGCGATGCTGAGTTGGATCACAGGAAGCTTGGGCGTCTGCTTGGGATTTCACCGCCTGCTAACCCACGCCAGCTTTGAAACTTATCGCCCGTTGCGATGGATGTTCGCCTTGTGTGGTACTCTCGCTGGCGAAGGCCCACCAATCATGTGGGTCTCGGCACATCGCAAGCATCACAAATTCAGCGACCAAGAACACGACCCGCATTCGCCACGCGACGGCCGTTGGTGGAGCCACATGATGTGGATGTTTCCGCATCACGGCTCGCAATATTGGGCCCAGCTTTATCGCCAATACACGCCCGACCTGCTGAAAGATAAATCTCTGCGGTTTCTCGACCGCGCTTTTTTGTGGTGCCATCTGATATTGGGAGCCGCTCTGTTTGTAGTCGGTTGGCAAGTTTGGGATCTGCCGACTGGAATCTCGTTCTTCGTTTACGGGATGTTTGTCCGACTGGTTTACATGCTTCATGTAACCTGGGCTGTGAATTCTGCCTCTCACATTTGGGGCTATCGTAGTTACGAAACGCGAGACAACAGCCGCAATCTTTGGTGGGTCGGTCTACTGGCTTTCGGCGAAGGTTGGCACAACAATCATCATGCTTTTCAGAGAGTCGCTCGACACGGCCACCGTTGGTGGGAAGTTGATATGACCTATTGGGTCATCGGGCTGATGGAGAAAACGGGCCTCGCCTGGAACGTCGTCCGCAAACCAGCAACAACGTCCGCATCTGCCGCCGAGATCTCCGCCGCAACCGGGGATGCTCCCATGGAAACAACACAAAGCCTCTCCGCATAGCATTCACAACTCGACACGAGTTGTGTTGACGTGTTGTTCGCGAGCGATATTCTCGTCGCGCCGCTGAGCCTGCCGCGCTGAAACCAACGGTTGCGTGCCGTTATCTCTCAGACAAAAAAGGGCAGCCTCCTGCCGATTGTTGAAAGCGAATTTTGCATGGCTGCGATGGAGACGATGGTACGAGTGGGTAAGGCCGCTTGTGGACGTGGCGTCTTCGCGAAGCGTGCAATTCGCAAAGGGACGCTGGTGGGGCTCGTCCAAGGAAGAGTCCTCGACGACCCCGGTTACTTTAGCGACTATTGCATTGATCTTGGCGGCAGCCTCTCGCTCGAACCGCGAGCACCATTTCGATACCTCAACCACTGCTGCGAACCAAACGCTCAATTGCTGTTGACGGAAAAGTGTCATAAAGACGGCTCGTCCGCACCGTCGATCGTGCATGTGAAAGCCCTGCGAGCGATCAAGATCGGTGAAGAACTGACGATTGACTACGCCTGGATTTCCGAAACGCCAATCCGTTGCCTTTGTGGTGCCTCCAGTTGCCGAGGTTGGGTCGTCGCCGCGAATCACACCATTGCATAGTCATTCTTCGAGTCACCTCACCAGAGCGTGGCCTTCATCCTCGCGCCTTGTGTCCTGACCCGGGTGATGAAAAAAATCGCGAGATAGGCCTCCAGCCTGTCACTGCAGGGAAGATGAGCCGTTTTCCACTTCCGCTGACAGGCTGGAAGCCTACCCCACGAGAAGTTCGAAAGCTCTGGCGACCTTGACTCCGAACTAAGAAAAAGAAAACTCAACATGAACCGCCTCCGCATGTTCTGCATTTGTTGGATCGTGTTTACGATCTTCGCGGCATCAACCAATCATTCATTAGTATTGGGGGACGACACTGTCGGCATATCAGCCGTGCGACAAAAGCTCGCCTCCAAACAACCGGTCAAGATAGTCTGCCTCGGCGACAGCGTCACCGGGATTTACTACCACACGGGTGGACGACGGGCTTATCCGGAGATGCTTGAAATCGCGCTGCAGCAAGTCGTCTTACAAACGAACATCACCGTGATCAACGCGGGGATCAGCGGACATTCAACGGTCGAAGCACTTAAGCGTTTGCAAAAAGATGTGCTCGATCACCGACCTGACCTCGTTACGGTCATGTTCGGCTTGAACGACATGGCTCGTGTGCCGAAACCAGACTTTCAAACTAACCTCGAACAGATCATCACTCATTGCCGAAGCGTGAAAGCGGAGGTCATCCTCTGCACTCCCAACGGAGTCATCAACACCACCGGACGACCAATCGCCAAGCTGACGGAGTACAACGACGTCATTAAAGAGGTCGCCCGTCAGCAACAAGTTCCGATTTGCGATTGCTACGCCGCCTATGAATCTATTCACAAATCCGATCCCCTCGCCTGGCGGCTTCTGCTCAGCGACGAAATCCATCCCAACATGGATGGCCACAAACAGAACGCCATCGAACTCTGTCTGACCATCACCGGCCAAACGGCCAAGCTCCAAGAAATCGGCCCTCCACAACCGGTGCTTCCGAAAATACAAGCACTTCTTAAGGGAAATGAACCGATCCGAGTTCTCGCAATGACGCCGTTCGACCAAATGATCGGCCCCGTATTCAAGAGACTCGCCCCTGAAGCCAAATTCGAAGTCACTCCCTGGCCGACCGCCGATCAATCCTTGCAACAACTCGAACAGGCCGCTGCCAAGATTCGAACCACTCAACCACCCTACGACCTCGTCCTCGTGGCAGTCCCACTGGCAGTCACGCCACCCCGACCATCACCCCCAGAAGCCGCGGTTCGCGCCTACAGTTGGATCTTGAACTGGTCACTCAGCTTTGGACTCCAACAATGGGACGTCATCGGAATCGCGCCGACAGTCCTCAATGCAAACGCCTCCCCCGAAGAAAGACTTTCAGATGACTTTGCCCGGCAGATGATTTCCGCCCAGGACCTCAACCTCATTGCTCGCAAATCATCCGACTTGACCACACAACAAATACTCGAAGACTGGCTCCGGAAATCGTTAGCTCGTCCGTAGTCGTGAGGCCGTCGGTAATCCGTACTGTTTGCAAATGAGCAGTGCCAAGAGACGACGACATCCCCTGACCAATTCCAAAGTTTCGAACATCCCCGCTTGTCCTTCCCACGACAGCCCCTCATAATCCCGCAGCGTTCCGAAGGGGGCGATTGGATTCGACTGGGTCACCATAGATTGTGGTGGCGTGCCGTGGTTGATCAGCAGGCCACGTAAAAAGCCGATCAAAACACAACTGCCAATCGGCAATTGTCCTTGGCAGCCTAGTGCTGCCCGAACCTAGGAATCCCTGCCTGAGGAGTCCGACCGTTCGTTGCAATTTCAGGCTGGTTCCCGATCAGCGCACACTACATCGGGAACGAGACAACGTGGTGAGCTGGCCAAAGACAAGCCTGGTTCGTTGAGCTTGTTCCGGTGAGATTGATCAGCGAACTACGCACGTAGAGGCTATAGTTGAGGGATCACAGGACGGGGGTTCGATCCCCCCCGCCTCCAAATTCGGCCGCTTGCATCGAATGGTGCAAGCGGCTGTTTTTATTTTGTGAGGTGGCAAATTCACCATGCGGATTGTTCGGCGGCTTCACCAATCGGATTTCTTCGTTTTGAGCGTCTTCAATTGAGCGAAAATGACTCGAAGCATCTTTTCGGCAGCGATTTTGAACTCGTCGTTGCCCTTTACCATACCCGCCGGTTCGAAAAGGATGAATTGGATCGCTGTCATTGCCACAATCCATTGCAAGGCTTCAATTTTGGCGTACTGCCGAATCTTCGCCCCCGAATGACGTGGGATGGTCGTCACGCAACAAGCCGTCGATGTCCGCCTGCGAGTCCATGATTTCCATCAATTTCTTACGGACAAGTTCACCCGTCTTCTCAGCATCACGTCGTTCTTCACCTGACACGCTCATCTGAAAACTCCAGCATCTATTGGTTCTTGCAGTTCTGCGAGACGCTCACGGCATAAACCAAGGATCGTTTTGGATCGCTTTCAAGCACTCATCCACTGAGAGGCCGTCGTGTAACCCAACCCATTGTTCGTTGTGCCGCATGAAGGAGAGCGAGAATTTGCCGTCACTAAGGTATTCCATCCGTGCAAACTTCGACTCAAACGTAGGCGAGATGGCGTTCGGACCTGGGCAGGAGTAGGTGGAGATAAAGTAGAAATAGTTCCTGTTCCACTTCGCCGAGATGTCCGTGATGTAGTTGAACAGCACATCATTTGTTGGCGGTAAAACGTGCTTGGGTTTCAAGACGTTCTCGATCAGTTCGGTAGCTTTCGTTTCCAATTCCACCTTGATTGAATCGGTTACGGTTACGGTTGGCTTGGCACTCTTCCGAGGACTACTCATCCAGCTTTTACGTTTTGCCATCGACGTCACTCCTTTTAACTATTATTCGCTCTCAACATCTTCCCCAAGGGCTCCTGATCCGCCAAGCGGTGATCGTTTCTGATTTCACTCGAAGCTGACTGCCCGTCGTTTTTAACTAACCACTCGCTGTGGGCAAACTTGATCACGGCTTGATCCATTCGTTAGCGATCGCTCAATCCGGCAGCACCTTCACTCTGATCTTCCGATAAAGCACCGTGCTGTTGGGATCGTGGGCTTGGATAGCGAGCAGTCCGTGGGAGAGAACTCGGTCCTCCCAACTGTCTGGTCGTTTAGGATTCATGGGCTCGGTGTAATCCACGGTCGTCTTGCCGTTCACTTTGATGATGATCCGCTTGCCGGAAACGAGGATGTGGTACTCAAACCACTCGTCGTCTTTCACGGGTGATGTCTCGTGATCTTCAACGACGAGCAGGCTTCCAGTTTTCCGTTTGTCTCCGCAGGAATTGCAAACTTGTGCCTCGTAGCCCTTCTTCAAGAATTTGCTTTGCGGTCCTGTGTGGAAAAAGACGCCACCGTTGGAACCGGGCTTCGCCATGACCTCGATCTTTAGCTCGAAGTTTTTGAAGTCATACTTGTTGATCGGGCCGACATAAGACAGACGAGCCAGAGGCCCACCACCAGCAACGATGGAACCATCTTGCAACTTGAAGCACTCGTTGTGGTCTTCGGCGTCCCATCCATCGAGTGACTTTCCATCGAAGAGGCTTTGCCACTGGCCGTCGTCGGCGTTTGAGATCGAAGCAATTGCGATGAGTGCCAAGCTCGTGAAGAGGACTCGCATCATCGTCATTTTCCTTGTCGCTACTCTTTGCATGAATTCAGATCGCTTGGTCTTGTGTGCCAGTACGCCCACAACAGGAATACCACCTGAAGCGGCAGGCGAAGGAAATGCACCATTGGCGGTGCCGGAAGCAAGTCCTGATGTTGATAGATGTAAATGTTCGCTGGAAACACGGCGATCAATAGAGCGAAGATTCCCCAGGCCGCCAATCGTGTGAATCGTGGAACGAGCAGCAGCACACCCAAAAGAACTTCAACGAAGCCGCTCAGATAGACCAGTCCCAAGTGGAACGGCAGATACGGGGGCATGGTCGTCAAATAGAACTTGGGATTCATAAAGTGCATCGTGCCTGCTCCGATCATGAAGATCGCCAGCAGGCATTGGAATGTGGTCTTCGTTCGGGTCATGCGATCTGTCTCACCGTTGAAATACTGCACGCCTTCAACATCGCTTGTAACGGCTCAGGATCAGCTAGGCGATGATCCGTACCGATTTCGATCAACATCGCTCCACTGTTCTTCGCCAACTCTTCAGAATCATCGAACGGAATCACTTCGTCGTTCTTGCTGTGCAGGATCACCGTGCTGGACCTCACGGTTTTGGCCGTTCCCCAATTTTTCCAGGCCGGACACAACAGGACGAGCTTCGCATCGCCGCAGTTGATGTTCATGGCCACAGCCCCGCCCCTCGATGATCCAACGACAACTTCAGGTTGGTGCTCATCGAACTCTTTTTGAGCGATTCGGGTTGCTTCGTCGAAGTCGTCATTCGGTAGTTTGGGATTGATGACGTTGTGGCCGTGCTGGATCAGGTAGGACGGTTTGACGCCACCGGGGATTGATTGCCAGCCGTGAAGGAAGAGGATTTGCATGGGGGAACGTTCGGCTCAGAAATTTGAGATCGCCACCGACTTTTGCGCCAGTGAGCGCAGCTATAGAACGGCCTAAGACTGTAGAGATGAAGTGAAAAACTAGCAGGAGAAACGAGATTGCCCTCCAGAAGATTACGGTGGACCTTGGGGCTATGCCAATCTCCTCGACGTGATCGCCAATCCCAAGCACGAGGAACACGCTGAGTTGTTGGAGTGGGGCGGCCCGTTCGATCCAGAAGCCTTTGATGCAAAGATCAGAGAGATGAAGAAGGCAGAGTAGTAGAGTAAGCGTGCCGTCGCTCTTGATGATTGGTGGACCCCATGTTGCTTGAACTCCAGGATGTCGAACTGTTCTTCCGGTTGCATCGGACGCTCATGTTCTTCGTGAATCAGCGCCTCAAAGTGATTTCCAACAAGGTCGCCACGGCGGAAGAATTCTCCGCCTTGTCGCCGGAAGTCCGGGTCCAAGTTCGAGACGCATTGAATGCCAACCTTGATCTGATTGAATCCTTTGTCGATGAAAATCCGGCCCACTTCTCCGACGACGAACTCGACATCGTTCGATCTTGGCGGGATCTGGTGACGGGGCGTTTCTACGTCTTCCGGGAACTGACCAAACACACGGTGTTCCTCACGACGACCGACCCAGCCATCGCTTACGGCGTCCTGGCGTTGTCTCAACCGTTCGAGGATTTGATCGGCCCGTATTTGCCGGTCATGACGCAGACAGTTCTGCTGCCCTTTAAAGACGTGATCGTCTACGACGGCTTGATGAGCAGCTACAACATTTCCTTTGGCCCCGGCATTCGGCGAACGCTCAACGAGGATTTCAAGGAGGCAAAGAGTCGGCACGGGATCGTCACTTCGCTGCCGATGTCGGACAAGCCGATGCCTGCGAAAACACCGAAAGCCAAGCCAAACCCGAAGCCGCCATCAAAGGCGGAAAAGGATGAATCTCTGGCTGTCATCATCGGATTGATCGACCAGTTTTGCCAAAAACATCTGAACGAAGAGTATGCCGTGCTTTGCCGCAAGATGGCCGAGAAGTTGGCCCGCAAGCGTCCCTCGCCATTGCTCCACGGCAGTCCGAATGCTTGGGCCAGTGGCATCGTTCGGGCCGTGGGTGGGGCCAACTTCCTGCACGACAAGAGCCAGACGCCATATCTTCGGTCAACCGACATCGACCATTATCTTGGAACCAGCCCAAGCAGCGGAGCGGCGAAGTTGGCGGCGATCCGAAAGATGCTGAAGATTTACCAGCTTGATCCAAACTGGTCCTTGCCGAGCCGCATGGACGACAACCCATTGATCTGGATGCTGACGGTGAACGGATTCCTGATGGATATTCGTGATGCTCCAAGAGGGGCGCAAGAGGCTGCCTTCGAGAAGGGGTTGATCCCGTACATCCCCGACGATCACGCAGATGATTCAGACAATGAGTGAGACATGACTGAACCCCAACCTGGACGCTATCGCCACTACAAAGGCAACGAATACGCGGTCCTTGGCGTGGCTCGGCACAGCGAGACACACGAAGAACTCGTTGTGTACCGGCAGGAGTACGGCGAACATGGCCTTTGGGTTCGACCGAAGGAAATGTTTTTGGAAACGGTCGAGATAGACGGCCAAGTCGTGCCTCGGTTTCGATTTGTTGGAGACTGAGCGATGCCAACTACCGAATGTGCCTTCGATGTCCATCGAGTGAACAGTGAGCCGGGATGAAGAATGACGCTCCATCAATTGACGTTCATCGTCTTTTCAGAACTCTTTGCTGTTTGCAGGCTCGACCACAACGCACCGATTCCGGCGTGGGCCTCAGCAGGAAAACTCTTCTCGATTACCCGCACCGCCGACGAGCTTTCGATTGTTTGCCCGCAGAGCCTCATTCCCGATGCGATTCGATGCGAGCGAGGCTGGAGTTGCCTTCGAGTTGCCGGCACGATGGAGTTCTCGATGGTTGGAGTCGTCGCCTCGTTGAGTAAGCCATTGGCCGAAGCTGGTATCGGTATCTTCGTGATCTCGACCTTCGATACCGACTACTTGCTCGTGAAGGAGAGCGATTTGGAGAAGGCCGTGATTGCTCTCCGTGCAGCGGGCCATGCCGTTGAGTTGTGAATCGCCGTAACCGATGATCCCGGCCAATGCACTCACCATCGACCGCAACAAACCTGCAATCACAAATCGAAGTTCTGATTCCGAGGACCGTGATGATTTCCAAGAAGTGTTTGTTGATGCTTCCATTTCTGCTTCTCCTCGTATCACCTGCGATTGCCGAGGACGAAGATCTAAATACACAGTTGATGCGAGCGACGGTAAAGATCAGCCACGATAAATCGACCGCCACGGGATTCGTGTTATCCAACGAGAAGGGTTACATCCTCGTCACGGCGGCACACGTCTTCGACAACACTCCAGGAGACGAGACCACGATTGTGTTCCGTAGCCAGCAAGCGGAAGGTGAATACACGAAGGAGCCGACGAAGCTTGTGATTCGCAAAGAAGGCAAACCAATCTGGCAAAAGCATCCGACCGAGGATGTCGCCGCCATTGGGATCACTCCACCGCAGAACGCCGATATTCCACAACTTTCGACCGAGCTTTTGACGACGGACGAGCAGTTGCGAACGCACAAGGTTCATCCGGGCGAGAAAGTTGTCAGCATTGGCTTTCCCCATCGTGTTGAAGGGAGCAAAGCGGGATTTCCGCTGCTTCGAGATGGCACGATTGCCAGCTTTCCCCTGTTGCCAACGATAAAGACGAAGACCTTTTACTTGAGTGCGAATACCTTTGAGGGCGATAGTGGCGGTCCAGTCTACCTGTCCCGACCGAACCGGCTCGAACCCGACAAAGAAGAAACAAGACTGATCGTAGGGTTGGTGTCGGCTCAGCAATTCTTGGACGAAGAAGCCAAGATGATCTACGGTACGAGCAAGATCCGTCACCGTCTTGGCTTTGCTGTCGTAGTCCACGCATCACTCATCAGAGAGACAATCGACCTGCTCAAGTAATTGCCCGCCAATTTGGTACTTTCAATTCAACAACAGACACTCTGAGAGTTCTTGATATTCAGACCCTAAACCCCACGCCCAACACCGTTCGATCAAGTTTATGTTGGGCAAGTACGATGGCAGAAACAGCAGTTCGATCTTCCGACTGGCGGCGAAATCGAGCCACCCGACACAGGGTTCATGCCACGCGTTGTCGAGCACTACGGTGATCGTGCCGGTCATCCATTTCGACCAGTCGAAGCCGTGCATCAGGTCGCTGCAGACTTCGTACTTCTCCAGCAGCACGGCGACCGCTTGAGCCGTGTCGATGATGGGCGAGCCTTGGCCGCCGCTCTCGGTGTAGGTCGCCAACGCCTGCTTCAACTGATCGGCCAGTCCGAGGTCATCGACGATCAGCCCGCGCTGCTTGTCGCGGAAGACGCGGTGTACGCGGGCGATGGCCTGCATCAGACCGTGTCCGCGCATCGGCTTGTCGGCGTACATCGTGTGCAGGCAGGGGGCGTCGAAGCCGGTCAGCCACATGTCGCGGACGATGACGATGCGGAACGGGTCTTTGGTGTCCTTGAACCGCGTGGCCAGAGTCTTGCGGCGTAGCTTGCTGCGGATGTGTGGCTGCCAGTCGGCCCCGTCGTCGGCGCTG
>JAPLNX010000260.1 GCA_026400935.1 Planctomycetia bacterium | reverse complement strand
CGTAAAGTGCTGGTGCATCGCTGGGACTCCATTCCCAAAAGGATCTTTCCAAAACACCCCAATGCGAATCTCCCAGCGATGTTTTCCTCAACCTCTCTTTTGTTCAGAATCCTTGCGTTTGAGATTCATGACCGCCCCCTGATGCGTTTCACTAATTGGTTTCGGCTGCTGCACTCTCAGATGCCTACCTTACGCGTCCGTGAAGTGCACGCTGTGACTCGTCGTCGTGAGTTGGCATTGGCACACAGTCAACGTTGGTTGGAGTGTTTGGAATCGCGGATCGTGTTGACATCCGATTTCGGTGACGCGCCAGATACCGGAGCAGGGACGGGGACCGGGAATTACCAGACGTTGTCTTCTGACAATGGTCCGAGTCATGACATCACCACGACGCAGACGACGTTGTTCTTGGGAGCCGGCGTTGATGGCGAGGCCGATGCCACTCCAAGCCGCAACGCCAATGGTGACGATATCACGACGTTGCCGGACGACGAGGACGGTTTGACCGAACCGGCTCAGGACTTGGTGCTGACCGTTGGCTCGGCACCGGTCGTGCGGGTGCGAGCAACGAACACGACGGGTTCAAATGCGACGCTTTACGGCTGGATCGACTTCAATCGGGACGGCGTGTTCGACAATGTGACCGAACGGGCCTCGGTGGCCGTCCCAACTGCGACGAGCAACGGCACATTCGCGCTGACGTTCCCGGTGATACCTATCAACACCGCGGCGGGAGCAACGTACTCTCGGTTCCGATTGAGCACGGACGCGGCGGCGGCGGACGGCGAGGTCGAAGACTACACCGCGACGATCACCAAACGTAGCAGTGGTATCGCCGACAGCGCGAAGAATTTGGAGATTTCTTACGCCACGAACGGCGGCCTCATACTGTCAAGATATGACAGCTTCGGTAGTTCCGTGGCGTCACTGGGTGATCTGGACGGCGACGGCGTGACCGATCGGGCTGTCGGGGCCAATGGCGATGACATGGGAGGACCGGGGCGGGGGGCTTTGTATGTGCAATTCATGAATTCGAACGGCACGGTGAAAAGCAGCGTTAAGCTGGCCAGTGGCACGAACGGCGGCCCCACGCTCGCAGACGGTGACTTCTTCGGCAGCTCCGTGGCGTCGCTGGGTGACCTGGACGGGGACGGCGTGACCGACCTAGCCGTCGGGGCCAATGGTGATGACACGGGGGGCAGCAGACGCGGCGCTGTGCATGTACTGCTACTGAACGCGAACGGCACAGTGAAGAACAGCAAGAAGATTGCCAGCGGCACGAACGGCGGCCCCGAGCTCGCGAAATACGACCGGTTTGGCAGTTCCGTGGCATCTCTGGGTGACCTGGACGGGGACGGCGTGACCGATCTGGCTGTCGGGGCCAATTACGATGGCACGGGAGGCATCCGTCACGGGGCGGTGCATGTGCTGTTGCTGAACGCGAACGGCACGGTGAAGAGCAGCAAGAAGATTGCCAGCGGCACGAACGGCGGCCCCGAGCTCGCGAAATATGACCGGTTCGGCAGTTCCGTGGCATCGCTGGGTGACCTGGACGGGGACGGCGTGACCGATCTAGCCGTCGGGGCCGATGGGGATGACACAAACGGTTCGAATCGTGGGGCGGTGCATGTACTGCTGCTGAACACGAACGGCACAGTGAAGAGTAGGTTGAAAATTGCCAGCGGCACCAACGGTGGCCCCACGCTCGCGAACGCAGACTTCTTCGGCAGTTCCGTGGCATCGCTGGGTGACTTGGATGGAGACGGCGTGGTCGATCTGGCCGTCGGGGCCGACGGAGATGACACGGGGGGGCTCGTTCTCGGAGCGCGGGGCCGTGTATGTGTTGATGATGAACGCGAACGGCACGGTGAAGAGCAGCGTGAAGATTGCCAGCAACACCAACGGTGGCCCCACGCTTGCGAACGCACGCCTTTTCGGCAGTTCCGTGGCATCTCTGGGTGACCTGGACGGTGACGGCATGACCGATCTGGCTGTCGGGGCTAGCGGTGACACCACGTTGGGCATAGGTCAGGGCGCGGTGTATGTGTTGTTCTTGAGGCGTTTCAACATGCCGCCGATTGTGGAGAACGTTATTTCCGCCCAGAACGCGACAGAATATTCGCGATTTACGTTCGCTTTCCCGGCAACCACGTTTGCTGATGCGGATTTCGGCGATTCGCTGACGTACTCAGCGACGCAATCTGATGGGAGTGCATTGCCAAGTTGGCTGACATTCACAGCAGCGACACGCACGTTTTCCGGCACGCCGCACAATGCAAATGTGGGCACGCTGTCGATCAAGGTCACCGCCACCGATACAGAAAACGCCACAGTGTCCGACACGTTTGAAATTGTCGTGGCCAACACCAGCAACGCCCCGACGTTGGCAAATGCCATTGCTGATCGAAACGCAACGGAAGATTCGGCCTTCAATTTCACTTTCGCGGCGAACACGTTTGCGGATGTGGATGTCGGGGACTCGCTGGCGTACTCGGCGACGAAGTCAGATGGGAGCGCGTTGCCAAGCTGGCTGACGTTCACCGCAGCAACGCGGACGTTCTCTGGGACACCACTCAACGCGGATGTCGGTATGCTGTCGATCAAGGTCACAGTGACCTATGGCAGCAACGCGACTGCGAGCGACACGTTCGACGTCGTCGTGGCCAACACCAATGATGCTCCGGCGGTAGCGAATGCCATTCCCGATCGGAACGCAACCGAAGATGCGGCCTTCACGTTCCAATTCGCCGCCAACACGTTTGAGGATGTGGATTTGGGCGACTCGTTGACGTTCTCGGCAACGAAGTCTGACGGGACTGCGCTGCCAAGCTGGCTGTCATTCACGGCAGCGACTCGCACATTCTTTGGCATACCTCTCAACGCGAACGTTGGCACGCTGTCGATCAAGGTGACGTCGAAGGACAGCCGCAACGCGAGTATCAGCGACGCATTTGACATTGTCGTGGCCAATACCAACGACGTCCCGACTGTGGCAAATGTCATTGTTGATCGAAATGCGACAGAAGAATCGGCGTTCACATTCACGTTCGCAGCAAGCACGTTCGCAGATGTAGATGTCGGCGATACTCTGACATACTCTGCGACGAAATCAGATGGGAGCGCCTTGCCAAGCTGGCTGACTTTCACTCCTGCGACTCGCACATTCTCTGGCACGCCACTTAACGCAGATGTCGGCACGCTGTCGATCAACGTTACGGCGACAGATCTGAGCAACGCCGCCGTGGTTGCCACGTTCAATATTGTTGTTGGCAAGTCTCCTTCTGCCTTCAATGGCGGGTACACAGGGTCCTTCCGTGGATCATTGACTTATCCCAGATCAATTTCGCTTGCATCACTCATCTCAAACAGGTCATTTACGGCAATGGTTACCGATGGTGATGTGACCGGGAATCTTCCCGCAACTGGCGGAACGGCAACAGGAACCGTGAACGGCGAAGGCTATGGAGAGATGTCTGATAGCGGGCCAATTTTTATTCCGGGAGCGGGAGTGTTTGATGTGACAATTGTCTTTTCCGGGCGGTTGGTGGCCACCGCGTCGGGGGTTACTGGCAGTGGGACGATTGACATCAGCGGAGATTTAATAGGAACCGGCACATGGACCGCGACCCGAACAAGTACAAGTCCCAATAAAGCACCGGTTTTCGAGATTCCCCCGAGCCCCGATCAGGCGGTGCTCGAAGATGCGGGAGTCCAGATCGTGAGTGGTTTCGCCACTGGGATCACAGATGGAGACATCGACAAAATACAAACGTCGAATTTTCTGGTGACGACCAATAACGATGCTCTCTTTTTGAAGAAGCCCGCAATCAATTCCACAACCGGGACACTTACCTACACACCAGCACCCAATGCAAATGGGAACGCAACCGTCACTGTCAAATTACGAGACAATGGTGGAATCGCAAGAGGTGGCGTAGATACGAGCGCATTGAAGACGTTTAAGATTACGGTGATTCCTGTCAACGACGGACCGCCGACGATTTCGACGATCAAGGACGTGAAAATCGATGAAGACAAAGCAACCGGCGCGATTGCCTTCAAGGTGGATGATGTGGATGACAAACTTGTGAGTTTGAATGCGATCACGGTGACGGCGACTTCGTCGAACACCGACTTGGTTCCGAACGCACCGAGCAACATCGTGCTCGGCGGCAGCCTCGGTGCGCGGACGATCCAACTTAAACCGGCGCTCGACAAGTTCGGCTCGACCACCATCACTGTGACCGCGACCGACAGTAGCAATGTTTCCACGACAACGACCTTCGTGCTGACGGTCAACCCGGTGAACGATGTGCCGCGAGTGACCGCAGCGACGCTGAGCATTTCGGAATTCACGACGAACAACACCGAAGTCGGCACTGTCACCGCCGTCGATCCCGAAGGGGCCGCGATCACGGCGTATTCGATCCTCACCGGTAACACGAACAACGCCTTCAAGATCGACAATGCTGGCGTCATTCGAGTCAACGACGCGACGAAGATCGACTTCGAGACGCTCGCCAAATACACGCTGACGATCAAAGCAACTGACGCCGGCGGTGGCTCCAGCAGCACAGCCGCTCAGACCGGCCCGATCACGATCAACGTCATCAACGAGTTCATCAATCGCACGGTCGATGCGGTCGACACGGACAACACCGTCACGGTGCTGCGCGTCGGCAACAACT
>JAPLNX010000024.1 GCA_026400935.1 Planctomycetia bacterium | reverse complement strand
TCGCGGCGGCGATCGAGAACGTCGTCGTTTCAAACGTGGTGCTCGACAGCTTCATCGTGTTGGCATCGACTTCAGAGAGCACGGCGGTGTCGTTGGTCTTCGGCATGTTGAGGACCACTTCATTCGGCGTGCCGTCGATCGTCAGTGGGTCGATGCCGAGGAACTTCAGCGTTGATTGTACAACCTGGCCGTCGCGGAAGAGGACGTTGCCGTCAGTCTTATTGTCGTAGTTGACGGTGTAGGAATCGAACTCCTCATCAAGACCTTCGATGGCGAGCGAATCGAACCCCGCACCGCCGTTGAAGACCATGCCGCCGGCTGGGATCGGGTTGCCGCTGCCGAAGTCGAGCGTCAGCGTGTCGTCACCGGTGGTGCCGTTGAACGTCAGCTTGTTGAAGCTATCGAGTTCCACCGTGAAGGGATCAATCTGCGTCGAACCCGACACCGCGATGATGCCGTTCGTCAGGTCTTGAACGTAGACCTTGCCGTTCTCGATGTAGACTCGCAGATCGTCGTTGGTCGAACTGCCATCATTCGCCGCGTCATCCACGCCGATGACGCCGTTGGCTCCGGTCACCTTCGTGCCAGGCGAACCGACTCGGAACGTGACCGTGTCAGTTGTGTTGGCAAGGTCCGTCGCGGTGATCGTGACGTTGGTCGAAGAGGTGATCGTTCCCGACCACGACCAAGTCCCGTTGTTGTTCTTCACAACGTTGCCGACCGACGCGGTCAGCGTGACCGTGTCGCCGACATCCACGTCAGCCCAAGTGCCGGTGTTCGTCGCTGAGCCGCCGGTGGCCACGACGCCGTCGTTGTCCGCCGTGATCGTCGGCACGTCGTTGGTGTTGATGACCGTGATCTGGAACGTATCGCTGACCGATGCGCTCTTCGGATCAGTCGCGGTGACTTTCACATCAAAGCTACCAACATCATCGTTGGTCGGCGTGCCGCTGAACCTCTGCGTCTCGTCGTTGAAGCTCAACCAAGTCGGCAGCGGATCGCCGTTGGCCTTTGTCGCGGTGAAGTTCAGCGTGTCGTTGACGTCCGGATCGGAGAAGTTCGCTCCGACCGACAATGTGAACTCCGCGTCTTCGTTCGGTTCTTGATCGTCGATCTCTTCAGTAACGACCGGCGGTTGGTTCTTGGCGATGACGATGTCGTTGCCGGTCCCCGCGTCGTAGCGAATCGCTCCCGGAGTTCCCGATCCCAAGAAGTTCGCGATCGAGCCGTTATTCGGCAGCCCGCTGAACGTCCCGCTGATCGCGTCCGTGCTGTCGTTGAGCAACACCGCAAACGTGTCGGTCGCTCCGACGACAAAGCTATTCGCCACCACAGTCGTCAACGTGGCGGTCGAGTCAATCGTGACTGTCCCGGTCACTTGAATCTGATCAAACTGAGTCCCCGCCGTCGTCCCACCAATTTGGAACGTGTAGCCGGAGTTCGCTGCGAACGACGTGTTGCCGATCAACTGCAACGTGTTGATCGTCGGCTGATTGAGCGGCGCACTGATCGTGATCGCTCCGCTGTTCGCGCTGCCGATCACGACGGTGCTGGACGTGATGAAGTCCAGTTCGGCGTCGGTCAAACTGAGCTGACCTTCGGTTTCGGTCCCTAGGTTGATTGCCGTCGCATTGGTCGACGGCTTGATCGTCACGGAGCCATTGGAGGCTGACACGGTTCTGCCCAACTGCACCTGATTGGCGGTCAGCGTGACGTTCCCCTTGCCGGTGATATTCGCGCCGCTCGTGATCGAGCCACTCGCTCCGGTCGAGCTGATCGAGATCGTCGCCGCATCGCTCGAACCGACTCCGACTCCGCCTTGCGAGATGCTGATCGCTCCCGGTGCCGAGACGGTGATGTTCCCTTTGCTCTGTAGACCGCTGCCAGAAATCGTCACGGTTCCGACGGTGGTCGTGACGTCGATCTTGCCCGTCCCGGAAGTGTTGACTGCGCCACCATTGATCACGCTGACGTTGCCTGCTGCGGAGAGGCTGATGTCGCCGGTGCTTTGGATGCCCGATCCCGATGAGCTGATTCCGCCGCCCGTCGTCGTGATCGAGATCTTCCCAATGCCTGACGAGTTGCTGATGCCACCGTCGGCGCTGGTGATGTCACCCGCCGCCGACAAGGTGATGTCCCCCTTGCCCTGAATACCGCTGCTGCTCACGGCGATGCCGCCTGCGGAGGTCGTGACCGAAACCGTCGCGGCGGTGCTGCCAATCACGCTGATGCCACTGTTCCTCACTGAAATCAAACCGGTGCCTTGAACCGTGACGTTGCCTTTGCTCTGGAGCCCGGTGCTCTCGATCGTCACGGCACCAGACGACGTCACGACGTCAATCTTGCCGGTGCCGAACCTGTTCACGATGCCGCCGCTAGTCACGAGAATGTCGCCTGCTGCCGAGAGCGAGACATCTCCCTTGCCTTGAATCCCGCCACTGGTGACCGAGATTCCCGCAGCCGTCGAAGTCACCGTGACCGTTGGCTGAGCGCTGCTCGACGTCACGTCGACGCCGCCGCTGCCAATCGTGACGAGACCAGGAGCCATGAAGCTCACATTCCCTTTGCTCGAAACAGTGCCGCTATTCGTCGTGATCGTGCCGCTGGTCGTGGTGACGCTGACCGTACCCGTGCCTGCGGTCGTGTTGAGTTGTGCCAGAGTGACTGCGCCAGCGGCATTGATCGTCACGTTCCCGGCGGACTGAATGCCGCCGCTGGTTGTCGTCACGCCTGCCCCTGTCGATGTGATGCTGACGTTGCCAGATCCGCCGCTATTGGAGAGGCCACCGTCCTGCACGGTGATCAGTCCCGGAGCGGAGAGGGTCACGGCCCCCTTGCTCTGAATGCCGCCGCCACCCGACGTGAGCGTGCCGCTGGTGGTCGTGGCAGACACCGTCCCTGTGCCGGTGGTGTTGCTGAGGTTGCCATCCGACAAGGCAACATTGCCAGCCGCGTTGATGGTCACGTTGCCGGATGAACGGAGGCCCGAACCGGCGATGGTGACGCCCGCCGCCGACGAGGTGATGCTGACGTTGCCCGTGCCCGTACTGTTGGAGAGGCCGCCGTCCTGCACGGTGATCAGTCCCGCAGCCGAGAGGGTCACGGCTCCCTTACTCTGAATGCCGCTGGCACCCGACGTGAGCGTGCCGCTGGTGCTGGTCAACGACACGTCCCCCGAACCGCTGGTATTGGCGATTCCAGAGAGTCCATCGACCGTGCCAACCGTCAGACTTCCCGACTGGCTGACCGTCACGGCTCCGGTTGTGGTGATGGCCACCGTCGTCAAAGCCGTGTCGGTGTCGGTGAGTCTGACCGCTCCGGCCGCACTGATGGCCAAGCTGGCGACCTTGATTCCGCCCGCCGTGCTCGTGACGCCCGCTCCGGTGTTGAGCCGCAGCGTGGTCACGGTCGGTGTGGCAGTCAGATCAATGTCGCTGCTGACGGTGATCGCACCGCTCTGGCTGTTGCCGATCACCAGTTTGCGAGCGGTGATGAAGTCCAACTCCGCGTCGGTTAGCCCGAGCGTGCCGGTCGCGTCTGCGCCGCCGAGGTTGATCAATTGGCTGTCGGTCTGTTGCAAAACCGTGACGGTGCCGGTGCCAACATCGATGATTGTGTTGATGTCCAACGCGTCCGCCACGAGCGTGACGTTCCTGGCTTGCAGCGTGTCACCCCTCGGAACTTCGACTGTGATGTGCTCCGCCTTAGCGGTGAAGTCGAGCGTCCCCAACAACGTTTCGAGGATCGTGATCGTGTCCGATCCGAGCGCGCCATCAATCGTGATGCCGACTGTGATCGAAGACAGCGGAATCACCAACTGGCGATTCTGATCGAAGAGCTTGGCTCCGCTGATGGCCGCCACTTCGTCTGCGTCAAACGACTCGGTCGCATCGCTGATGGTAAGGAACCCTTCAAACGCTGCGATCGTCAGATCGTTGTCGATGCCGTCGACGTTCCCATCGGTCACTGTCAGGTTGCCGCCGCTCAGCGACACGCTCAACGTCGGCGTCGCGAAGAACTCAAACGCTCCGATATCGACGCGACCGTAGACCTTGCGATCGAAGCCATTGCCGCGTTGATCGAAGTCGCCTGCCGCACCCGCCAAGCTGTCATTCCCTGTGTTAATCGCTGGGCTGCCACTCAACAGGGCATGCGTTTTCGTAGGCCCTCCGTTGTCCGCCAATGGACCGAGCAGCGGATCGCCGTTGAGGTTGTTGCTACCAGTGATCGTGGCTTCGGTCGGATCGCCGATGAGGCTGAAGTTGGCGGTGACGGTGACGTTGCTGCTGATGTCGTCGTCGGTCGTCGTCCCCGAACCGCGATAGTTCTTTGCCATGATCGAGTTCGTGAGCGTTACGGAACCACCCCGGTTGACGTAGTTGTAGAGGCCACCCCCCGTCCCGCCACCGGAGTTATCACTGTCCGAATGATTGTCGGTCACGGTGGTATTGGTCAGATTCAGCGTCGCTCGGTCGTTGTAGATGCCACCACCGTACTCCTTGGACGTGTTGCCGGAGATCGTGCTGTTCGTGATGGTCGCCGAAGTAGCTGGTTTGTTGTAGATGCCGCCGCCGCGGATGCCGACGTTGCCGGAGACGGTCGAGTTCGTCATGGTCAGCGTGGTACTATCGGCGTTAATAATGCCGCCGCCGCGGATGCCGACGTTGCCGGAAATTGTGCTGTCCGAGATCGTCAGGACTCCATAGCTGTAGATGCCACCACCGTGACTGTTGGCGGTATTACCGGAAATCGTGCTGTTGCGGATGGTGAGCGTCGTATCTTCTTCGCTGTAAATGCCACCGCCAAAACTTCCGGTGTTCCCAGAAACCGTGCTATTGAGCAGCGTCAGTTCGGCGCGGCTGAGCAGAATTCCGCCGCCAACCTCAGGGTTGGATGCCGCACCGCCATTCCGAAGGGTCAAGCCCGACAGTTCCGCCGTGCCACCATCGATTTCCAACACCCGACTTTTGGCATCGCCGTCGATCGCCAAGAGGTCGGCCCCTGGTCCGGTAATGGTCACGTCGGTGGTCACTGTCAGTTGGGTTCCACCCAGCGTGATCTGAGCCGCTCCGCCGCTGGTCAGGCTCGCAGCGAACGTGATCACCGAAGCGTTGGCATCCGCATTCGCCAACCGCAGGGCTTCGCGCAACGAGAGGTCGTTGAGGTCCGACGTATCCGCATCGTCTTCGTCGTCGAGCGTCGTGACTTCAAAGTCCGCAACCACTGGAGCCGCCTGGAATTCAAACGCACCGATGTCGATCTGGGCGAAGGTCGCAGTGGATTTGACGCGGCGATCAAAGCCATTACCGCGCTGATCGAAGTCTCCCGCCGCTCCACCGGCCAAAGTGTCCCCTGCATCAATCGCCGGGCTGCCTTCGAGCAACGCGAACGTCTTCGTCGGCCCACCGTTGTCGGACAGCGTGGCCAGCAGCGGATCGGCAGTGCTGACGATGGTCCCGGTGAACGTGCCCGTGTGAGTGCCGCTGGCGGCGTTGGACTCGATCAAGTTGCCGTCCCCTGAGAAGCTGTTGCTCCCCGTGCCGACCGTCGCCGCTGCGAAGTCGGACGCACCGCCAGCCGTGTTGGCGAGGATCGTGTTGTTGAGGGCCAGCGTCACATTGCCGCCAGTGAAGCCGGTGCCGCTGTTGGAATCGCTGACCGCGAAGATCGCTCCGCCGCCTTCAACCGCCGTGTTCTCGCTGAAGGTGCTGTTGAGGACGGTCACGTTGCCATTGCGTGTGAAGACCGCCCCGCCCAAGCCTTGACCGTTGCTCTTACCCGTGCCGGCGGTCGCTGTGTTGCTGCCGAAGGAGCTGTTGGTGACCGTGACCGTGCCGCTCTCGTTGAAGACGGCCCCTCCCATTCCCGCGCCGCCGGCACCGAGGCCAGAGCCGCCGCTGTTGCCGCCGCTGTTGCCGCCGCCGAAGCCGCCCCCAGCACCACCGAAGCCAACACCGCCGCCGAAGCCGCCGCTGCCGAGGTAGCCGCCGCCGCCACCGAATCCGCCGTCGCCGGCGTTGGCGGAGCCGCCACCACCGAAGCCGCCGGCGAAGGTGTCTTCGTTTCCGCCGTTAGGACCGCCGCCGATACCGGACTCATCGGTGTTTGAGTTCCCACCAACCCCACCACCGCCATAGCCGCCGGCACCACCAGCACCCTGCCCGCCGACGGCTTGGTTTCCGCTCAGCGTGGAGTTCAGGATGCTCAGCGTCCCTTGATTGAAGATCGCTCCGCCCATTCCCGCCGCGCCACCGCCTGCTCTACCGTCGCCACCTTTGGCCGAGCCGCCGCTGAGGGTCAGGCTGTCGAGCGTCAGGTTGCCCGCCGCTTGCACATGGAACAGCCGGAACTTGTTGGTGTCGCCGCTGGCTCGCTCAATGGTCAGGCCGTTTTCGCCCGTCGGGCCATTGATCGTGATCGCCGTCGAGACAATTAAGGCCGTGGCCCCAAACTCGGTCGTGTCCAACCCCGTGTCGAACTGCGTCAGCGTGATGGTCTGGTCGCCGCCGGTGAAGAGGCTCGAAGCAAACGTGATCGTGCTGGCGTTCGAGTCGGCATTCGCCAACCGCACCCCTTCTCGCAACGACAAGTTGCCGGACGAAGTGTTGCTGTCATCGACGTTGGTCAGCGTATCGACCACGAAGCTATAAGGGCCGGAAACCGTAGGTGTCAACACCACGCGATCTTCCAGGCTCTCCGCGCCGCCAACGATCCAGCTCGTCGAAGCCACCGCCCGCCGCCCCTGCCGGCTCGCCACCGGCTTCCGCTTCCAACCACGCCCCGAACGACGAGCCATCAAACCGGGCAACTGACGCAACCAAGGAAGTCAACAACATGTTTTAGGGTTCCAGAACTAAGTGTGAACGGATTGAGGAGCCCGGTGACTGAACAATGAATTACTTCACCGCACGCCTGCGCCTGGCGGTGAAACGATTGCGCAGATTGCACGTTTTCGAGGATCTGATGTAACCAGTGTTTTGGGGCCATTCTGCGGAACGGTGAAATTTATTCCAGCATCAAGCCGTGAATTTCAGAATTTTATCAAAATAAGATTTGCAATTTGCAGACTGTGCAGTTCGTGGCCCGCCGTCTCACCGCATGCGTGTCGTTTCACCGCATGCCGCAAACACGCGCGTTTGGGGGATGCACTCTCGGAAACGAGCACCCCTGCGGCTGGAGGTTAAACGAGGAGCCACAGGCTCGCGCGTTGCGAGCGTGACTCGATCGCCAGTCACTCAGAGGCGATCCGAAGAGTTTGTGCGGTGATTTCTGAGCTCGCGTGACTTCGCTCTACGATAGGGGTAGGAACGACCGATTGATTTCGGTCGCCCCTCCCTCCGAACCGGACGGGCGGGTTTCCCGCATCCGGCTCTCCGGTTGATGGTCTTACCTGCGAGAGGATTGTACGGCCAGTGCATGGGCGGTGGTCAGGTTGAACAGCCCTTGCTTGACAAAGAATTTGTTCGGCCAGCGGTGATGATCTAGTGCCACGACCAAGAAATAACCTGCCATTAGATTTGGAGTGCGGCTTGTTGGATTTTTGTGGTGCGGGTGATGCGCCGGTGCGGTGGGCAGAACCGAGCTACGGGCTGCGATTGTGTCGGTTTG
>JAPLNX010000013.1 GCA_026400935.1 Planctomycetia bacterium | reverse complement strand
TTCGTTCCACGCTGGTCTACCGCTTGATGCACACGCACGGCTCCATAGGTCTCACGGCTGATGCGATGCACTTCGCGAACTTCCTGAGTCAACGCGGCACGCCTCGTGGCGGTCACGTTTGGCGGACGTTTCCGCCAAGCATAAAACCCGCTGCGAAACACTCGCAGCACCTCGCATTGAATCACGATCGGCCACTCGGTCCGATGCCGCTCGATGAAGGCGTATCTCATCGCGACTCCTTCACGAAGAAGGCCGTCGCTTTTTTAAGATCTCGCGTTCCATCCGCGGCCGATCGTGCTCGGCCCGCAAGCGACGATTCTCCTCCTCCAACGCAGTCGGCTGGGCCTTGTCCGGAAACGCCTTCGAGCCGGTCTCGGCCAATTGATCCCGCCACTTCCGCAACAGGTTCTGACCAATCTCCAACCGTCGAGCCGCCTCCGCGAAACTCAGCCCTTGACGAGAAACCAACGAAACAGTCTCGACCTTGAACTCCCTCGCAAACACTCGACGCTTCAACATGAACTTCGCTCCTTACGCGTCACAATACGCGCTTCGTTAGCGCGCACGCAAAACGTGGGCTAGTGCCCCGTCAAGTCTGGTTTTTGGGGTAGCCGAACTCGTGAGAGTTCGGAGATTTCTGAAGTCTCACGACTTCAGCTACCCATAAACTTAGGGCTGACGACGCACTAGCCCAATTCACAACCTCTGGGTGACAGGAGACATCGAGTCACGGAGTGACTGGTCTGCATTGCAGGGACGCCGCTACGGCGACTCATCATCCCGAATTGACAGTAACAGTTGGCCGAGTCCCAGCGTGCCTCCGGCAGTCGGTTGGCCGAGCGTCAGTTGCAGTGTGCGCGTGCCGTCAACGAGGGCGTTATTCAAAACTGCAACGCGAATCGTCTTTGTCGTTTCACCTTCGGCGAATATGAGCGTGCCACTGACTGGTACGAAATCTTTTCCCGACACGGCGGTCCCGCCGGTGACAGCGTAAGTCACTTTGATGCCGCTCTTGCTACCGTTGGTTCGAGTGACCGTCAGGTCGATGAAGCCCGCGTCTTCGCGAACGTCGGACGTTGCCCGGTTGAACTGAATCGTGCCCGGTGCGTTGGTCTCATCGTCGATGATCGTGAGAACTGCGGACTTGAGTGTTCCGAGTGACGCACCGTTCATCGCGTTGAGCAGTCGCAGTGAAATCCTTTCATTCGGATCGATGCGGCTGTCGTTGAGGATGATGACTCGAATGGTTTTCGACGTTTCGTTCTCCGCAAAGGAGAGCGTTCCGAGAGCCGATGTGAAATCGACGCCGCTGGTTGCTGTGGTGCCCGACACCAAATATTGCACTTTGACTGTCCCTTTTTGGCCAAGGACGCGATCAACCGTGATGTCGATGAAGCTCGCGTCTTCTCGAACAGAGGCGGTGCTTTGTTGGAATTGAAACTTGCCTGGGGCGGCGATTTCGTCATCCCGAATTGTCACCGCGGCTTTGGCCGTTGATGACAAGCCATTTGCTGCCAGCAACGTGTTGTTCGGCGTGGAGCCCATCAGCGGATTGCTGAGCATCACTTGAAACGTCTCGTTCGGATCAACAAAGTGGTCGTTGATGATCGAGATTGTGAAGGTTTTCGTCACTTCCCCATCTGCAAACGTCAATGTTCCGCTGACGGAGTTGTAATCGGTATCGGCCGTCGCTGTGCCGTCTTGAGTTGCATAATCCACGCTGACAATGCCGGTGCTCCCTCCGACTCGATTGACGGTGATCGTCGCCGTCGTTGCATTCTCATACACGCTGATTGACGATTGATCGAACTGCAACAGGCCCGCTGAACTTCCCGCGTAACCGACTTGTAGTGAACTGCCGAAACTTGTCACCCAAATCTCAGCAGGATTGTACGGGTTGTAAATGACTCGCTCGGGGTGCCGGAACTTGTAGGCGTCCACTTGAGTAAACGTCGGCGAGGCGGACCGCAGATTATCGGTGTACCACAAGCCTTCGGTTTCCGTCGTGATGTACATCTCGTTGGGATTCGTCGGGCTGACGGTCGCTGACTCCACACGATCGAGCGTCAAGATGCGAGTCCACGTTTTCCCGCGATCAATAGTTTTATAGAGCCCGCCTTGTTCGGTTGAAGCGCCGTTCCAACCGTTGAAGACTCCGGCGTACCACGTGTTTTGTTTCGGGTCAGTCGGATCAATGACGACGTCCTTCGTCCAATACTTCAGGCTGTTGCTCGACCGATCTTGCCAAGTGGTACCACCGTTGGTGCTGACGAACACGCCGCTGCTTGCCGTGAAATCGCGGTTCGCATCCAATCGCCCCGAATAGCTGACGACGAGTGTCCCATCCTTGAGCACTTCCAAGACATTCGCATGCCCCTGAGTGCGAGGCGGTGTTCCGAGTTTCCGCCAGGTGGACTTCGCGCCGAGTTGCAGATTGTCCGTGACATAAATCCCGCCGGCCGTCGAATGCACGACGCTGGCATACAGCCGGTTCGGTTTGCTCGGATCGTTCGCCACCCAACTGACCGCATGGCCGAAATCATGCAGCGTTTGCCAGGTCACTCCCTTGTCAGCGGAGAAAACCACTTTTCCTGTCGCGGGGTTGATGATGTCATCGCGCAGTGTCGTGCTTTGATACAGGTCATGGATCGACGCGGTTGCCGCATACACAACACCGTTTGGCTGCGTGATCGCTCGATACGTCGAGTTCAACGTCAGCCCTTGATAGCCCCGCGACCACGATCGTCCGTCGTCAGCACTCAGTAAGCCGCTGATGTCCGTGTACGACGCAAACAGATGCGTCGGATCAGCCCATGTCACACCCCATGCGCTGTCGTTGTCCAAGCTCGAACTGTGATAAGCACGCCCCGGAACGATCGGGTTTCCAGCCGCGTTGAGTTCGATGGGAGCCACGTTCAAGTTTCGCCACGTTGCTCCGCCATCATCGCTGAGATGTGAGAAGCCATAGTCGGTGATGATCACTTCATTCGCGTTGGTCGAGGAGACATCAAAGCCGAGCGCGGTCTCTCCGTAAGTCCAACCTTTGTCGCCGCCGTCGCCAGCCCAGCCCGTTTGAATGTTGCCGTTGTTAGTCGTGTTGAAGACACTCTGCCACGACTGACCGCCGTCGCTCGTCTTGAAGACGGTCGGCCTGCCACCGTCACTGCCACCGCCGACGTAAGCCACATTGATATTGTTCTGTGCCATGTCGATGAAAAACGGATACGCATTCGGAGCGATCCCGGTTGCTCGCTGCTGCCACGTCCCGAAGCTTGCTCCGTTGTCTGTGGCAGTGATGTCGAGCGAATAGATCGAGCGATAACCGAAGTATTCGCTCCCCAGAATGCCACCGTAAATTGTCCCTTGATCGCGTGTGACGCCGATGAACCGCGTGACGCCGTCTTGCTTTGCTCCCGTGAACGAGACGAAACCTTGCCCCGTCGGCAGACCGCTGATCGACGCGAGCGAAAAGCTTTCCCCGCCGTCATGCGACGTGAGCAATCCGTCATTCGTCCCGATGTAAATGTCCGCGCCGTCAAAGAACGCTCCCGCCAGATGAATGCCGGCGTCCGAATTGAGGCCAACAAACTTCGACGCAAACGTCGCCCCACCATCCAGAGAGACGAACAGCGTCCCGTAATTCGTGACGAGCACTCGGTTCGGATTCGTGAAGTCCCCCAGCACCGTCACCGCACTCGCATAGGTCGGATCGCCGACGAGCCGCGTCCACGTCTTCCCACCATCAACGCTCTTCGCTGGAGCGAGCACATCCTGCGCGTTACGCGATCCCGAATCGAGACCATAAAGAATGTTCGGATCGCTCGTGAATGAGATGTGAGCAGCCGGACCACCTTGAATCTGCCGGAAGTCCGTGACCTCCCAAGTCGCACCGCGCGAGGTCGTGTGCAGAATCTGGCTCATGTCCGACGCGATATAAATCTCATCCAGATTGAACGGCGAGATACTCGGCGCAAACATGGCCCCGCCACCGCCGATCCCACGTGCTTCAAACGACGTCACCGCCGACAACAACTCGCGCGACTCAAGCAACTCAACGCGAGCCGCTGTCGTGAGTCTCGTGCGACCACTTCGGAATCGTCTCTGCAACGCCCGCTGATCGAACCAGCGTGACAGCCGCTTGAAAAACATCGTGTGACCAATCTTGTCTGAGTTGATAACTCTCGGATGAACTCAAATCCCACCGAGGCAAGCTCGGTGGGGTTGAATAAGACCGCGCAACTGACCGACTACAAGCCTCCATGCCAGCAAGGTCAAGTTGATTGTGCGTTATCGAGCACAATCCGCAGCGACAAATTTCCTTCGACGCGCGATCATTCAGGCACGTCGCCGAAACGCCTCATCGCAGAGTGCCTGAATTCCGTTTGAGAGTGGCTTCGTGTTGTGATGCCTTGTTATGGTGACGCCACTTTGCTGCCTCTAGTCTTCAAACAAACGATGTCTACAGACGCCGCCGAGGCAAGCTCGGTGGAATCGCTTGGTTGAATGCTAATAGGTCGGAACGGAGTCCCAACTTACGACACCCGCCCCACTGCAAGATGCTTCGACCTCGCCTCAAGACGCTGCTCCGATGAATTCCAAAACTGCTGTTGTGAACGAAACCTTGCCCGCGTCCGGAGCGAGGTTGCGCTGGTTACCGTGGTTGCTTGTGCTGAGCATCGCCGGAGCCGCGTGGCATTACCAAACGCTGTGGTGTCCGTGGGTCACGCTGATGACCAACGGCAGCGTGCCCCCCGCCAAGCAGCCGCCGAAGCCGATTCCAGTTGTGACCGCGATCGTGAAACAGCGGGATTTGAATCTGTACCTCAACGGCTTGGGAACCGTCACCGCTTTCAAAACGGTCACGATTCGCAGCCGCGTTGAAGGGGAATTGCAGAAGGTCACGTTTGAAGAAGGGCAGATGATTCGCGAGGGAGATCTGCTCGCGCAAATTGATCCGCGTCCCTATGAAGTGCAGCGCGATCAAGCGGAAGGTCAGTTGGCAAAGGAAGAGGCAACTCTGAAAGCGGCGAAGCAAATGGCCGCGCGCTACAACCAACTGCTGCCGTTGAAGACGGTGACTCAGCAAGAAGTCGACGAGCAGAACGCGATCGTGCAACAGACCGAAGGGGGATTGCAAACCGTTCGCGCGACGCTGAAAAACGCGAAGCTGCAACTGGCTTATTGCCGCATCATGGCTCCGATCAGCGGGCGGATCGGCCTGCGGTTGGTCGATCAGGGGAACATCGTCCGCGCGAATGACGCCAACGGACTCGCGGTGATCACGCAGCTTCAACCGATCTCGCTGCTGTTCACGATTCCGCAGGATGACATCATCCGCGTGCAGAAAGAAATGCGCGTCGGTGAATCACTCGCGGTTGACGCGTTCGATCGCGATTTCAAAACGAAACTGGCGGCGGGCAAGCTCGTGGCGATCGACAATCAAGTCGATCCGACCACCGGCACCGTCCGCTTGAAAGCGGTGTTCGAGAACGAAGACAGCAGCCTCTTCCCGAATCAATTCGTCAACGCCCGCCTGCTGGTCGGAACGCAGCGCAACGCCCTGACCGTGCCGTCCGCCGCCGTGCAACGCGGCCCGAGTTCAACCTTCGTGTATGTCGTTCAGTCAGATGAAACGGTCGAACTGCGCAACATCGAGATCGGGCCGACGGAAGGTTCCGAGACTTCGATCCGCTCCGGCTTGTCTGCCGGCGAGATCGTCGTCACCGAAGGGCTCGACAAGTTGCAACCGGGATCAAAGGTGGCGACTCGTGACAAAGAGAAACCGCGCGACAAGCCGCAGCACGACGAACCAGGCGATCGGGGCGGCGTCAGCCCTCCGGTGAAATCGAGCAGTGCAACAAACGGAAGGCGATACCGCGAAGCGATAATGACGACACAAACCCCACCGAGCTTGCCTCGGTGGAAACGGGC
>JAPLNX010000476.1 GCA_026400935.1 Planctomycetia bacterium | reverse complement strand
TGCATCACAATGCCGCCGTACAAGCTCCACACAACGCTTCGACAACCGTGCATCCTTCAGACGTATCTTGATTCCATCCTATGATCCATACCACAGCCACCGAATTGTGTAGAGACCAATGAGACAAGCTCGGTGGGGTTTAGTGAGCGCCGCCTGTGCTACGGTTGTTACTTCGCTCGGCGGTACGGTCTAATCTCCGTCGGATACTTGGCTTGTCGCACGACGGCTGATGTCGGCTTCGCTTGTTGATCGAGTTCACCGTTGAGTTGTGACAGGAACTTCGTGCTCGCGCGGTTGATGATGACCACTCGGCTGGTAGCACGCGGGTTCTTCAGCGGTCGAATGATACAGACCACTTCGGATTCACCGGATTGTTCGAGAGCTGACTGGAGTTCGGCGGATGTTGTCAGCGGCGGCTGCCCAACGTCATCGGCACTCAAAAGCGCACGATCGGCGGCAGAGAGTTTTAATGTGTCAGCGGTCGTTGGCGATGCCGAATTTTTCGCGATCGAGAAAGGAGACTCCGGCGTTTCGTTCTCGGAGAACGGAACTTCTTCAGAAACTTCGGGTCGCGGCGATTGCTGAGTGCTGGCAGCTTGAGCGACTGCTGCTGACGGCGAGTCCTCGACTGGCAGGTTCGCTTCGGGTCGAGGTTGTGCTTGTGGATGCAGATGGGCGAGTTGAGATTGATTGAGCAATTCGTGAATCGGCTTCAAGCCCGCGTAGAGTCCGCGTTGATCGCGTTGGTCGGCAGCGATACAGACTCCGACCAAGCGACTGTCGGTGTCAAACAGTCCGCCACCGGAGCGGCCTTGGACTGGCACGTCAGTGCATTCGATGTTGTCGGGGCCGAGGTAACGATTGAGGGAAGTGACTCGATGTTGTCGCTTCGTGGGCGAATCCCCTCCGCTGCATCCGACACTGAAGACGTGTTGGTTTTCGGTCGCGGCGGTCGCGAGACCCGACACGATAGCAGCAGGTAATGGACGAGCGGTCGGAATCGCAATCAGTCCGACATCCGCTTCCAAGTTGTGCTTAATTAAGCGTGCGACGAACGTTTCGTGTTTGGTTCCCGTGAAGACATCGACGTCGATCACCGAGCGATCGTCGAGTTTTCGAAAGATATGCCCGCAGGTCAGGATAATGGTCCGACCTTCGCGGCTGTCGATGATCGTGCCCGATCCAAAATTCATGCCGAGCGAATCTTTGACGCGAATGCGCACGCACAGATGCAGCGGATTGGTGCTGTTGGCGGGAGGCAGATTCGGGTTGTCATCGTGCCTGGCGCGAATGATCGGGAGATTGGATGCTGATGCAGCAGGTCGCGATGGTGCAGCATTCTCTTTCGGGGCTTCATTCTCTTTGTCTTTTACGAGTGCCTTCGCTGGTGGAGCAGGCGGCTGTTTATTGGGCTGCGGTTGTGATCGGGCAGACTCGGTCTTCGGCGGGATATTTTTCGACGTCACATCGGCAGGCTCTTCGTGTGTTTGATCGGCTCGTTCCGTCGAGACGTTCGCCATTCGAGCTCGTTCGCACATGCGACGAAGTTCGGCTTCGGACGGCTTCCCTTCAAACCGATCAGCCTCGCGGCCAGCGATTAGCAGCACGAATGTCGGGACCGCTTGTAGGTGATACGGATCTGCCGCACGGGGATTCGTGTCGACATCGATTGCTCGAATTGGGAAGCCTTCGCGTTGCAGTCGCGAGACCACCGGAGCAACTTGTTGGCATGGAGGACATCGCGACGGCGCGGTGAATTCCAAAACGATCGCTTCCGGCTCGGCAGCACCGAGCGTCAACGACAACAGACACCAAGCGACCATAGACATGTCAGGCCTCCCTGCCTGGCTTTAAAGAATGGTTGGCTGGCAATAATGACAATGCGGTTTTGGAACTTCTTACAAAGCGACTCTCTTGGCTCCGCCGCAAGAGTCGATTATTTCCCGTGAATCCGCGATGTTGTTCCTCCCGAACCGGCCCCAACCGATCCGTGAGGTCGGGTTGGTATCACATTGCAGACGGTATGCCGAGACCTGTTCTTCATTTCTAAAAACTTAGATTGCTCACAAATTTGCGGAGAATGCTTAGCCGTGTCGCAATCATTAACTCACACCAAACGCGATACTGCGTCACCCTTCTTTCAACTTCGCACACCCGTTGGGACTGCATGGCCGGCGGTTCCGACGCCTGAGCTGAGTCAGATTTGGGCCGCTTATCGGGAACTCGATCGGACACAGTGGCTCAGCCCTGATGAGTTGGAGCTGGGTCAGCTTCAGCAAGTCCGAATGCTCGTGCAGCATTGTGCTGAGCATGTCCCTTACTACCGGCGAGTGCTGTCGGAAGCGGGAGTTCTGTCGCGACCGATTGAGTGCATGGCTGACTTTCGGCAGTTTCCGTTTTTGACTCGCGAGCTTTATCAGCAACATGCGGCTGAGCTTCACACAACGCAATTGCCTGCGGGGATGAAAGAGGTGTCGAGCGATTACACGTCCGGCACGAGTGGCGTGCCGATCATGGTTCGTAAGACGAATCGCGATGGGCTGTGGTGGAATGCATTTTATCTGCGAGACCTGGAATGGAGCGGTATTGATCCACGCGGACGCTTGGCTGCGATTCGCTTGATGGCCAAGTCGCCCGAACAATTGCAGAAGTTACTGGTGGGTAGCTCGTCCAAAGTTTGGGGACAGCTTGGCCTCTACCTGATCGAGAACGGTCCCGCGTTCGGTATGGATATTCGGCAAGACCCACGCTTGCAGTTGGAATGGATCGAACGAATTCAGCCGAACTACCTGTTGAGCATGCCGTCGAACTTGGATTTCTTGGCGGGGCTGTTGCGGGAAAGTGGCCGACGAATTCCGGAACTCAAAGCCATTCAAGCGATCGGTGAGTCGTTACCGCTCGATGTCCGACAGCGGATCGAGACGGCTTTCGGCGTCCCCGTGAAAAATCTCTACAGCACAACAGAAGCCGGCTATATGGCGTCCCCCTGCCCGCTCGGAGATGGCCTGCACGTCCACGCCGAAAATGTTTTGACCGAGGTGCTCGATGCCGATGATCGACCTTGTCAGCCGGGCCAAACCGGCCGACTAGTGATCACAAGCCTGACCAACTTCGTGAATCCGTTTCTGCGATATGAGATGCTCGACGAAGTCACGCTCGGGCTGGGATCATGTCCGTGTGGGCGAGGATTGCCCTTGTGGCAACACGTCGAAGGACGACGCCATCCGCTCTTCTTTCTTCCCGATGGGCGGCGTCACTCTTCAATGGGAGTCAATATAGGTGTTCGCAAAATCGGAGGGTGCCACCAGTTTCAAATCATTCAACGCGAGGTCGATCACTTCATCGTTCGCATCGTGCCGGACAAAACTTGGACACCGAATCATGCCGAGCAAATTCGGTCGTTGATACATCGCGAGTTTGAATCGCCGGTGCGCGTGGAAGTTGAAACACACGACTTCATGGAACGCCCTGCGGGAGGAAAGTTGAAGTTGGTGGTCGTAGAACTTGAGAAGCGGTGACGAGCGAATCCTCAAACAAGCGACAGTCCCAAACCCCACCGAGCTTGTCTCGGTGGATTCTGGCTTCTGTACTACGCGAGTTTGAAATCAGCGATACGTAGTGCAAAAGCCCGGTAACCACTGAGGCAAGCTCGGTGGGGTTGTCGGATTGCGGGCTAAATTGAAGTGACGCTTCGTTTGAGCAAGTAAGGACTTTCATGACAGACGAACTCGCGATCGCGCTAGTACCACGACCGAGAATTGATCCTCCATAAAAAGCGAGTTTGTGTCATTACTGCATCACCTTTAACGGAGGGTGGTGCGATGCCAAGGAAGGCAGTGCGGATTGAGGCGACGGAGCGGCAACTGGAAATCCT
>JAPLNX010000433.1 GCA_026400935.1 Planctomycetia bacterium | reverse complement strand
GGCCTTCACGAATCCCTGATAAATTACCCGATACATCAATTCTTGTTTGTTGAGATCTCGCCTTTGAGCGTAGAACGCCACATGCTACCGGTATCGCGTCGGAAGTCGTCACCACCGTTTTGAATTGAGTTTCGGAAGTAGGTGAGTATTCTCGCACCATTGTTTTATTTTGGTGATTTTACTTTTTTCGGAGATTCGTCATGCGCCGTCGAGGTTTTACTCTGATTGAGTTATTGGTGGTGATTGCCATTATTGCGATCTTAATCGCCCTACTTTTGCCTGCTGTACAGCAGGCTCGCGAAGCGGCTCGGCGTTCTCAATGCAAGAATAATCTGAAACAGATCGGATTGGCGTTACACAACTACGCCGACGTCTCAAGTGGTTTACTCCCGCCGGGAAACATTGCAACGAGTGTAGGGGGATGGGGACTGTCTTGGTACAGCCGAATTCTTCCGTTCGTTGACTCTGCTCCTCTCTTTAAGAAGCTAACTTTCAGCGGAGCACATCCAGGCTGGGCTTGGAGCGGCGATCCGGCAGGCAATCAAAACGGCGGTGCTTGGGCTGATGCTCGCCCCGCGTGGGTTTGGTGTCCGTCGAGCCCCATGGAGTTATCCCGTAATGCTGGCAATTTCGTAATTCCGAACCCCCACTACTTCGGGATTATGGGGGCAACCGACGGCAATGGCTTTACCAACCAGTCTGGCCGCAATGCTAATTGCTGTGGTTGTTGTGGCGGCATGCAAGGATTAGGCGTCATCACTTCTGGCGGGGCATTTGGGCCCTTGGAAGCCAGGAGGCTCGCGTCCTTCAAAGATGGTTTGTCGAACGTCCTCGTTGTGGGCGAGCACTCGAACTTCGTTTTCACCAATCCCATTGCGCTCGGTGGGCAAAGGATCGCGCAGGTCAACGGAACTCACGGTGTCACCATGGGCAGCCCGAACCTGACTCGGATTGAAGCGTGCGTTGGATGCATGTTTGATCGGCAATTCAACTTGATGACCGTCCGATATGCTCCCAACTATCCGGCCGACATCAATACAACTCCGGGAATCGGAGATAACTTTGGTATTAACCTGCCTATGAATTCAGCCCACTCTGGTGGTGCTCATGGATTGCTGGGAGACGGCACCATCCGCTTCATTAACAACAATGTCGATATGCTCATGCTTCGGCGTCTCTGCACTCGCGATGATGGGCAGCCACTCGGCGAGATGTAGGGAATCACTTGTGGGTTTCACCAACAGGACTTGTGCGACACCTACGGACGAGTCCTGTTGGCATTCCAGTTCGGTACGCAACTCTTTATTTCTAAATTCTGATGATTTTGATGACTATGAAAACAATCTTTGGCAAACATCAATTGGCTTTTGGAATTTGCTTCCTTCTCTTGGCCACAACGGGGTGTGCTAGAGAAGAGGCTCCAACCGGGCCGCAGGCGTCCGTTTCCGGAAGCGTGACCTATGACGGGAAACCCGTTCCACCAGATAGCATGGTCGTCTTCTATTCGATCGACAAATCGGTCACTGGTTCGGGCAAAGTTGACGCATCGGGAAAGTACTCGTTAGCCGCATCATCCCAGTCGGTCGGACTACCAGCCGGACGCTATCAAGTCATGATTCGTCCTCCGGAACCTCCACCGGCAAAACCGGGCACAGCGGAGTACCAGGACGCGATGATGGGGAAAACCAAGAAGGCTCCGCCGCCAAAAGAAATCCCCGAACAATTCCATACCCTGGACGGAAGCAAGATTGTGCGCGAACTCAAAGTTGGCTCGAACGCTTTCGATTTTGAGCTCGACAAACTCGAAAAGAAATAAGGCATTCACTGAACGGTGACCGAGGTCGTTAGAATTTTATCCGCTGCCAAACAGCAATCAGTTGGCCCGCAAGCCTCACTTCGGCGAGCCTGTCGATCACAACTGATTCTCGGCGACGTCGATCGCTTTCAAGAGCCCTTTCGCCTTGTTGAGCGTTTCGTGGTATTCGTTTTCCGGGATACTATCCATGACAATTCCGGCACCAGCTTGGACGTAGGCTGTTTGACCTTGCATGACCAGAGTCCGAAGTGCGATGCAGGTATCCATGTTGCCGGTGAAGTCGATGTAGCCGACCGCTCCGGCGTAGGGGCCGCGGCGGGTTCGTTCGACTTCGTCGATGATTTCCATCGCGCGAACTTTGGGAGCACCGGAAACTGTTCCCGCTGGCAGGCCGGCGCGTAGAGCGTCGAGTGCGGTGAGGCCCGGATTGAGTTGTCCTTGCACGTTCGATGTGATGTGCATGACGTGGCTATATTTCTCGACCACCATAACGTCGCTGAGCTTCACGGTGCGGTATTGGGCGACTCGGCCAACGTCGTTACGGGCGAGATCAACCAACATGACGTGCTCGGCTCGCTCCTTCGGGTCGGCGAGCAACTCTTCGGCGAGTCGGCGGTCGTCATCTTCGGTTTCGCCACGCTTTCGAGTTCCGGCGAGCGGGCGGATCGTCACTTCGCCGTTCACAACTCGCACCATGATTTCCGGCGAACTGCCGACGAGCGTCGTGTGCGGGGTCTTCAGCAAGAACATGAAGGGACTCGGATTCACAACTCGTAATGCGCGATAGATATCGAAGGCCGAGGCTTTCGTTTCCAACTGCAGCCGCTGGCTGATCACAACTTGGAAAATGTCGCCTGCCGCAATGTATTCTTTACATTTACGAACAGCAGACTCAAACTCCGGCTGCGTGAAATTCGCGGTGTAAGCGACCTGCGGATCACCCGCGAGGTCGATGTCCGTCAGCGGTAGTTCGACGGTTCCTTGCTGCAATTGTTGGCAGGTTTCATCGACTCGGTCGCACGCAGCATCATAAGCAGCACGCAGGTGCTCGTAGTGCAAGCTGCTAGCTTGCATCTTTTCGCCATCGCGGACTGATGAAGCATCGCCAGAAGAGGAAGAAGAGTGTGGCAAGCTGGCAGCTTGCACTACGCGGGCGTGGGCAACGACCAAGATTGTCTTCTGCACGTGGTCGAAGATCACCATGCGGTCGTAAAACGCAAACGACATATCAGGGAGCTTGCGATCGTCATGGGGAGCGTTCGGCAAGCGTTCGGCGTAGCGGACGATGTCATAACCGGTGTAGCCGACGGCTCCGCCGCAAAACCTTGGGAGCTTCGGATGCGGGGCCGCTCGGTAACCGGCGATGAGTGTTTCCAGTTCTTTGAGCGGATCGGCCACCGTGTGAACTGTCTCAGACCCCAGCTTACCGTCAGTGTCGCACGACGAGATTCGCACCTCGTGATCGAAAGCATCGAACCGCAAAAATGGATCGGTGCCGACGAAGCTGTAGCGACCGATCTTTTCTCCTCCAACGACGCTTTCAAACAGAAAAGCACACGCACCCGACTGCAACTTGCCAAACGCAGTGACGGGAGTCAGCGTGTCGGCGACAAGCTGTCGATAGACTGGAATCAAATCCCCTTGTTCGGCCATGCGGCAGAAGGTCTCAAAGTCGGGACGATGTCGAATCATGAAGCGAACCTCACGGAAACTTGTAATACGGGACTACAGAGCGAGAAGATAATAACGACCGTCGATCAACGCGTGACGAATGCGGCACTGATGAATGTTCAAAGTTCGTCATTCAACTTCCTTAGTCGCAACTTCTTCGGCAGGTTGCTCAACTTTTCCTGCGGGGTTTGACCAACCCAATGTGACCACTAGAATCCAACCGCCGCATAACGGATTACTTTGGCGGCGAGTCACGTGAGCGAACATCATGAAGAAATGCCGTCGCTGTTCCAAGCCTGCTACTCTGCACATCACAGAGATTCGCAAAGGTGAAGTGCAGCAGTTGCATTTGTGCGAAGTCTGCGCGCAAAAGTATCTCGCACAAGGGAACCCGGACAGCGAAGACTCCAGCCCAGACATGAATGTCGAGGAACTTGAGGCGTCTGACGAACTGGCCTGTCCGCACTGTGGAATCACCTTCCGGCAGTTTCGTAGCCAAGGCCGCTTGGGCTGCCCTCACGATTACGAAGTGTTCGAGACCGAATTGAATCAGCTTCTCGAGAACATTCACGATGGGGCTCAACACTGCGGGAAAGTCCCACTTCAGACTGGCGAAGCCAACCAAGATCACTTCCGATTGATCAAGCTTCGGAGCGAACTTCAAGTCGCTGTAAAGGACGAAGCTTACGAAAAAGCGGCGGCACTGCGTGACGAGATTCAGCAGATTGAAAGCCGTATTAGAACCCAAACAACAGCCTGAATGGCTTAGTTGATTTGATTTGGCGCGAGGATCACCGCGTCGTAACCACAGTCAAGGAGACGTATCGTGGACCTGGACTCGCTTGCTCAACATTGCGGCGAATGGCTGCGTGGCACGGGACCAGACTCAGACATCGTGATGTCGAGCCGCATTCGGCTGGCTCGCAATCTGTCAGAGTTCCCCTTTCCCAATCGAGCCGACGACGCCGCAAAATTGGAAATCGAGACGCTACTCTCCGAGCGGATGATGGCGTTGTCGCAACGGCAAAAACTGAACTACATCCGTGTCAGCGATCTCAACGCGCTGGACCGCCAGTTTCTCGTAGAGCGACAACTCATTAGCCGCGAACTTTCTGAAAGCGCCGGTCCCCGTGGTGTTGGGATCAGCGACGCAGAGGACATCAGCGTGATGATTAACGAAGAAGATCACGTGCGGATGCAGGTCATTCACAGCGGATTTGCTCTCGACGACTGTTGGGCAGAGATCAACCGCGTTGACGATTTGCTGGAACAAGAAATTTCTTTCGCGTTCGACGAGCGACTCGGATACCTCACCGCTTGTCCTACGAACGTTGGGACCGGTATTCGCGTCAGTGTGATGTTGCATCTCCCTGGCTTGGTCCTGACCAAAGACATTCAGAAAGTATTTCAAGCATTGCAAAAGCTCCGTTTGGCGGTGCGTGGCCTCTACGGTGAGGGAAGCCAAGCGATGGGGGACTTCTATCAGATTTCAAATCAAGTCACGCTTGGTCGCAGCGAAGAAGACTTGATCAAGACGATCAAAGAAGTGATCCCGTCAATCTTGAAATACGAACGGCGTGCCCGCGAGTCCCTGCTTCGCGAGAGCCGTGAAGGGCTGCACGATCAAATCGCGCGAGCCTTCGGTATCCTTAGCAGTGCCCAGACTATTACTACCGAAGAGACGCTGCATTTGTTGTCGAGCGTCCGCATGGGCATAAATCTCGGCCTGCTCGATGAGTTGCAGATCCCGGCGATCAACGAACTGTTAATCCTGACTCAGCCGGCTCACCTGCAAAAGGTCCGTAAGAAGCCGCTAGAATCTGCTGATCGCAACATCGCGCGTGCCTCCCTGTTGAGGCAAAGATTGACCGCTCGCGAGCACGAAAAAAATTAATTAGAGATCGATATAGGCACGATTCGTGAGCAGTTTCTGCCAGCGCCGTTCATGTGCTTGGGTGTCGTGCAAACGCCTCGTTCAACTAGGACATCGCCGGAACTTGTTCGCGTTTGACTGGCTTATCACGCCACTTGAAGTCCATTTCCATTGCCTTGCTCGACAGCATACGGAGGAGATTTTCATCCATCGTGGGACAAGGCAAATGCGGACAAGCGGCATCTAAGTTGGTCGTGTCGAACTGTGGGTCGTCGCGCCAGTACGAGTTGTAAACGCGGATATGCTCGTAGAAGAGACGCTCGATTTCCGTCGGATTGTCAATTGGCTTGTCGTAACCCGAAAACTCGGCACCGGGATATTCGCAGACGTTTCGCAACACATCACGAATCATAACGGCAGTGACACGTTCACGCGGCGTGAGGTGGAACGTCTGCCCGTGATGTTGCGGGTGCGTCACGACGTAGCTAATGACCTTCGAGACCCAATCAACGGGAATGAAATTCTTTGTTTCGGTCCCGTTCAGCGAGACACGAGTCTTATCATCGCCAACCACGTTGGAACCATTCACGCCCATCGAAGAAATCAGACGGTGAGCCAATTCCAGGCAGGCATAGAACCCATGAAACGTAGAGGTAAATCCGGTCACTGAATCACCAACGATAATGGCTGGCCGAAAAATCGTTGGAGGGCTTAAGAACTCAGCTTTGCGAACGAGAGTCTCCGCTTGAACTTTGCTCTCTTCGTAAGGATTACCGAATTGCTGGCCGACATCCAATTCTGTTTCCAACACCGTTCCTTGTCGCAGTCCGCAAACGTACGCCGTTGAGACATGATGAAAATCATGAATTCCAGTGTCTCGGCAAAGTTCAAGGACGTTTTCCGTCCCACGAACATTCGAGCGATACGGTTCGCCATCTTCGCTTGTGGCGACAAAGCTGAGGCTCGCCGCGTTGTGCAACACTGTGTCGCAGTTCTTCTCAATCCAATGCTTGTCCGAAACATCTAAGCCGAGATTTGGCTCGCAGATATCCCCTTCTAAAACGTAGGGACGCGGCAGTTCACGTTGCAGCAGATCTTCCCAAGTTCCCATGAGAGCCGCGACGCGGCTTTCAGCGGAGTGTCGACGATTTCCTCGCACAACGACTGCGACAGGAACATCCGCCAGCAGTAGATCACGAAGAAGATAGCGACCAAGCAGACCAGTCGCGCCGGTCAAAAGAATGTGATAACTCATCGTGTTTTTTCAGATGGAATTGCGAAGTGAGTTGCGTGGACCGGACGCTCCGTCCCCAATGAATAAGCATCGATCAAAACGCAGCATTATGAGGTCCGATCAAGTTCGGCATTCTAGGCTCAGAGGCTGAATTCACAACCAAGGTTAGTCGGCACAACACTGAAAACGGAACCTAACAACCTGGAACCTAAAGAGGACTTACGTAATCGTCAGACTTTGAAATGCCACACAGTACGAACCCAATCAAACCAATTGTTGGAAATCCATTACTTCGCCTTGCCGTCATCATGGATGTGATGAGTTGATAATCCGTAGCGGTTTCGGAGAAGCCGTAAGAAATACGGACCTTTCAGTTTCTCGCCATTGCAACGTTGTGCTGCCTGTTCAAGTTCTGCCAGCCGTTGCGTATGAAAGAATCCCAGCAAGCATGGCAGTAATACGAGGTCACCCAACAATGATGTCAGCAACGTGGCACACATTAACCAGCCGAACAATGCAGTCGGGCCGAAGCTGCTAAACGTCAACGCCAACATGCCGATCGACATGATCAACGTCGCTTGCAAGATCGGCGGGCCGGTCTCTTGTAGTGCTATTCGAATCGCTTGAGCTTTGTCTTTTTTCTCTGTCAGAACCTCTCGGTAACGAACCAACAAGTGAAACGCGCCATCCACTGCGATTCCCAGCGAGATACTCCCTGACATCATCATGCCGATGTCTACAGGCAGATTCATCCAGCCCATAAAGCCAAACACGACTGCAATCGGTGCGACATTTGGCAACATCCCGATGATACTCGCCATTGGCCAACGTAGTGAGACAACCATCACGAGCATGATCATCCAAAACGCCGACATGAACGACGACCAGAAGCCGGAGTAGATATCGTGCTGCGCTTTATCAATCAGAGGCGCGATTCCCGTAAATCGGATGTTGGGGACGTCCGCGAATTCCTGTGATAACTCGGCGAACGTTCGCTGTTGAGATTGCTTCCGAGTTTTGGTGATGTTGGCCGAAATTCGCCAGTATTGTTCGCCTCCCGCCAAGAAATCATTGTCTTGCTGACGCTTCGTGGCGCGATTTAACAACTGAGTCAGTTCAAATCCTTCTGGCATCTTAGTCGGAAATAATGAGGCCAACGACATCGTGTGTGCGACGGCGGGATGTTTCGCAATTCGATTTTCCACGCCCCGAACATACTCCAACCTTTTGACAAACGGCCAAGCGGCCATCATCGGATCTCGACCGAAATCAACCGTCGCCTCAACCGTATCGGTATTCGTCAGATCGGCGCGTATGCGGAGCATGTCTCGCAAGACAATGCTGTCCGGCGGCAAAAACGCAAGTGGGTCAATGTAAGCTCGCAACGAGGTCAGACCGATCGCCAAACCAAACACAGCGACCACTCCCACGGCCACAATCGGGCGACTTCTCACGAGCATCCAACCGCTGGCCTTGTGAAACCAATCGCTATCGTTAGCCGCCTCACGTCTACGCGGCGGACAAACTGCAATCACTGCCGGTGTAAAGACCATGCCGATCACCAGCGCCACGATGCTTCCCATGGAGCCGGCCCAACCGAACTGTCTTACGGGAATAAACTGGCTGAAGCAGAGCGACCAGAGTCCAATTGCCGTTGTGAAAGTTGCCAGAAAACAGGGCTTGAAAGCGTGCCGCAGCATTGCGTCAAAGCGATCTGGTTCACCTTCAGTGTTCTGCCAATAGTTGAGCAGATGCACCGAAACTTCCAGCGTGAAGACCATCACCATCACCGGCAGCGCATCGAGTACGAAGTTCATCTCACCGCCAGAGAGCTTGAGCACGGTCACCGAGACTTCAATCGCCAGAACTGTCAGGCCGAGGATCATCCCCGTCAGCCGCCAGTCTTGAAGTTGATAAAAGAGCAAGCTCGCGCTGATTGCCAGCGAGATCATGAAGAAGATCTTGTTGTTCTCACGCCCGCCGAGACGATTCAGTTCTGCTATGACCACCGGCGCTCCGGCGATATTGATTCCCGAATGCGTGAGTTGACAGTACTCAAGGACTTGTCGGATTCCGGCAACCGTCCCCGCTCGATCTATGATGCCCGCTTCGGATAGCATCGCCACGACACCAACACGCTCACCATCTTTGGAAACAAACATCCCTTCAAGGCGTCGTTGAATATCGGGTTGAGTCACCGAGTGCTCTCGCATCACTTCGCTCAGCCGATCCGGCGACCAACAATGGCGAATACCTGGCAAGCGTTCGATCCGTCCGCAGAGACTCTCGATCAAACTCACGCCTAGGCTGCGATTCATCCCGATTAGGATTACTTCTTCGGCACCAAACCGCGTCTTAAACTCTTCGTACTCCACACGGACGTCTGAGTTTTCAGGAAGCCACGCTTCAATGTCATTGTTCGACGAAATTGTTTCGCCATGGTAATAGAAGAATGGAAACGTCAGTGCTGCCAACAACAGTACTCGAAGTCCGAATCGTTGATAGAACCGTGAAAGCATGGTGCGATCGCTCGGATGTTGGCAGTGAGGTAAATGTCCCCCACAAATCACGCGAGTGTGCCAAGTCTTTTGTTCGTTGATCTTCAACAGAACAGAACCGGCAAAAATCGCGTGAGAAGCAACCTGGGGTTGCCACCTACCTATCGAGCCTTATCTGCCACGACCCTAAGTGGATTTCCCTTTGCCGGGCTGAGCCAGCCACAATCGCCAATGAGAGCAAGCACCATCGTCAAAGTCTCACCGCGTTTTTCGCGGTCATAACGATGAGCCTGACATCACGTCAGGAAAGTGTCGCAGTTGTTTTGAGAACATTAAACGTAACATTGTCGGTTATGAATGTTACTGACTCCGCTATCGGAGTCTTGTGTCAGGGGTAATCGTTCACGGATTCTAAAATGATCTCGCGTTATTTGGGATTTTCTGCGATCAGTAGGTGATGTCGTCAGTCGTCACGGAAGAACTGATTGCGAGACAAACGCCTGAAGCACAGGCGATCATTCGGTTGTTGTTGGC
>JAPLNX010000152.1 GCA_026400935.1 Planctomycetia bacterium | reverse complement strand
CTGTTCACTCGAAATCCCTCCGTGACTGGTATGCGATGATTTGTTGACCATCCTCAAACACCACAAATCACCGAGGGATTTCTTTTTTGTGACTCGAACCAGAACCCTTTCCAGAAAAAGTTCGCTGGTTTCAGGGCTAGTTCATTTGGCTGAAGCTGTCCGGGGCGCATACGCACGATGCCTAACGTGAAAAAGCTAAGCAGCAGTTGCCGGTCTAAGCTCGCTTTCGGTCACTGGTATTCGTCGGCGACTGTCTGCCTGAGCGATTTTGTTCCAATGCAAGATGTCACGGTCGCCCCGTGGTAAAAATAACCATTATTGACCTTGCGCTGTGCGGCGCGCGCTCCAACTTGGGTTGAGCGCGCCGCGACCCGCACAGCGTAATCGACGTGTCAATTATGGTTGTTGTTTACACGCACGATTGTGTTCTCTTGTGATTGGAACATTTAAGTGAGCCGCACGCGGCCTATCACGTCAGGCTGATTGCGACGCCACTTGGAATTGGGTGGGAGATTGTCTCATTTTGGGCGAGGAATCAAGTATGCGGTCACGGACTTGATGGATACCGCTGCTGTGATAGGCCGCGCGCGGCCTAACACGGGACTAGGTCGCGCGAGCCGTTGTATGAGTTGATCTGCGGTGACCGGCCGCAACAAGTTCCAAACGCGGACAAGAATGACCTCAACCGCTTATTGCTTTCTGCGGTCTTTGTCTAATTGGTCGATGACGTTCGTCTCCATGAAGCGGGCGAGTTTGTAGAAGTCGCTGTCGCGTTCGATGAAGCGGACGAGGGTCTTGAGGTCTTTCGGATCGACGAGCGAATCGAAGCGGACGTAGTGCAAGTCGAACTGGCCCTTCACCGAGATCATCACGCCGTTGAGTCCCTCTTCGACGAGTGCTCGATATGCACCGACACCCAACTGGCTGCCAAGGATGACGTCGAAGGCGTGAGGCCGAGCACAGCGGGTTTCGTAACCAAGCTGCAAGCCGTTGACCTTGCGCGAACGCCCGTTGGTTCGCTTCTTATATTCTGCCGTGACGAGCTTCGCGATCCGTTTGCCGAGATCAACGCTCGCCGCCGCGATGTGGCCGAACGGGTCGTATTCGACACCTTCCAAGCAATCGGCGGGGAGGAATTCTGCGAGTCCTTCGGCCAGCACCACGACGCCGAATTCTTTCCCTTCCTTCTCTTCGCGATACAGCATCATGTCGACGATTTTGCCGATCAGTGCTTCAAACTTGATGATCTTGCGAGTCTCTTTCACACCCGTCTTCGGATTAATCGACTCTTCCGTCGTCGTGTTGTTTTCGTCCAAGTCCTCGACGCTCATCACGAGGCTCGCTTCACCCGCGATCGCCGCACCGTAAGCCAACCAGCCCGCACTGCGACCCATCGACTCGACGATAAAGTACGCTCGTCCCGCTTCGGCATCCGCCAGCAGATTGCGAATCTCGGCGGCCATCGTTTCAACAGCAGTGAAGAAGCCGAAGGTGAAGTCGATGCCGTTGTAGTCGTTATCGATCGTCTTCGGGACATGCACAACCGGAATCTTGCGGCTGCCAGCGGGCAACGTGTCCTGAAACATCTTCATCTTGTTCGCGGTGCGGAGCGTGTCGTCGCCACCGATCGAAACGAGTGCGTCAATCTCTAGTGAGCAAAACGCGTCGTAAACCGTTTTCAGCTTCGCACATTTCGTCGCATCGTTCAGATCGTCGATGCTATCGACTCCCCTGCCCGGGTTTTCGCGAGCCGTGCCGATCATGATCCCTTGCGTATTACGAGTCCGGCGGAGTCGGTGCGCATCGAGCTTGATGAAATCGCGACCATCCTGCATCGCGTAGTCAGGACCGAACTTCACGAGGCTGGAATACCCGTGCTTCATGCCGAAGACTTCGATTCCGTTCTTGATGAACGACGAGGCGGCCGTCGAAATCACTGCGTTGGCCGCCGGTGCCGGGCCGCCCGAAAACAACATTGCAACTTTCTTGATGGAAGACTTAGCACCAGTTGAGGCGGACATTTCGCAGCAGCTCCGAAAAAGTGTTGAGGACTGAGTTTGTTGAGGTTGAACATCACGAAAAAGTTCGGCAAATCAGAGTAGACCAGTCACTCCGTGACTCGAGGTTTCCAGTCACGGAGTGACTCGGCTACGTCCCATCGGCATCTCTTAGCCATCGTGAGGCGGCATTGTGGTTGCCTGCTAGAAGGCGAGCAAGGCACCTTGATCGCGAGCGAAGTCATGTCTCGGAGAGCACTTGCAAACAGCCGTTACCACGGGATCGACGCCCGCATCGTTCAATCATGACGCAGCGCGACAACCGGCGGAATGCGGGCGGCTCGGCGAGCTGGAATCCAGGCAGCGAGCAACGTGACCGTCAATGTGGCGATGAAGATGCCGACAATCAGCCACCACGGAAAGAGGAAGAGTTGATCGTCCACGGGCTGATGTGCCTCTCGGGAAACAATCTGTTGAATCCAGGAATTGGCGAACATGGAAGCCCCCCGCGCGCTGACCAATGCGATCGCCGCACCGACTAGTCCGATGCAGGCTCCTTCTGTCAGAAAGATCGCTTGAATCTGACCGTCGCGTGCTCCGACTGCCTTCATGATGCCGATTTCGCGAGTCCGTTCAAGGACCGACATCAGCATCGTGTTCGTGATTCCGATGGCTGAGATTAACAATGCGACTGTGCCAAGCGCCGTCATACTCCAGAGCATCAAACCGTATTCCCGTTGCAGGTGCTCGACGATTTCGACCAGCGAACGAAACTGATATTTCTGCGAACGAAGGTGCTCAACGACCGAGCGGACGTGTCGTTCCTCATCGACTCGCACGACGACTTGGCCATATCCGTTCTTGTCGAAGCCGGGCATCTGCCGAGCCAACTCGCGAGCCACTTCTACGGGAACCTGCGCTTGATCGTTGAGTCCGAAGTACTCATGTAGAGTGCGATGCTCTTCGTCAGTGGAACTGCGATAAATCCCTACGACCGTGAGATCGCCGGTGCTCACGACTTTGGAACTCTGCAAGGCGACGGTTTCATTTTCGGCGAAGGACGTGAGCGTTTTTTTCAACAGTTGTTGTAGGTTGTCAGTCAGTTTGAGTTGCTGGGCCACGACGGGCAGCATGCGCATGACCTCTTCCAATGTTTGCTGCTCTTCGGCAGAGGGCTTCTGTTTTCCGCCACGTTGCGATTGCAGCAAACTGCTGAGGTACGAGCCGCCTAAGTTGAACTCCAGTTGCACCGTCGAACCCAACAGTTGGCTGAGGTCCGCTTCGTTCTGAAACCCCAACTCATAGGCCACGAACTCATGAATTAGTACTTCTTTCGCACCGTTCGATGAGATCGAACGTCCGGCGACCAGAGAACGAGCGATGTTGGGATTATCTGTCGTTGAGCTGACGCAATAGACGGTGCTGGCGATGTCACGCAGTCGCAGTTCAACATTCGCTCCGATGATCGGTATCGCAGACTCGACATGCTCGATCGCGGCTAACTCAGCCAACCGCTCGTCGGTAATCGGTTGTAGTAGATCGCCCGCACGACCACGGTGTCGTCGCTTTTTCGCTTCGGCGAGTCGTACTCGTCGCTCATCAGACATTTCTCCCACGATCGGTTCTTTAACGAAGTCTGCTTTCTCACGTTCTCCGTTGGGCTGCACGCTGATCTGCCGTAATTGATCGTTTCTTCTCATCAGTCGGGGGATCACTTCTTGAACTCCTTGGCCGATCGAAATCGTGACGATGACCAAGAACGCACCCAAGATTACACCGAGCAGCGTGAGCGAGGATCGCAGCTTGTGCTGCGTCAACGAATGGAACGCAAAGCCGAACAGATCGGAGAGATTCACGCGGCGTCCTCCTGCAAACATCCGTCGGACATACGGAGGATGCGCGTTGCAAAACGCCGCGCGAACCCTTCGTCGTGCGTGACGATGAGCGCCGATGTCTGATGCTCGTGGCAATAATTCTTCAGCAACGCCGTGATCTCATCCGCTGTCGCCGAATCGAGATTACCGGTCGGTTCATCCGCCAGTAACAGCTTCGGTCGATTGATCAATGCTCGTGCGATGGCAACTCGCTGTTGCTCACCGCCGGAAAGCTCAGTCGGTCGGTGATTCGCACGAGCACTCAAACCGACCGCGTCGAGAGCCGCTGCCGCTTGTTCTTGGCGCTGTCCCCGAGCTTGCCCGGAAAAGATCAGCGGCAGTTCGACGTTCTGCAGAGCAGTCTGATGTGGAATCAAGTTGTATGACTGAAACACGACTCCGATCGTGCCGGACCGATAAGCTGCCATCTGCGCTGAATTGGACGAGTGCAATGACAGGCCATCGACAACCAGCGTGCCCGACGAAGGCTGATCGAGGCCCGCCAGCAGATTGAGCAGCGTCGATTTCCCGGATCCCGACTTACCAAGTAAGGCCGCGAGTTCGCCTCGGCACAATGTAAATGACGCGTCACACAACGCATTCACTGGTATCCGACCACCATAAACTTTCGCGAGTTTTTCGGCGTGAACCAGGACGTCATTCATCGTTGTCGCTTTGGCCGTTGTCATTTCGGCGGATGTATCCTCTGCAATATCGAAGCCGCAATCAATTTGATCATACCGTCGTGATTTCGCTACGAAGTGGCAGCCGCTTTCAAAACGAGTTCGGCAATTCCAGCAGCGTCTTCGAGGCCAGTGATCGGCACGGCGAAGCACTCTTCAAGGTTTCGAAACCACGTGTGTTGTCGCTTGGCGAATTGGCGAGTCCGCGTCTGAATTTGCGTGACGGCATCTTCCAAAGTGAGCCGCCCTTGCCGATGTTCGATTAGCTCGTGGTAGCCGAGAGCTTGGCTTGCAGTCAGGCCCAATGGCAGCGGTTCGTTCAACAGCGATTGCACTTCGTCGAGCCAACCAGCAGCCAACATCGCGGTCGTTCGATCATTGATCCGTCGATAGAGCCAGTCACGCGGCGGCTCCAACCAATAGACGTGTCGCGATCGCTCGCTCACTGGAAGTGGCTCTTCTTGGTGTTGAGTGGACATCGGCTGGCCGGTGATTTCGCTCACTTCAATCGCGCGGATGACCCGGCGAACGTCATTCGGATGCAGACGCGCGGCCGTTGGAGGATCGACTTGTTGCAATCGAGCAAACAACGACTCTTTACCATCACGTTCGACTGCGGCTTCCAACCGCGTGCGAATCGCTTCGTTGGCGGGTGGGCCGGCAAAGACCCCGCGTAACAGGCTTCTCAAATACAACCCCGTGCCGCCGACGAAGAGCGGGATATGTTCGCGAGCCACAATCTCCCGACAGCATTGCTCGGCAGCGGTGAGGTATTCAGCCACACTGAAGTCTTGCGATGGTTCTAGTATGTCGAACAAATGGTGCGGCACTCGCGCGAGTTGCTGGGCAGACGGTTTCGCCGTGCCAATGTTCATACGCCGGTAAAGCGTCATCGAATCGAGCGAGACAATCTCTGCCGCTGATCCAAACTGAGTCTGTATGCGCTCCGCTAGTTCAACGGCGACTTCACTTTTCCCACTCGCAGTCGGTCCAGCAAGAAACCAACAGCAGCGAAGTAGCTCAGACGGAAATCGCATGACGAACCTGTAACAGAATGACCAAAGATCGGAGCGAGACGCCCACAGAGAGACGATTTTGCAACCGCGAGATGATTTCACAAACAACGGACAACAAACAACGGACTTCCACAAATAAAGAGCCGTCAACTGACAGGCACCCGTGTTCGCGACTATGCTCCGTTCAACAAATCGTAGGTCAGTCTTCCCAGGCTGACCGGGACGCTTCCCACAACGCCGATCGCGCACCGAGTCAGCCTAGACAGGCTGACCTACGATCTCGGAGATCATTCATGGCACACTTTGAAGTTGAAGTTGAACTCTCCTGCTCGCCAGCCGAGGCTTTCGAGTTTCTCGCTCGCCCGGCAAACATTCGGTTGATTAGCCCGCCGCAGATCATGCTGGTGTTCGACGTCGCGCCAGAGCGACTTTCGTTAGGGGCACGCATGGATTTTCGCGTGCAAGCGTATGGTGTCGTTCGCTCCGTCTCTCACGAAATCACTGTTTGGGAAGAACAGCAGCGATTCGTCGAACGGCAAGTTTCCGGTCCCCTGGGAGCTTGGGAACACGAGCATCTCTTCAGGCCATCACCCGGCGGTGTGACTGTCGTTGACCGCATTGAGTTCACACCACCCGGCGGGATGCTCGGTTTACTCGTCAACGAGCGGAAGATTCGAGATTCGCTCGAAGAGGGTTTCGAACATCGGCACATCCAACTCGAAAATCATTTTGGAATCCCTCAGTGAGCACCCTAAGTCATGTCGGAACGTCGAACCTCCTCTGATCAACGCAACAACGCGACATTCGCCGCGCTCGCAATGGTGCTGACGATCGTCTTCAGTTTCATCGTGTTGGTGGCTTTTGTCATTCCGGATTTACTCTGGTTTGTGCTCGTTCCGGCGGGGCTTGGTCTGATGATGGTCCTGCACTACTTCCTGTGGGGGCGCTGGCTTGCAAAAACCTTGCGGGATCAACAACGGCCAATCGAAACCACTTCAGTCGCGAGCAACTCCGTCGAGCAATCGACCGAGTGATCGACCGAGTGATCGAAACCAACGTGTGGTCTCGTCAGCTTGTTAGTTGTTGGAAAGGCCGTGAGTCGGCTACTCTCCCGAACGCCAACATCACCTTGAAATTGCTCTTCGCGACAAGGCCCGACGCGATGGATTCCAACCCCGCTGAACCCACTCCAAAGCTGAGCGGCAGCAACCACCTTGAAGAGTCGTCGGTCTCGGACTCAAGCCGCAGAGTGTGGCTCAATCGCATCTCGACTCGTTGGACGGCGATCAACAACCCGACGCTCTTCGTCAAACGTTACGGTCGAGCGATCCGCAAATACCTCAGCACTTTGATCCACGATCCCAATGACGCGGAGGAAGTCGAGCAAGAGTTCATGCTGCGGATGATCCAAAAAGGATTTCACACCGCAGACTCCAATAAAGGCAAATTCCGTTACTACCTCATTACGATCGTGCGCAACGCCGCCATGCACTGGCTCTGTCGCCGCAACCAAGTGCCGATGTCGATCGAGGGCTTGGAGCAAATGCCTGTCTCCGATGTTTCACAATTGGAGTGGACGAGCGACTGGCGCAAGTGCATTTTGAAAGCCGCGTGGAAGTCGCTCGACAAGTACCAAAAGCGAACGACCAATAATCTCTTTTGCACGGCGCTACGAGTCTCGGCTCAATATCCGGATGAAGATTCGCCCACGCTCGCCAAACGAGTCTCAGAAATGAGCGGTCAAGAATTGACCCCCGAAGCCTTCCGCAAACAACTCAGCCGAGCCCGCAAACGATTCGCCGATCTCATCGTCCAAGAAGTCGCCCGCACCTTGAATGAACCAACGCTCGACGGTATCAAGGACGAACTGAATTGCCTCGACTTGATGAAGTACGTCGAAGGCTATCTGCCGGAATGAGACGATCAAAAGTAGACCGGGTTTTCAAACTGGTCGAGCATCTACGTGACGTTTTTCTGACGGCTTGAAAAGCCTTCGACAAAAGCAACAGCCCGCTGCGATTGTTCGCAGACGGGCTGTTGAATTTGGCTGTCGAATGAGATTTCAGACCACCTACTTCTCAAACGCTGAATCAAACCGGCGGTTCGAGGGCTTGAAGTCAACGTTCTTGCAGAACTGGCAGGCTTCGCGGGCGCCGTGTTCGCGGTCCATGCCGCAGTCTTCCCACTCGACAGAGAGCGGTCCAGCATAGCCAACGCTGTTGAGAGCGCGGATGATTTCTTCGAAGCGAACCGCACCGCGGCCGACACTGCGGAAGTCCCAGCCGCGGCGATGGTCACCGAACGCCAAGTGGCTGCTGTTGATACCGCTGCGTCCATTCAACGTTGTCGAGGCGTCCTTCATGTGGACGTGGTAAATGCGATCCGGGAAGTAGCGAATGAACTCAGCCGGATCGACTCCTTGCCAAATCAAATGGCTCGGATCGAAGTTGAATCCGAACTCTTCGCGACGGTCGAGTGCCTTCAAGGCCCATTCTGCCGAATAGATGTCGAACGCGATTTCGGTCGGATGGACTTCCAATGCGAACTTGACTCCGCATTCTTGGAAGACATCGAGGATCGGATTCCAACGATCGGCCAACAATTGAAAACCGGCTTCGATCGTTTCACGCGGTGTCGGCGGGAAGTCGTAGATGAACGGCCAAATGCTCGAACCTGTGAAGCCGTTAACCACACTCACTCCGAGCTTTTGAGCAGCTCGCGCGGTGTTCTTCATTTCTGCGATGGCTCGTTCGTTGACCTTCGCTGGATTCCCATCGCCCCAAACGTGCGGTGGGAGAATCGCCTTATGCCGCGAGTCGATCGTGTCCAAGACCGCTTGCCCAACGAGATGATTCGAGATCGCGAACAGCTTCAGATCATGCTTCTCCAGCAGATCGCGTTTACTCGCGCAGTACGTGTCGTCGGAGAGGGCTTTATCAACCTCGAAGTGGTCACCCCAGCACGCGAGTTCCAAGCCATCGTAACCGAACTCCTTTGCCTTCTTGCAGAGATCTTCGAGTTTCAGATCAGCCCATTGACCGGTAAACAACGTGACAGGACGCGACATTTTCAAACTCCGTGGTGCCAATTCTCGGATGGCAAAATCAAGGTTCAGGAACGGAATGATGGACGGTGAAGAAGTGGCCTCACACAATCACAAACGCTACCAACAGCAGCACGGTAAGCCACCGTTTTGAGAGTGTCAAACGACTGGCTTACGTGAAAGAAAAGTCACATCGGCGGACGCATCGAAACTCGCGCGGTTCGCAATGTGCGAACGGCAGCGACCGCTTGAGCGACCTCGCGATCGGTCAGCAAGCCGTTCAAGCGTCCGGCAAAGCCCGGTGTCACGTGCCAGCGCCCCAGCACGTCGAACATTGGTTCGCACTTGGTCGGTTCCATGCCAAACTCCGCTTTCAGGCTCAGCCCTTCAAACGGCGACAAGTCTTCGAACTGGCTGATGAGCAGGAAGTCTCCCTCGTTCGGAAGCGACAGATGCACCTGCCGAATTTTGTCTGGAAGACTCGCCTTCGAGGAGATCGAGATTCGACGCGGCCCCGCTTCGGCCCACGCTCGCACTTGGGACCGGTCTTGTTCTGCGGCGCGAGCCGCTGTTTCAGAGACAGCGTAAATTACGCTTTCGTCCAAGAGCGTCGATTCGACTTCTTCGCCGCACAGGTGCTTCTGCCATGTTTCAGAGAGCAGATCCAACTGCACTTGCGGAGCGACAGCTCGCAGGAAGGGAACTTCGGACAGAAAGCCGATCCCCTCGGAAATTTCCGGATCAAATTGCCTCGCGAGCACCATCCGCTCAAGCGTGTCGAGGCACGCGACGCGAAAGGCGAGATAACTCAACGATGTGTTCGGCAAAATGGCATCGCAGATGTTTAACATGGGCGACATGCTGATGACGTCGCTCGCCAACTTCAATCAGATTCCAGCCAAACTCAATTTTTCCTGGAAACTCTGTTTCCAGGGCCGTTCAACATTCCGAAGTCTGTTGAGCTTTCGTGACACGCAGAGTCGCCGTTGTACGAAAAGCTTAACACCGTAAGGGTTCAGAACGTGATTCGGGTTGTGATCGTGCCTAAATCATTTCGACCTACATTGTCGTGAAGCCGCCAAGCGTTGGGCTCGATCAGTTGACCATTACCTCATCCGCAAACTCAGACTGGTGGCAAATCACTGTGCCAAAGTCCTCGAACCCTGGCTTTGATTGACGAATAGTCGCCAGCGGGCATTTCCAACAATGACCCCATTCCCATGAAGACCTGAATGTTCTGGGGTCCCCAAACGCATTTGATCTCGTGTGACTCAAACGAAGAAGGGGTTGAGACACTACGAAAACAATTCCGGGATCACATGGCCGTCGCGGACGATCATGATCGGACGACCGGTGTCGGTGTGGTATTCCTTCGTGTGGTTAATGCCGAGCGTGTGGAAGAGCGACGCGGCGACGTCGTCGGGTGAGAAGCCCTTGCTGTCAGGTAGGGTCGCATCGGCGTTGCTCTTACCGATCACTTGGCCGTTCTTCACGCCTCCCCCCGCCATGAGCATGAACATGCAACGCGGATAATGGTCGCGACCGTTACGAGTCGTGTTGATCTTCGGCGTGCGACCGAACTCACCCGTGACGAACACGGTCGTGGTTTCGAGCAAGCCCTTCAGGTCGAGACCTTGCAGCAGGCCCGCCAAGCCGCTGTCGAGAACCGGGAGCTTCTTTCGCAACTGAGTCCAATTGTCGTTATGAGTATCCCAGCCGCCGAGCTCGATCGTGACGAACCGCGTCCCTGCTTCCACCAGACGCGACGCCAGCAAACAGCTTTGATCGAACGGTGTCTCGCCGAACAGTTTTTGGAAGTTGGGTGACTCTTTGCTGATATCAAATGCCTCGCGCGATTTTGGCGAGGTGATCATTGAATGTGCTTGCTGGCCGAACTTGTCGAGTCCTTTCACCAATTGATTTGTTTCTTCAAAACCACGGAACGCGCCGTCCAGGTCTTTAAGCAACGCCTGCCGCTTCTCGACTGCGTCGATCGTTAGGCCGCCAGCCAACTTCAAGCCGCGTACTGAAAACATCTCGCCTGGCTTTGGTGTCGCACCCGTGTTGAGCGGCGCGTATTGCACCCCAAGATAGCCAGTCTTTTGACGGCTGGCGGGAATCGCCACGTTCGGCGGAATGTTGCCGTTGCCGCCGAGTTCTTTCATGACGATCGCGCTGTAGCCGGGATATTCCAGCGAAGGCAACGGTCGACTGCCAGCGTTGACATACTCGGTCCCCAGTTCGTGAGCCCCCAACGTGTGCGTCACACCACGTAAGATCGTGAAGAGGTGCATGTTCTGAGCGAGTTTTGGGAGGTGCTCGCTAATTTCAATACCATCGACCGATGTCTGAATTTGATCGAACTCACCGCGAAACTCGGACTTTACGTCCGGCTTCAAATCGAACGAGTCCATGTGCGAAGGACCGCCAGTTAAGTTGATAAAGATGGCCGCGCTGGCTTGGGTCTTTGGAGCGACTTCGCCTGCTGCGGCAAACTTCAAATAGTTCGCCAGCGTCAGGCCGGTCCCGCCGATCACACCGGCCTTCAAAAAGTCACGTCGTCGTACACCATTGCAAGTGATTGTCGTGGGCATGAGCGTTGTCCTTTCAACTTTGGAGTGCGGTGTATCAGCACCGCGTAGGATTGCAGAATTAATGATTCACAATGAACTCTTTCGTATTGATCAGCGCCCACAACAGATCTCGAGCACCGTTCACTTGGTCTTCGGACTGCGTCAGGAATTTCTTCGAAGTTTCGAGCTCTTCGTTGTTCGGCAGACGGCTGAGAGACCGGAGATAAGCGGCCTTGATGATTTCGTCAGGCGCGAGACCGACCACTTCGGTCGGAGCCGCTTCTTGAGGCTGCGACTCAAGGGCGTCATTTTCCGAATTCTTCTGGAGCTTCCCTTTGAGTTCCGCGATTCGCTGTTCGAGGTCTTTGATCTCTTTCTCGTTGGCCGCTTTGCGAGCACGCTTGAGTTCTCGTTCGGCATTCGCCACCAATCGTTCAAAGTTGCGACGAACGGCTTTCGTCTTAGCGACGCCGGGATCGCTGCGAGCCGGATCGTTTTTAGCTGCCTTCTTTGTAGAAGTCAGCGTCAGCGAACGAATCCAGCCTTTGTTGTCGTTGAGCATCCCGAAGACTTGGTCGTCGTTTTGCATGTAGACCGTTTGCAGCAGGCTCGCTTCCATCGAACGGTCACAGTCGCAATTGCTCTCGCGAGTCGAACGACCGAAAACCGTTAGTGCGAAGTCAGAACCGCCCTTGCCACCCCGCTGACTGACCGAACCTGGAATCGAAGTCATGTGGCCTTTGTTGCTGGCAAGCCAAGTGGACGCTTCTGTATCGGACAATGTCGCTTGCTTGAGTGCATCGAGCGCAATCTCAGCAGGCAGGCGACGCGGTATCGCGTGTGAAAAATTCTTCTGGTCGAGCTTGTTCGTTTCATTCGGCTTCCAGCTTCGTTGATACGCGGCACTGTTGCAGATTTCGCGGTGCAGCCACTTCATATCGAAGTTGTGCTCGATGAATCCTTCAGCCAGATAGTCGAGAAGCGGAGCGTTGCTGGGAGCGTTCGCGAGGCTCATGTCATCAACCGGCTGCACAATGCCCACGTTAAAGTAATTTGACCAGACGCGGTTCACGAACGCTTTGGCGAAGTACGGGTTTTTCGCATCACGCAACCACGCCATGAGCGGAGTTCGCGGGTCGTCGTGCTTGAGTAGATGAACAACATCGCTTCCTAAAAGTTTCGCTGTTGGTCCAGCAGCTTCACGTCCGGGTTTCTTGGGATTTTCCTTTTGCGGTTTCTTCTCCTTCGCGTTGGCTGAGGCCGATTGTGCTTTGAGTGCAAACAACTCTTCGACCGGAACAACGTCCCCTTTCTTCACGTGATTCTGCAGTTCTTTGCGCAGGTCGTTGCCGTTCTTCTTTTGCTTGGGATCAAGCCCCAATCCCTTCAAAAGAGCTTGTTGATCGTCCTGATCTTCTTTTCGAACGCCGAATCGAGTTCCTTTGAAGAAGTTTGTGAACTCCTTGAAATCGTCCTGAGTCCATTGGTCGAACGGGTGCTTGTGGCATTGAGCGCATTGAATACGAGTACCCATAAACGTGTAGGCAAATCCGATTGCTCGTTCGTCAGGCGTATTGAAATTGCGACGGCCCCAGTAGTAAGTCAGCCCGTCGCACTCGGCGAACGAACCCTTCTTTTCCGGCCCGTACATCGCACTGACTCGCTTGCAGTAGTCGGTGTAACTTTCGTCGGCATTGCGGCTCACGGCAGTGACGATTCCTTCGACGAGCTTGTCGTAGGCCGTGTTTTCAGCGACCCGCTTGTAGACCCAGTCGTACCATTCCTGCGTCAGATTGCCGCTCAAGTTCCCTGCAACGTTGTTGAGATTTGTCGGGTTATTCCCTGTGTAGTCGCACAACTTCGTTGACCACCAAGCGGCATAGCCGGGGCGTTCGAGCAGTTCGTCGATCTTCTTCGCTCGCTTGTTCGAGTCAGTGTCTGCGAGAAAACCGACAACTTCTTGTGGTGATGGTAACGTTCCCGCGAGGTCGAGACTCGCTCGGCGGAGGAACTCGTGGTCGTCGCACAACGGCGAAGGTTCAATGCCGAGTTTGCAGAGCTTTTGCACGATCAACTCGTCGATCTTCGTCGTCGTCTCAATCTGCGGATAATTGTCGCCAGTCTTATCGCTAACGGGGCGGATGATCGGGATCGGGACCACTCCCGCGTCGTAGTTCACGACGATGTGCGTGTCACCGCTCTGTCCCGATTTAACCAAACCGTTCGAGTCGATCGCAGCTATGAGGTCGTCGTTCGAGTTGAACCGGCAAAGCGGCGTGACGTCTTCTCGCTTGCCGTCGGACCAAACCGCCACTGCGGTGATTTGAGTTTCGTCGCCATCCTTGACGAACTGAATCTCGCTCGGCGTTACTTCCAATTTCACAAACTTCGGCGAGTCGGCATCGACGCTTTTCGCACCTGCTTTAATCCAGTTGCGAAAGATATTGTATTGCCAACTATCGATGTCCATCCGCTTGCCGCCACGATGCGGCATTTCTTGAGTCGCCTTCAAAAGTGCAAGACTATCTTCCACTTCATCGACCAAGACTCTCGGCTCTTTGTCCTTCTCTTTGTCACCCTTCGCCAGCGCTTCGTGGTCCAACTTGAAGTCGTAGCCGAACAATGAGAGGCGAAAACCACCTTGTCCTTGAAACGAACCATGACAGGCTCGCCCATTGCAACCTAACCGACTGAGCAATGGCACAACATGCTGCTGAAAATTAGGGGTCTCGTCGGCCTCTTTGCTCGCAAATCGCTGACTGGCGGGAGGTGTGACCGAGTCTACCGCGAGGATAACTTCCGTCACCATCAGCGAGGAGGTGACGGCCAGTAACCAGAGAGTCGCCGTGAAGAGTCGAGACATGGCAGTCATCCTTAGGAATCGCAAATAACAACAAGTCTATTCGTGAGCCGGGCGGCGTTAGCCCAATGGCACTTACTTTAAAAGACACTTGAGTTTGGCACGGCGTTTGCGCCCGGGAGAAAGACCTCTTGGAAGGGAGTCATTCTGGCATGGCGGCGAGAAAAAAGGTTGAGGTTGCGGTCGATCCTGCGCGG
>JAPLNX010000451.1 GCA_026400935.1 Planctomycetia bacterium | reverse complement strand
GCCAACAACAACCGAATGATCGCCTGTGCTTCAGGCGTTTGTCTCGCAATCAGTTCTTCCGTGACGACCGACGACATCACCTACTGATCGCAGAAAATCCCAAATAACGCGAGATCATTTTAGAATCCGTGAACGATTACGTTTGGCAGTGACAAGCCCGCGCCTAAGATCAAGTACATCGACATCCACACGCATCTCGGAGCGTTCTACTTCGGGCAGGAACTGACCGCCGAATTGCTCGTGCGGTTCATGGATCAGCATGAGGTTGAGAAGGCGTGCGTGCTGCCGTTGATTTCGCCGGAGTCAGCTCCGATCACGCAGCCGGTGACGACGGCGATTGCTGCGTACCGGCAATTTCCAGAGCGGATCATTCCGTTCGCGTCGCTCGACCCGCGAGCGGTCACCGAGCCGGGCAAGCGGACCGGTCACGTCGGTGGCGTGAAGGGGATGATCGACATCCTCAAGCGATATCAAGACGCCGGCTGCCGCGGGCTGGGCGAGCACAAGACCGGGTTGTGGTTCGACGCTCCGCAGCAGATGGCGTTGTACGAGGCGTGCGACGCGGTCGGCCTGCCGATCCTGTTTCATCTCGACGACATTCGCAACCCGGACACGCCTGGCCTGCCGCGGTTGGAGAACGTGCTCAAGGCGTTTCCGAAGCTGCCGCTGATCGGCCACGCGGCCGGCTTCTGGGCCTCGATCTCCGGCGACGCGACGTTCGAGGACTTCGGCCGCTATCCCGAAGTCCCCAAGAAGATCGCCCCCGGCGGAGCACTCGACCGGCTGCTGAAAAAATACCCGAACCTGTACGGCGACCTCTCCGAACCGGGTGGCGAAAAAGCGATCGCCCGCGACCCGGACTTCGGCCGCGAGTTCCTGATCCGCAACGCTGACCAACTGCTGTTCGGCACCGACGTCCTGATGCCCGAACAAAAAATCCCGCAGTTCGAGTTGCTCGATTCGCTGAAGCTCCCCGAAGAGGTGCAGTACAAAATCTTCCGAGGCAACGCGATCAAGCTGCTGAAGCTGGATGGCAAGTAAATTTGGAGTGCGGTGTGTCAGCACCGCTTTGGTTCTCTCTCACACAGAATTAGAACGACGCACCATGTCATACTTCGGAGGATTAGGCGCGGGGAGAGGGTGGTTGAAGTATTTGTTCTTTGTTGGTCCGGAAGTCCTAAGAGACGTGCTGGACGCTTCACGATCTGTTCTCGTCCCAACGAATCGTCGCGTTGACGCAGATTACGTTTCCACTTCCGTTTCGGAGTACGTTGACGCGTACAACCGATTTCTCGCAGCAATCCTTGTTTCGCCGAAGGAAGCCGCCCGCGCGTCTTCAGAGGTTTTCATTGGGTTGGCGGAAACTCTGGAAAAGATATCGTCGAAGCCCTGTCCTGACACGAGATTCAAACTCCTATCCTCCGACGAGCCGGTTATCTCGTTGAGTCCATCAGTGCTGCATTACGACGGAACGAAACTGAGAACCGACACCATGTCGAGTTTCTATTTCGGATTGGAGATGAATTTTCCGCGAGTGATTTCGCTGGGCCGTGACAATCACGAGATTCTCTACGACACCGCCGAATTTCCGACACGGCGCATTTTCGAAGACTTGAAATTGCGGATTCAAAGCGTAACCGATCCTTGCAAGATTCGATCGCCTTCGAGAATCCATCGACCACCCATCCGAATCACCGATGAAATGCGTGAGCTGATGAGGGAACATCCTTGTTTGAAGCAAGACAATCTCGAACTTCTTTGACCGGTAGTTTCGCATGTGGTTCGGTACTTTGTCGTAAAACGGCAATCGTTTTCCTTACTCCGAAGGAGTTGCGTCACCTAGCCCAGGGTTGCCGCGCATCGCGGCTACCCTGGGTGAGAGATCACAATTGGACCTCTACCCCGAAGGGGTTGCGGCCTTCGACAACGAAGATGACGCAACCCCGTTGGGGTAGAACATCCTTGGCCAATCCGATTCCCAGGGTTGCCGCGAAGCGCGGCAACCCTGGGCTAGGTGACTCAACTCCTTCGGAGTAACGGCAACCTCGCGGGTCGTGCGAACTGTCGGCCAACCAACCGGCTCTGGAGCGAAGTTGGAGTTTCGCGTTGAGGCAGCCCTCGATATCGTGGCTGGTATCTTCCACCAGATTGAGTTTTCAAAGAACAATCATGTCTCCACTGATCGCAGAACATGAAACCGAGCTGCAACGGCTTTGCGTTGAGTTCGGCGTGCAGCGGTTGGAGCTGTTCGGGTCCGCCTGCACCTCGGCGTTCGATCCGAGCCATAGCGATTTGGATTTTCTCGTCGAGTTTCCGGCTGGCTATCACTTCGGCCGGTGGATGTCGCGGTTCGTCGAGTTGCGTCGTCGGCTCGCCGAATTGTTCGGTCGTCCCGTCGATCTTGTGATGCCGTCTGCACTCGAAAATCGGTTTTTCCGAGAAGAAGCCGAGAAGACACGAACGGTGATTTACGATGGAACTCAAGCGTCTCAAGTGGCTTGATGATGTCGAACTCGACGGAGTCAAAATAATGTCTGTCCAAGACTTAATCGAACAATCGCTGCAATTGCCGGCCGCGGATCGCGCGGAAGTCGCCGCCGAAATGCTGTTCAGCCTGAGTCCTGATGAATCTCTGGACGGGGATGAATGCGAATGGATTGCCGAAATCCAGACGCGTCGCGAAGAGGTATCGCGCGGGGTTGCGCGAACGTAGCCGTCATCGCTCCGCGTGACGAGCCGAACGTGATTCGACCCAAATCTTGCGAAGCAGGATGAATGAAGTCAGACGTCTTTGCCGCCGATTGGATGCTGCGACGCGATGGAATATCGTTGGACGTTCGGCTCATCACGCGGAGCGGTGACGGCTAGTGCGTTTGCAAGTGGATTGAATCTGCGAGGTGCAAGTCCTCGTCGAAGTTGGTTTGAACTTTGTATCCGAACGTAACTGCGTCGTCGTGAGACGGGGTGGAGAGCAACGGG
>JAPLNX010000570.1 GCA_026400935.1 Planctomycetia bacterium | reverse complement strand
GACCTACACCGGCAAACCGACACAATCGCAGCCCGTAGCTCGGTTCTGCCCACCGCACCGGCGCATCACCCGCACCACAAAAATCCAACAAGCCGCACTCCAAATCTAATGGCAGGTTATTTCTTGGTCGTGGCACTAGAAGTCAGGGCTAGACTACTACCCGGTATCTCCACCCCGCCGGGGGTCGATTAAAGATTCTGGCCTTTTGATTTCTGGCCCTCCTTTTTGGGCATCCAGGCATCGGCCAAGTTCTTCAGGTCCGGCGGAACAATGTATCCGTGCCTCCTCAAAAACCGGATGACCTCTTTTGGAGTGAGCCTGAAGTGGCCGCGAGATGTCAGCCGGACAGCATTGAGTTGCTTTTGTGAAACCCATCCCCGGACCGCCTGCGACGTCACTGAGCAAATTACAGCGACTTCCCCACAGGTCAGCATCCGGCGCGAATTGATGTCCGTCATGGCTACCGCACTCCTTTTTTCAAGAAGTCGTCGATGTTGACTCGCCACCTATTGCCAACCTTGATCGACACGATGTCTTTCGACTTGATCATCCGGAGAATGGTTTTGTCACAGACTGCGAGTGTCCGAGCCGCCTCTTGGACTGTGACGAATCGCGGAGTCTTGGCATCTGCCGTTTCAATTGCCGACATTCGTAGCCCCCTTTCGGACACGTTTACGTTTGCAGAGACGCCGTCCCGATTTGCCACCTTGCCATTGGGTCAAAGCCTTAACGAGCCGACGCCCCAGGTCAGGGCAATTCCGTGACCGGGAGAACTGGAACTCAAAAAGGAGGGCATGGATCAGCTTCACCGGGTCAACGTCCTCTTGGTGACACTTTTTGACATGCAACTCCCAAAGATGGCGTTTGACTCGCACACTCACTGCCGAGCTACCCCGGCGAAGAACAACTTCGTCAGGCCCAGCAGCCGCCAACGAGCCGACACACTCTTCCAGCTCAATCGAATCTCCAAGCATCTCGGAATCCTTTTTGGGTCCGACATGAATCACCAGCAACGACGCGGACCACATCGTTGCCAATGCGGTCCAGTCACTCTTGGATCAGGGCCAGAATTGCCCGCTGAAGGTTGCGAGATAGCTTGGGCCAAGCAGCAATAAGCCGAGCTAATTCCGGGTCAACATCATCAGACGTTGTCAGTTGCTTGCAGGTGTCATCAGACACATCGGTTGCAACCAATGGTGCAACCACACTCGCAAAACCCTTGTTTTCTCGATGTTTCCCACGGACTTTTAATCCGTAGGTCGGGGGTTCGAATCCCTCTGGGCGTATCTCTCAAATGCGAACCCTCGATTTTCCGAGGGTTTTGCTTTTTTCGTGACTCGGTGCGGCTCAAAAACACCACTTTCAGGCGTAGTGCGCGCCGGTTGAGATCGAAACGTGAGCTGTAGTACTAAAGGATTTCACCGCGGTACGTTGCCGGTGCTTTCGCGAACCAATCGCTGATTTTGATCGGATTTAGAGAGCGGCTTGTTAACTCACCACTGCATCTTGATCGTCAACGACAACGGTCAAACCTGTCGCCAGAAAGCTGCGGCGCATGTAAGCGAGGGCCACGACATGATTCGCGGCTGGCGATTGCAAACTCCACGCCGACGAAGTGATCTGGCCGATTTGCTTCGCTTCCGGCATTCGCTGATTGAAGATCGCCGTCCCTGGCAGGGGCAAGGTATCGACGTGATTGGCGAATTTCAGCCGACGAAGTTCGCGGTTAACGTGACCCATCGCGTCGATGCGAGCAATTGGCTCTTGTCCCAAATAACAGCCCTTCGTGAAAGAGATCGCTTGAGATGTGCGAGCCACTTCTTGCACGAGTTGCTCGTCGGTGATGTCGATCCCATACAACGGAAATCCGGCAGTGATCCGCAGGGCGTGAAACGTTTCTTGTCCTGCGGGAACAGCTCCCTCATCAGTCAGCCGTTGACGTACTAAATCGGCGTTCGAGCGAGCAACTGACAACAGCCATGTCGGTATTTCCAACCAATCGACTCGTCGTACTGAGCAAAGCGGTAAATCCGCCGCGTGGAATTGAGTATGTCCGTTCAACGGCAAGTGAGTGACCGGAACGCTCAGTTGTTCGAGTAACGCCGCCGCTCGCGAGCCGGTGAGCAGAAACTCGGTGAAGTCTGCCGAGCGATCAGTCAGCCGCACATCTTCTGTAATGAGATAGCGATCGAAGTGGGCAATCAACGGCGCTGCTGAGCCAGCAACGGATTCAATCCACAATGACTCCGCTTCCGCAAATACAAAGATGTGACCGAGCGCCTTCCCTTGGATGCTCGTCACAAACGCTTCACAACCTTGTCCGGGCGGCAGCTTCTTGATCTCGTTCGTACAAAAATTATGCAGGAATTTGAGTCGATCACGCCCTGTCACTTCGATTTGAATGCGGTCACCAACATCGAACAGGGCGACGTCATTGATAGCGGCAGTTCGTTCGGCAAAGAGATCTATGGTCATAGTGTCTGAAAACTTTTTGAGGTATTGGGACTCTGGTTGATATTTTTCATCGACTTCGCAACGCAGACGTTTGAAGTCTTCTGCCACACAATGATTTGCCCGGTCAGGCATGCAACTCCACAAGGTCTTTGTCCTGAAGCACGTGATCGCGTCCGACTGATTGGCCGTCGTGGGCGCTGCTGCCCCAGACTTTCGCAAACTTGAGTGTGTCGACCAAGTCTTTGTGGATCACGGCGGTGAGGTCTTCGACTGTGCCGCCGATTCTGATGACGAATGGTGAGGACATGTCTGCGGGCTTACCGGGCTTCTTCGTGTAGAGGCGGATGACTCCCAACAATTGATAGATCGCTTCACGCAGTTGTTCTCGCGCGGTGGCTTCATCGAGATCAACCCTTAGTGTCGAGAGATTTACGTTAGTCATGTCGCGAAAGAATGCTAAACGGTCGTCGCAACCGGGATCGTTACCACGAGTGACGACGAGAAGCGACTTGATGCGAATGATCGAGAAATCATCGTCATCAAAGCCGGTGACGTCGGCAAGTTTCGTTTTACGCGACGCGAACTGGTTCAACACTTCCGCGGTCTGTTCGGGAGCGTCATCAGACGAGCCGTCAAACGTCAGCACGACCGCATCGGCAGCACGAACGAGGTTCAGTAAATACGGTTCGAAGTGCGCGTCAGTAATCGGTGGCGTGTCGATCAACTGCACATTGATGTCTTCCCACGGCATCATGCCAGGAAGCGGTTCGCGAGTTGTGAACGGATAAGGGGCAACTTCGGGGTCTGCTTTCGACAGCTCTTTGAGAACACGGCTCTTGCCGGAATTCGGGGCTCCCACGATGAGCACTTGGCCGCAGCCTTGTCGTGGAAACCGAAAGGTTTTCGGTCCCTTCTTGGGAGCGGCCGCTTCGGCTTGTAGTTCAGCCTTCGTCTCTTTGACTTTTGTCTTGAGCTCCGCCTGGAGCTTTTCGGTCCCCTTATGTTTGGGGATCGTGGCAAGCATTTCATCCAACAGGTCGGCCCGTTCCTGAAGCGATTGAGCTTTGCGGTACTGTTCTTCGAGACGTTGGTATTGCGGAGTCAGATTGGCGGGCATGATTCGATCTTGGCAGAGTGATTTTTTCTGTCAGCATAATGAGGCCATAATGTAATCCGAAGAGGCTGTGAATTTTTATCAAGCATTGCGACAGTCCCGCGATCAGAACCCAACAGCCAAGTCTCCCAGAAAAATACTCCCGAGAAAAAACGGGAGCCACGGTTAGAAAAACTCACAGGCTCTTCGGATGAAATCCAGACAAAAAAGGTATTCCGCATGACGACTCCGAAACTCTCTGGCGTACTTCCCGTTTTTCAGACCCCTTATCACGACGACGAGTCGATCGACTTCGTAACCTTGCAGCGCGAGATTGAATGGCTATTCGATCGCGGTGCGGACGGGATCGTGATGGCGATGGTTTCCGAGACGTTGCGGTTGTCGACGGACGAGCGGCAGTCACTCGCGGAGGCTGCTTGTGTCTTCGCCGGGCCACGCGGTTCGACCATCATCAGCGTCGGCGCGGAGAGCACTCACACGGCGGAACGGCTCGCGAGACACGCCGCTGATTGCGGTGCGACGGCACTCATGGCGATCCCGCCGATTTCGATCGGCGTCGGTGAGGAGGAACAGCTTCGCTATTACGAACGACTGCTCAAAGCGGTCATGATCCCAATGATCGTGCAAGACGCCAGCGGCTACGTCGGCAAGCCGATGTCGATTGCTTTGCAGGCGCGGATGTGGCGTGAGTTTCATCCGCGAGTCCTCTTCAAACCCGAAGCGGTCCCGATCGGTCAGCGTCTTTCCGAATTGCGCGACGCGACCAACGGCCAAGCCGCCGTCTTTGAAGGGAGCGGCGGCATCGCCCTCGTTGACAGTTTCCACCGAGGCATCGTCGGCACGATGCCCGGAGCCGATCTGATCGAGGCCCTCATTGCACTCTGGCATGCGCTGCAAGCGGGTGACGAACAGCGAGCCTATTCGATCTCGTTGCCTCTCTCCGCCCTTGTCGCGTTGCAGACAGGACTCGACGGATTTTTAGCCATCGAAAAATACCTGCTCCACAAGCAAGGGATCTTTCCTAACACGCTCATCCGAGGTCCTGTTGCCTTCCGCTTGGACGAAGAGACCCGCCAAGAAGTCGATCGCCTCTTCGCCAAATTGTGTGAGGCAGTGAAGTAGGTCGGAGGATGGGCACTTTTGCCCGTCTGTTTTCATCAACTGTCATTAAACCATCAACTGTCATCAAACGCAGACGGGCAAGAGTGCCCATACTCCACGCTGCGTTACGTGTTCTTCTCTTCGAAGTCTTTCATCACGGCAATCAGTGCGTCGATCCCTTCGATCGGGAAGGCGTTGTAGATACTGGCTCTCATGCCGCCGACGCTGCGGTGGCCTTTTAGGCCGTCCAACTTCGCGGCGGTCGCGGCTTTCACGAACTTGCCATCGAGTTCCTCGTTGCCGGTCACGAACGTGACATTCATCTGAGAGCGGCTGTCTTTATCGGCGGTCGCTTTGAAGAGCCGACTTTGATCGAGGTACGCATACAGCCGATCGGCTTTCGCGCGGTTGCGTTGTTCCATACCGACAAGCCCGCCGTTCGACTTGATCCACTTGAAGACGAGCCCCATCAGATAGATGCCAAACGTCGGCGGCGTATTGTACATCGAGTCGTTTTTGGCATGCGTCCGATACTGCAGCATCGCGGGGAGTTCTTTGTTGCCGCGCTCGATCAAATCGTTGCGGACGATGACCAGCGTCACTCCCGACGGGCCGAGGTTCTTCTGGGCTCCCGCATAAATGAGAGCGTGCTTCGAGACGTCGATCGAGCGGCTGTAGATGTCGCTGCTAGCATCGCAAATCAATGTCGAACCTGCGGGGGTTTCTGGCATCCGATGCCACTGCGTCCCGAAGATCGTGTTGTTCGACGTGTAATGCACGTAGGCCGCGTCGCCACTGCACTGCACCGTCTTGGGGATGTAGCAGTAGTTGCGATCCTTGCTGCTGCAAGCGATGTGCGTCTTGCCAAACCGCACCGCCTCTTCCTGAGCCTTCTCCGACCACGCCCCCGTGATGAGGTAATCGGCGGTCGCATCGCTCGACAGAAAGTTCATCGGGATCATGCCGAACTGCGATGAAGCACCTCCTTGCAGGAACAGCACTTTGTAGTCTGACGAGATGCCTCCAATCTCACGACACAGAGCTTCACACTCCTCATACACGGCCAGAAAAGCTTTCCCACGGTGCGAGTGTTCGCAAATGCCGATGCCCGAATCTCCCAGCGACAACAGGTTTTCACGAGCCTCTTCCAAAACCGGCACTGGCAACACTCCTGGCCCCGCTGAAAAATTCCATATCCGCTCCACCATGAAGTTCATCCCTTGTCTAAGTTGATCTGAGTTCCGCCAATTAGCGGTAATGTCCGCGAAAAAGCCCGCAAAATTGTGCGGGGATTAAACGCAGCCTCAAACGCACTTGCAAGGGGGCGAGTTCGCTCATTGTGACAGCGACGTCATTGCTTCTTGTCGATCTCGAACAGTTCTTTCAATTCGATCAGCCACTTCCACAAGAGACGGTCGATTTCATTGTTTAACCCCTACGCCAACGGGATCGCGAGTTGTTCGCGGCAGACGTTCGGATCGCACGATGATCCCGTCCCGCTTTGCTCATACAGCGTAGGACGGAAGTACGAAAACTTCGCATAAACCATCAGCCGATGGGCTGACAGCGAGCCTGTTCTGAGTACACTCCAACACGGAAGAATCAAAATCTGGCCATCAGAAATCGCGGACCATTGATGCGGTTTCTTGGCCCTACTTCAAAAGGGGTGTGTGATCATGAAAAAAGGGATGCTACTTGTCGTGCTCGTGGCGTGCGCGTTGATGTTCTCATCAACGCCAGAAGCGAAGGCTCAATGTGGTTGCGGAGGGTACAGCAGCAGCTACGCTCCAAGTTATTCTTACTATTCGACGCCTCATCCGAGCTACACGCAGTCGTACGCTTATCCGACCTACGCCTACGCGCCGGTGGTTAACTACGGTTACAGCTACCCGCAATACAGCCACGGGTACGGCTACGCTCCGTCCTACGGCTACTCCTACTACCGCCCCGGCACGACCGTCTATGTTGGCTCCGGGTTTCGAGGCTATGGCTACAGCAACTATGGATATGGCGGATGGGGCCACCATCACTATCGGCGCTGGTAACCGGAGTTGAGTTCTTGGCGGCTGACCTTTTCACTGAGCCCGCTCTTTTTCAGAGCGGGTTATTTTTTTCGTCCATAGAACGCAGTGGCAGCCGGTAGCACGCAATCTGTTCGCCATTGCGGACAAAGAGTAGATCGCCAACGAGAGCAGGGTGGTTCCACGTCTTACCTTCGATCGCGGGGAACTTCGCGAGTTCGATATGCGATTTCGGGTTCGCTTCGAGCAATACGACTTCGCCGGTTTCGCTCAACACGAGCAACAAACCTTGCTCGGCAAGTAACAGAACTTGGCCGCTGCCGTAACGGCCTTTCTTCCAAGTCCGCTTTCCGTTGGTGAGGTTAATGCAGCAGAAAAGGTTGTCGAAGCCATAGGCGTAACTAGCGTGTTGCACGTAGTCGCTGAAGTACGGCTTGAATTCTTTCGAGGTCCAACGCTCGGAAGTTTTCCATTGTTCTTCGTTTCGTGTGACATCAATCAATCGCGCACCAAGTGACTGCCCGGTCGGAATCAGCAATCGGGATTTCTCGATGAGCATCGGCTGTGCAATTCGTATCTCCTGCTCCGACACCCAACCATGTTTCCAAACGCTTCGTCCTGACGCCGGTTCCAAAGCGGTCACGCCTTGATTGGTCAGCGCGATGAGCAGCGGCGTTCCAAATAACTCGGCCAGATGCACCGAGCAGTATCCGGCAGTCCCATCGCCCGCCTTCCAAGCCAACTGGCCGTCTTCCAGACGATAGCCCAACACGCTTGCACCATTTGGTCCGCCAGGAAGCACCGAAACAATGCCATCCGCGACCAAGGGCGAGCCGGAAAATCCCCAAATTGGGGTCGGTGCTTTTGAATCCGCAGCAGGGTCGGCCAACCACAACCGCTTGCCCGTTGCTGCATCCAGGCAGATCAAATGCCCGTTCGCACCTTGAGCGAACAACTTCCCTTCATCGAACTGCGGCGTACCGCGTGGGCCTGCCCCGGCCACCGGTTCGGAGAAGCGGGTTGCATCACGATGGCACCACAACTCCGCTCCGGTTGCGGCGTCGTAGCAGGTCACGCACTCATCTTCGCCACGTTGCTCTTGAGTGAAGACCCGTCCGCCAACCACCGCGAACGATGACCAACCCGGCCCGATCGGTTGTTTCCAAACAAGTTTCGGTGGATTCGTGGCCCAATCAGTCTCGATCCGGATTCCTGAAACGACTCCGTCACGCTGCGGACCGCGAAAGCCCAACCAGTCGCCCGGCATCGCCACGATTTCGATGTTTACCGTTTCGCTCGTGGACGATGACTCTTCTGTTTTGCGACTGACTTTCGCCAAGAACCTTTCCTCGGCCGTTGGAGTCCAGCGCCAGTGACAAGTCGATTGCATACCACCATCAAGCCCATCCAAACGGAGCAGGCAGAAGTACGACCAGCTCAGCGCCATCGTTACGGCAAGCGTAATTCGGCGCAATCCCAGCGAGGCGACGCTACGAGTCGCCCAGCCCCAGATCGCCCACGTCGTGATGACCACCGGCAGTGCGTAAAGAATTAGTCCATAAACCATCGAGCGATGTACAAGTCCCCGTGCGGCCGCGGCTGTTCCGATAAAAAGTACAAGTCCCCAAATGCGTTCGTTCCACGGGCGCCTACTGAACCCCAACCACGCCAACAGAAACAACACCGCCGTGACCATCGGACTGATAAACGTCGTCATGAATATCACGACGTTACTTTCCGCCAACAATTCCACCGACTTCACAACAAGCCAATACAAGCCTGCAATCACCATGCCCGGTAGCCAATGCACGCTGCGAGTCGATTTATCGCCTGAAATAACACTCGGCACTGTCTCGGTCGAATTTGGTTTATCAATATCACTCATGCGGCATAGCTCCTGATCGAACTTTTGTTGTGTGACGGTCGTTGGGTCACGTTAACCGACTCACGCCGGTCGTTGTATTTGACTTCGTTTCAACGCGGTCTGCTCCATATCTAATAACCGTTGTTTCAAGTCCAGACCCGTCGGAGCAGAAAATCCTGTCAGTTCACCTCGGCTGCCGACAACTCGATGACAGGGAATGATGATGGGAATTTGATTCGATGCCATAACCGCACCGACCGCTCGTGCAGCTTTCGGCGAACCGACCAGAGTCGCCAGGTTGCCGTAACTGATCGCCTCACCGAAACCGATGGCCTGAGTCGCCGCGAGAACTCGTTGTTGAAATTCCGTCCGATGGTCTACTCGAACGGCGACATCCGCAAACGAGACCACTTTGCCAGCGGCGAATCGCTCCAGCATTTTCTTCAATTTCGGATTCCAGTCTCGTTCGGTCAACGAGACGTCCGCAAAGTGTTGACGCAAATCAGACCACGCATCTTCAGAACGACGATGACCGATCGTCAGTCGCCAGACTCGCTTGTCGGTTCCCGCGAGACCTAACCAACCAATCGGTGTCGAAAATACACACGCTTGTAAATCCATCTGAGCCTCCCGGTTTCGCAGGGCGAACCGTTCTTTGACCTGCTTCTGACGCACCCGTAGAATCCGGCCAACGATGTTCACGTGACATGACGCTGATTTCCAGCGTCCCTATTTTCAGGACGGTTTCAACATGGTGTCGTTCGACTCCTACGTCGATGATTTCTACTGCAATATGAACCTCAGCACGGAGATGCCGCTACCGGCCGCTCGTGAAACAATCTTGGGGTTCTTTGAGCGAATTCAAAAGTCTTACCCGTCAATGCGCAACTTCTACACGCGTGAGACGGGCGATTGTGTCCTTGAAGATGACAAGGATCTCGGACATCAACGATTTCTGACGGTTGAAGCCAAACGAGTTTGCAGCGGCTTCCGTAACCCGCCCGAAATCGACATTGCCGTCACACAACACTTGGAAGTTCTCGAACTGCTGCCCTACATGCTGTCGGTCAGTCCGCTCGATTGTGAAGCCCTCGACTTCATGATGGGATTCGACATGGCCTATCGAGGCAACCACGACGAACTTGTCGCCGAAGCCCTCGGCGGCTGCCCGGCCATCGACGGTCTGCTGCGAGTCCCCGGTGCTCGCGTCATCAATTACGAGCCATCGATCACGCTCACTCTCGACGAAACCTGTCGCATCCAAGCGCGACTACTGATCGAAACCCGCACCACGGCGTATCACGTGCGTCGCGGTGAGTACCCCGAAGAGAACATCAGCGTCTACTTCACGCTCCGAAAATACGGCAGCCTCGACCCCGGTGTCTCTTTCGAGCAAACACTGCAAACACTGCGTGGACGCTGTGAAGAAATGCTTGAAGAACTCGTCGTCGAACAAGTCCTGCAACCGCTGGCACAAGCGATCGCCGCAAAGTAACGCAGAGGATCAAACATGCCGACCCTTCAAGAAGCTGAAGCATTGCTGCCGCGACTGACTCCGGGCGAGAAGGCTCAAGTCCTGCAATGGGTTGCTCGCGATCTGGGCGGCAACTTTCCGGGTATTGATACTGATCCGGCGGTCTGCGGTGGCGAAGCCTGCATCAGCCGCTCTCGCGTTCCCGTTTGGGTCTTGGTCCAGGCGCGGAATCAAGGACTGTCTGAATGCGAGTTGCTGCGAAGTTTCCCGACACTTCGAGCGGAAGACCTCGTCAACGCCTGGGCTTACCACCGAGCACATCGCGAAGAAATCGAACGCGATATCCACGACAACGAAGCGGCATGACGCATGGCTCGGCTGTATTCCAACGAGAACTTTCCGTTTCCTGTGGTCGAAGAACTGCGACGACTCGGCTACGACGTACTCAACGTTTTGGAAACCGGTCACGCTGGTCAGGCTTGGCCCGATGAAAAAGTCCTGGCCTTTGCGACCGGAGAGCAACGTGCCTTGCTAACCTTGAACCGCAAGCACTTTTTTCGCTTGCATCGGCTAAAACCAGCACATTCTGGCATCATCGCTTGCACGTTTGATGTGAACTTCGTGCAACTGGCGGCCCGCATTAATGTCACAGTTTCATCGTCGCCCTCTCTGAGCGGTCAATTGCTGCGAATCAACCGCCCCCAATTAACAACACCATTCCTTCAACCCTAAACAGGAGCTTCACCCGTGTCTCTGCAACTCAGCCAATTCACGAAATCATTGACCGTCGAAACCGCCTTCACCGTGCTGGCCGTCGCCAAGGCTTTGAAAGCTAAAGGCAAAGACGTCGTCGAACTCGAAATCGGCGACAGCCCGTTCGACAGCACCGCGTCGGCGAAGTTGAGCGGCACACAAGCTATCGCGAACAACCAGTCGCATTACTGCCCATCGCCTGGACTGCCGGAGTTCCGCGACGCGGCGGCGAAGTTCGTCCGCGAAGAATTCGGCATTCCGGCCGAAGCGAAGAACGTCGTCGTCGGCCCCGGTGCGAAAGTCTTCGAGCAATTCTTCTGCGAAGCGTTCCTCGATCCGAATGATGGAGTGCTCGTCTTCAGTCCGTACTTCCCGACGTACACGCCGAACATTCTGCGACGAGGCGCTCGCGCGGTGTTCAAGCCGCTCAAGCAATCGAACGGATTCCGTCCGGCGATCGCGGACATCGAAGCGTTTCTGCGCGACGATCCGAAGCCGAAGGCAATCTTTTTGAACTCGCCGCACAACCCGACCGGCGGCGTGCAGACCGAACAAGACCTGCGTGAGATCGCCGACCTGATCCGCGGCAAGAACATCGCGGTGCTCAGCGACGAGCCGTATTGCCACATGGTTTGGAAGGGGAAGCATCATTCGCTGCTGGCTCAGCCCGGCATGATGGAGCAGTGCGTGGCCGCGTACACGTTCAGCAAAAGCTACAGCATGAGCGGCTGGCGACTGGGCTTCGCGGTCTCGTCGGCCGAGATCGTGGACTCGATCAGCAAGATGATCAACACGACGCTGAGCTGCACGCCCCCCATCGTGCAACTCGCCGGCAAGGCCGCCCTCGAACGAGACTCCGCCGAGCGTGACGCCGTCATGGCCAAGTTCCGCGAGAAGGTGGTCCTGTTGACGAACGGCCTGAACCAGATCCCCGGCTTCAAAACGCTCGACCCGACCGCGACGTTCTACGTCTTCCCGAACGTCGCCCCGATCTGCAACCGTCTGGGCATCAAGAGCCACGGCCTCGCGCTGTACCTGCTGGAAGGAGCCGACGACAACTTCGGCGTCGCGTGTCTGGGCGGCGAATGCTTCGGCGAAGCCGGCGGCGGCTTCCTCCGCTTCAGTTGCGCCGAACCCAACGACCGCCTGCAACAAGCCGTGGACTTCATCCCCGTCGCCCTGTCCCGCACCGACCGCATCGCCGCATACCTCGAAACACATCCGCAGTTCCGCCTGACGACGCCGTATGCGGTGGAGGGATAGGGCGAGGACGTTAGCAGTGGAGGTGAAGTGCCATGAACAGAACCGACTTTCAAGTGCTCGCCAAAGTGCGACTCAACGAAGCAAAAACGCTCCTGGACCAGAAGCAGTTTGACGGTGCATACTACTACCACGACCGAGAATTGATCCTCCATAAAAAGCGAGTTTGTGTCATTACTGCATCACCTTTAACGGAGGGTGGTGCGATGCCAAGGAAGGCAGTGCGGATTGAGGCGACGGAGCGGCAACTGGAAATCCTGCGG
>JAPLNX010000388.1 GCA_026400935.1 Planctomycetia bacterium | reverse complement strand
GCATTCGATCCGGGGTCACCGAACAAAACGAGGTTTTTGTCGGCGATCATTTCGTCGGTTAACCCGCTGTCCGTGACCGATGGAGCAACGCCACGGAACCACTTGTCGAACTCGCGAGCAAATCGTTCGTGAGTCCACTTGGCCCAGGCGGCATGAGTCTCGTTCCACGCTTTGCCGCTGGGGAGCACGCAGACGAATGGCTCCATGAACGCGTCGTCGATTGGGCCTTGCAAGTTGTGTCGCTTGTGAAGACCAGAGTTCTCCGAGAACGCACGCGAACTGTCGTAGTCCAACACGTCCCAATGATCGGCGTTCCAAGAATAGAGGACACCGGGGAGCAATCCTCCCGCAGCGTTCGCCAGCGGCAGTTCGTTGCCGTCGATCTCCACTCGGTCAGCGATATCGCGAGCGAGTTGCAATGCGGTGACGTTTTCTGTCCGAATATGGACCACGCCGTCATCGCCGACACGTGCATGAACACTCGCCGCGTCATACGGTTCGTCTATTTCTTCAATCGTCAGCCAATCGCAGCGGTTGTACTTCAGCGTGTGCGTGACGAACCGAATTTCCTGACGTTGCCGCGATGTCGGCCGGCCTTGCTCGACGTTCTGCTGATGAAAGGCCATGAATTCTTTGAAGCTGTCTGGATGAAACTTGTGCTCGGTCTTCGGGCCAATGATGAACTTGATCGGCACTTCCTTAGCCTTGGCCGCTTCGACCATCAGCGTGCTCGCCGCCAATTGCTTATCGAGTTCTCCGCCATACGTGCAAATCGGAACGTTGAACGCGTTGAGCGCATACGGAATCGCATCGTAAATATTGAGCGTCTCATGCTGCGGCGACGGCAACGGCTCCTTGCGATCTTGGTATTTGTAGTAATCGACAAAGCCCGCTCCCGGCCCGACCGAGCACCACTCGTCCGGATGATGCACTCCCAGATGCCAACTCCCCGCTCCTCCCATTGAGAAGCCCCACAACACGACTCGACGATCATCAATCTTGAAGCGCCGTTTGACATCGTTCATCGCTTCGAAAACGTCGGTCTCTCCCGCCCAACGATACGAGTTATCAATCCGACCAAAGACGTCGAGCTGAATCCACGTCTGATCTTTCGGAACCGGCTTGCCGTCATGTTCTTCGATGAAACGAATCTCGTTGCGGTCGCCACCACGTCCATGCAACACGACATACAACGGCCAACGCTTCGAGGTTCTCGCACCAGCACCTTCGGGCAATGTCACCGCATAAGGCTGAGCCGAGCCATCGACTCGCGAGACAAATCCTCGAATCGTCTTGCCGGCCTGAGTCGTCCAACTCGGCTTGCCAGCAGACAATTCCTTTGCGCGTCGCAGCCCGGTCTTGATCGCGTTCAACGCGTACTGCGGATACTTCGACTTCGGTTCGACTTTCGGCTTTGATCCGTCCTTCGGTGCCGGCGGAAGATAAAACTCTTCATGACGCAACGCCCACTCGACTCCCTTCGCATAGATTTCCACATCCGCGACCAGCCGAGCCTCTTTGTTCTTCTCCTTCAGCTCAGCAACAGCCTTCGACAGATCCATAAGTCCCGCGTTGATCGCAGTCGCATCTTGCTCCGATGGCAGTTGTGCATTCGCTGTTGAGACGGTCGAAAGAATGAAACACGCCAACAGAATCCATGAGCGAAGCATGTGAGGCTCCTGAAGGTTTGGGATCGAACGCTGCTGATCGCCACACGTAGCCCTGTCGCTCCGCGACAGGGCTACGTTGATGTCATCGCCACGCTATGCGTTTGCTGGCACAGTTTCGCAGGCTTGAAAACCCGTGGTCTTATGGCTGCCATCGCAAAACGGTCGTCGCTTGCTGGCGTTGCAACGGCAAAGCGCGAAGCTCTCTTTTCCAGCCAAGTCGTACTTGTTGCCGAGATGATCGCAGAGCGTTGCTGGTCCAGTCACCAAGAGCGGCCCATTTTCACGAGTATTGATCACGACGTCTGACATGCTGCCTACTCCGATTGAAGATAAATGACAAAACCAACTCCATTGGCTGCGGCACGTTAGTCCGACAATCCATGCAGGGCAATCAATCCAGAATCATTCGGAGACTTGGCAGATCGAATTGAGCGTCCGATGATGTGACCAACATTTCCTGCTCGTTCATGGCGCTAAACGATGTCCCATGAGTTCGCCAACAAGCCTCCGACGCAACCAAACCGATTGAGGGGCTGCTTAACGGCGGTCGCTTTATTCGCGTTGTTGGCCACTGGATGGCTCGTTCCAAAGTGGCTCATTCGACCTGACGAACAGACCACACTCATCGGCGCAAGAGCTGCAATCGATCGATCGCAGCCAGCATCGGCACGAGCCTTATTACAGCGTCTACTCTACTTCCAGCCGAAGCATCCCGAAGCTCTCTATCTGTTGGGGGATTGCTGGACAACGGAAGGCCGGTTCGCAAACGCGATCGATGCATGGCTTTCACTTCCAGAAGATTCTACATGGGCCATAAAAGCTCAGCCGCATCTCGGTCTCGCCCTGATGAATGAGGGGCGACTCGAAGAAGCGGAACGAATCTTTCTTGCTTACCTTCGCCGTGACCCAGATACTCAACAGGCGCGCGATCAACTTCACTGGCTGCTCTTCAATCGATTTCGGCCCCGCGAACTCGAACAATTCTTGGAGTCGCAACTAGATCGCTTTCCAGATCGACATTCCGTTTTGATGTACGCTCTGCACTCCGAATTGAGACCGCCACAACCGCGCGAGGGAATCGCGTTCCTGGAGCAAACCAATAAACGTCGCCCCGGCCAAGCGACGGTATTGATGCGACTTGGGAATTGCTATTGGCAAACAGGACGCATCGACGAAGCACAACTCCGCCTGCAAGAAGCCTTGGCCATAGCCGCCACCAATCGCGATTGTCTGCTCACCGCGGCAAACTTCTGTATTGATCAGCGAGCTTTCGGTGAAGCTCACAAGCTGCTGGCGATGTTGTCTGCGAAGGATGCCGAGTACGATCGCACGCTCTTTCTGAAATCGCTCATCAACGAATCCGAGGGCAAATTCAAAGAGGCACTCGAACAAATTGACTACGCGATGCAACAGCGTCCCGATGACGTCGCCTATCTCCAATTGAGCGGTTCGCTCCGACAACGACTTGGGCAAAATGACGAGGCCCTGGAAAAGTTTCGTGAAGCCAATCGCCTTGAGACGGTTCAGTCGAAACTGGTGGAATTGATCTTTCAAGGAGTGCTCGAATACCCGACTCCAGAAAACTGCAAGACCGTTGCGGATCTCTTGGAATCGCGGGGCAGACCGGCGCAAGCTCGCGGCTGGCGAGCACTGGCGATGAAACTCTCCGAACGCTCGCAAGGTCGGCACAAACCATGAATCACCAGTGCTTTCAATTGCTGTGCTGGATCACTCTCTTCGCCATGTCCGGGATTTCTGGATGTGGAAGCAATGAGGTAACGCCCACGTCAACCACATCTACCTCAAAGAGCAACAAACACTCCACCAACGATCGCTCGCTGTTCCAATTGCCGAAGCAGAACGAATCAATATCGACGATTCTCTTTGCTGACGTCACCAGCGAATCAGGAATTAACTTCACCTACTACGGTGCTCCGAGCCCAGAGCACTACATGCCGGAACAGAACGGTGGAGGAGTCGCTCTGTTTGACTACGACGGCGATGGATTGCTCGACATCTTGCTGACCAACGGGTCGCATTTCCAAAAGACTGCGGAAGCGGCAGGAGCATCACAGCAACTTTATCGCGGTACCGGTGAGTGCCACTTCGCTCCCGTCACGAATCAAGCAGGATTGACGGCGTTCGGCTACGGCATGGGGTGCACTTCGGGCGACTTTGATAACGATGGCTTTGCGGACCTTTTTGTCGCTGGCTACGGTCGCAACTGGATGTGGCACAACAACGGCGACGGAACGTTTCACGAAACAGCACTCGAAAACAATCCGGCACCAACGCGCTGGTCAACAAGCGCGGCCTTCGCTGACTTGGACCAAGATGGCGACTTGGATCTTTATGTCGCCAACTATGTGAATTGGCTCCCGACTGACGCACCTTGTTTCACGCAACACCGCCCGCCCGTGCAAATCACCTGTGGACCTCTCGGTCGAGCAGCTCAGCCTGACCTGCTTTATGAGAACTTAGGCGACGGCAACTTTGCCGATCGGAGCAAAGAATCGGGAATTCAAAAAGAACACGGCAAAGGACTCGGCGTCTCGATCGCAGACTTTAATGACGATGGCCTGCTCGACATCTACGTGGCCAATGACACGGACGAGAATCATTGCTTCATCAATCAAGGTGGCCTGACGTTTGAAGACAAGGCACTTGAGCTGGGAATTGCAGTAGGCTCAGACGGTATCGCTCGAGCCGGAATGGGAGTGAGCAGTGCTGACTTCAACCAAGATGGGCGACTGGATCTGATCGTCACCAATTTTTTGAATGAACCCAACGACCTTTTCGAAAACCAAGGATCGCTCGGGTTTCGACCGGTCAACTCGACTTCCGGCATGGACGCGTCCTCGCGACAGATGTTGGCTTTCGGCGTCCTATTTCACGATTTCGATCACGATGCTTTCCCTGACTTGATCATCGGCAACGGGCACGTATGGGATTTGACGTCACTTGGTCTGGGATATGAGTTCGCAATGCAACCTCAATTGCTTCGTAATATCGAAAGGGGCAGCCGCTTTGCTGATGTTACGCAGAGCGCCGGCAGCTACTTCCAAAAGAAGCATGTCTCTAGAGCCATCGCGGGGGGAGATCTCGACAACGACGGAGACCTGGACATTGTCATCGGACAACTGCTTGAGCCCACGACAGTTCTTCGCAACGACAGCTTGCGAGCCGCTTCAGGCATCCCGGCCGCAAAAGCTGATCCCGCACAAGGAATTCGGCTCCGGTTCGTCGGCCGCTCGAAAGCAAGAAATCCGCTCGGCGCAAAAGTCTGTGTGAAAATCGGTGAGGCTCGTTGGACACTCCGAATTCCATCCGGCGATAGCTACCAAGCCTGTCATGACCAACGAGTGATCGTTCCAACTCCTATCGGCACACGACTTGATGAGGTGGAGTTGCACTGGCCTGGTCACCAATCTGAAATTTGGAAAAACAGAACCGGTACGAGCGAGCTGACTCTGATCGAAGGAATTCACTGATGCGTATCACACGCACCTTATAAGACGGCCACGGATTCGTCATCATGAAACGCTGGTTCTTGTACGCAATAATTCCTTTTGCAATCGCCACGACGGTTGTTGTCGGAAGTCGCTTCATACGCGTCTCCTCCACAGAAACCCCAAGCGCCACCAAACAGGTCGCTCGCTGCGCGGTATGCCATCAAAAACAAACCGAAGCATTCTTAACAACACCGCACGCTAACACGCTTCGCTCAGCCAATGACACCGAAGCCCGATCAAGATTTGCTGGCGAGGTCGTTCGAGTTGGAGAGCTTTCCACGGAATTTCGATATACGGATCGCGACGGACGGCTGTTGCTTTCGGGACAACGGCTAAACACAGAATTGCCTGTCGATTGGTTCTTCGGATCGGGGCGTCATGCACAAACACCAGTCTCCGTGAAGCTCAATAAACACGGCGAAACGGAGTCGCTCGAACATCACGTGACTTGGTACGCCAATCACGGCTTAGATCTGACCATTGATCATCCGCAATCGGCTGGCATCCGCACTGGCGATGCGGGAAACGGTCATCGCCCCGACGCAGCGATTCGCTGCTTTGGATGCCACACGACCGAACTTCCATTGCACGGGAAGCGAATTGATTTTGAAGGAGTCTTACCTGGCGTGCTTTGTTCGAAGTGCCATCCAGGAGCCGACAAACACGCAAGATCAATGGAGTTAGGTAATACGACGTCAAGAATCAACAAATGGAGCGAACTCACCCCAAAACTATCCGTTGCCAAATGCGCTGAATGCCACCGTATGCCGTTTCAAGTGAGTGCTGACGAACTCTCTCCCATGAATCCTGGACTAACCCGCTTCGCATCAGTCGGGCTGTTGATGACCCGCTGCTTTAACGATCAAGAAACTCGCCGTGACCAAAATGATCAACCGATGCGATTCGACTGCATGACATGCCATGACCCACACCGCCCGACTGCACCAACACCCGAAAGCGTCAACCAGATCTGCCGCTCGTGCCACCAGCAACGAACAAAAGACCAATCTGACTGTCCCAAACAACCGCTTCAGAGCAATTGCACTGAATGCCATATGCCCAAAGTTAAGCTGGATTCTCCAATCCACTTCACCGATCATTGGATTCGCGTGCGTCGATAAGAAGACCCGCAGTCATCACCCAATCCTTAAACGCTAAGGCATCAAGAAGGGATCCGACTTGCGGCTTGCACTCAATGGCCAACAAAACAACTCACTTTAAATCGAAATCGTATTTGTTCTCGCCGTCCTTCAAATTCACCTTGAGCGTGCTGGTTCCTTCGCCTCGATACTTTTCTGGAATGTTCTTAGACGAATTCATCTCTTGCGGCGCTTCGCCAATCATCGGCGGTTTTGTCATCTGTGGTGGATTGACAATGACGGTGTAGACCCCAGGAGGAACGTTCTCGCCTATCAAATACCCGCCGTCCGCCATCAATGGAGTGGACCCCACGTGTCGCCCGGACATGAAACTAATCGTTCCCTCTGCAACTGGCTGACCACCATAAGTGATCTTCCCAGAGACCACACAACTCTTAGGAATCTTTTCTCCACCACCGCAACCAATAAAAACAACTCCAGCCAACAAGAACAAGGCGTGACGGCGAAACGAGTTCATTGAAGAAACGTTTCTTAGAAGGGAACACATGAAACGTCTCCTGAATCCAAAAATAAACGACTCGCGCGAGTCCAGATTTTCGACACCGCTTCGCGACGCAATTAACGCTGAATTAGACGATTGTGAAAGGATCCACTGACTCTTCGAGGACCAATCTTCGTAAGATCAAGCCGCTAATCGCTAAAAGAGCTAGTTGATCGATTGGCCAATATGTTTGATGCTGCACCTAAGGACGTGCTCAAACACTCAATCTATCCGTTGCTGGATTGGATCCTAATATTGCCCAGGCGGCACTCGATCGTTCATGGACGCGATCGCTCGCAACGTCGAAAGATCGATCATTTGGTTCAAAAAACGTACAGAGGCATCACCCATTGCTACATGAGCACCACCTGAATGCTCTGACCGAATTGGAAGATTTGCTTCCCATGAATGAACCGCACCTGGCGGTGTGCCACGAATATTGAGGCCGTATCGAACAGTTGTCATTCCAGTACTCCACGAGTCAGGAGCACCGCCCCAAGGATTCGCAAAATTACCGCAACAAAATCCCGACCACCCGCCATAGTATGCGGACCGAATATCAATCGGCGTTGTTCCAGAATATGAAAATCCTGAAATCTCTCCCAGCATAATCGTCGCCGATGTTCCATCAACAATTTCAGCCATTTTCCGACAGAGTTGCGGGCTAAATATCCCATTCGCACCATAATAACCACCATCATAGTTACTTTGGCTGACTGCATTCGCTCGACCTGCGGGATCTGGGTATGCGCCAGCAATACCGGCATACTCCGCAACCTGTGGGTTACCGCCACTCCATCCGCCAGTTTCTGTCCCTGCCGCACCAACCTGGGGTGCGGAACTTGACGGGCAACTAAACGGTGAAATGATCACCCCTTGCAAGACTGCGTTTCCGCCGAACGGAGCGGTAAAATTCTGGCCAAAGTCGAGCTTCTTGAACAACGGCTGTTGATCCATCTGTGCGAAGATCGCAGTACGCCAACTCTGACTAATTCGGTTTTGGTAAAACCCGCCATAAGGCAACCGCTTAAAGTCGCTTTCATATGTATGTATCGCGGTCCCCAGCTGCTTCATATTGTTTCGACACTGCGACCGCCTCGCAGCCTCGCGAGCTTGTTGTACCGCAGGCAGCAACAGGGCAATTAAAATTGCGATAATTGCAATAACCACCAATAACTCAATGAGCGTAAACCCCGTGAATCTTTGTTTCATGGACTACCCTTAAGAAAAAAGAAAAGTAAACCACAGGAATACACAACGCAGGCGGAATTCGTCGAATGGTAATCGCAGGAAAAATAACATCAGTAGCAAGCGACTATGACGTAGTTTTAAACAACGGTAACCATTGATGCCAGGGCCAGCGTCCACTAACTTCGTTTGCCGGTTAGGACTTGCGACAGGTAATCAAAATCCCATCCGCAGCTTCGGCGTTTCATGGCAATACTTCCGGGGCCTTTGTGTTGGTGGAGTAGCGAGAGTGTGAAGCGATTG
>JAPLNX010000042.1 GCA_026400935.1 Planctomycetia bacterium | reverse complement strand
CGTAAAGTGCTGGTGCATCGCTGGGACTCCATTCCCAAAAGGATCTTTCCAAAACACCCCAATGCGAATCTCCCAGCGATGTTTTCCTCAACCTCTCTTTTGTTCAGAATCCTTGCGTTTGAGATTCATGACCGCCCCCTGCCACGCCCGCACGGCGAATCACAGATGAAGGAATTCCGCGCACTCAAACTCGGCATCATCCATTTAGAACAAGGCCCTGCTCCACTCACTCTCCGTGCCTTGGAAATCCCCGGCCAATCCGTCATGGACGTCCGCCGCGTGACGCTGACGTTGCTCCCCTGAAACAAACTCTTGAGTGGCTCTCACCTTTAGCGAGCTTCTCAATCATTTCTTGTTCGCTCCGAGCCGAACGCATCTTGCAGCCAAACAGGCACAGCTACGTATTACTCATCTACGTCTACCTCAAGGAATTCACGCTTTGTCCGAGATCAATCTCAAGCCTGCGATCCGCAAATCCTATTGGCAGTTCTTCGCGATAGGGGTCGCTGTGTTGGGGGTCACTTTATGGCTGTTGGAGAGTTGGCTTCGCGAACCGGAATTGGTTCCGGTTACCGGTCAAATCCAGTACGACGGGAAACCGCTATCAAACGGCTTTGTCGTAAGCATACCTACGCGTGGAGGATTATCCGCACTGTCGGCACTTGATGATGAAGGGCGATTTGACCTTTCAACAAATGGTGTCCCTGGAGCATCTGTGGGAACGCATCGATTGACCGTCCAAGCTTACACACGAGAAATGCCACCCCGTCCCCGCATTCCTGCAAAGTTCGGCTCAGTTGATCAAACACCGTTGAGATTGTCTGTGAAGAAAAGTGCCGCGAATCACTTTGATTTCCAATTGGATGAATCTTTGAAATTTGCACCAAACGACACAGGGCTGAATCCGAATTGATGATCTCGCTGACCTCCACTCCGGCTGGAAGAAGATTGCGGCAGAGACGATCTTCCGATTGACGCCATTTATTGGGCGGCTAATACTTTCTGCTTGCCTGATGATTTTTGTTCTGGTGAGATTATTTCGCAAATTATCGCTCAGTTGGTCCAGCAAGTAACTTATTGAGTTTGTTTTGCGCCAACTGGTTTTTCCTAACACTGTGGAGCCAGTGATGTCCTTGATATTTCTTCGACGAGTTGTGCGCCGATCAGGATTCACGTTGATTGAATTGCTGGTGGTGATTGCCATCATCGCGATCCTGATTGCCTTGTTACTTCCGGCTGTACAGCAGGCCCGTGAAGCAGCCAGACGCTCGCAGTGCAAGAACAATTTGAAGCAAATCGGATTGGCAATGCACAACTACCACGATACCAATCGGGCATTTCCGATCTCTATCGGATGGAATGCGATTACAGGAGAGCGTCAGGGAGCCTTTAGTGACAAGGTCTTCATGCTGCCGTACTTGGATAATCAGGCGGCCTATCGGAAGGTTAATGCGAGTGACTTTCCGTGGGATTCTGGAGGCTGGTTTGGTTCATCAAACATTGCGTCCATGAGCCTGCGACTGCCGGTGTTTCTGTGTCCTTCTGAGCCGAATTCGACAAAGGCTGGAAACGGAAATTTCAATTACGCAATCAATCACGGTACGCAACCATTCACGCAAAATAGCGGTGGTGCGCACAACGGATTCGCTGCAGTCTTTGGGTGGCCGGGAAATGGCACCAATCCCGACAAAGGCCCCGTGAGGTCGGCCCATATCACTGATGGACTCAGTACAACCGCTGCTTATGCAGAGATCACCGTTGATCCAGGGACTCAGTACAACCCACGTTGGACAATGCATGATTGGAGCAGTGGAGGCACGCCGGCGCAAAACCGTCAGTCGTGCAACAACTACACCCAGGCCAATGCCATTTTTAACACTGACCCGGGCCGAACCGGCATGAAGGGAAGTTCTTGGGGTTGGTCGTTCGGAGGCGTAGCCTCGACGTACACACATACCATGAATCCCAACGAAAAGAGCTGTCACAACGGCCCTGTTGAGGACTGGTCTGGCAACAACATGGTTGCTTCGCAGAGCCACCATACCGGCGGAGTTCATGTTTGCATGGGCGATGGTGCGATCCGGTTTGTTTCCCAAACTATCAGTTGGGCAACTTGGACCGCCGTCGGAACTCGAAATGGCGGTGTGCCCGTCAACGATTTTTAAGTTCCGTAATCGTGGACCGGAGCGCGGAACTCGCCGATGGACTTTGCGAAGCTATTCATCGTGATTGTGACCGGTTTGTCGATCCTGGCTGGTTGCCTGGAAGAGCGCAAGCCAGAATCAGCTCCTTCAGAGTTTTCGACGTCGCAAGATTTTCCCAGCCTTGCGTCCGAGCGATATCAACAAAGCGTTACTGATCAAGGTCAGGATCCGAACTTGATCAGACCACGGTTTGCGGACGTGGCGAGTGATGTGGGCCTCACTTTCACCTACTTCAATAACGCCGTCCCCGAAAGGTTCTTCTTGCCGGAAGTTATGGGCGGGGGCATCGCCTGGCTCGATTTCAATAACGACGGCTGGCTCGATTTGCTGGTGACGAATGGGTGTTGCTGGCCCGATCCGGAGCGAACGCCCTCGGACGTGATAACCCGTCTGTATCGAAACAAGGGTGATGGGAGTTTTGAAGACGTGTCACTTGCGGCCGGAGTGGGCCTGAAACAATTCGGTCAAGGGGTCGCGGTTGCCGACTTCAACGCGGATGGTTTCCTGGACATTTATTTGACCAACTACGGCCCGAACAGATTGTTTGTGAATCGGGGTGACGGCACATTTGCCGATGTGACCGAACTGTCTGGAACCGGTGATCCATCGTGGAGCACGGGGGCGTCCTGGTTCGATGCCGATCGGGACGGAGACGAAGACCTATACGTTGTGAATTACCTTGACCTGTCGTTCGAGAACCATCGGGTCTGCCAATACAACGGAATCGCCGGTTATTGTGGTCCTGGCAGTTTCTCCGAAACCCCCGATCGTCTGTACTTGAATCAAGGCGATGGGCAGTTCGTGGAATCGTCAACCGCATTGGGGTTTGTTGGCGAAAACGGAAAAGGCATGAGTGTGGCCGTGGTCGATCTGGACGGTGATCTGCTACCGGAGGTTTACGTGGCCAACGACATGGCTGCCAATTTCTTGTTCACTCGCAGTCGGACATCACCAGATAGACCCGCGACACAACCTATCTATCGCAACATCGCGGTAGATGGTGGATGTGCGGTGAGCGGCGCGGGGCAAGTCGAAGCGAGCATGGGGATCGCCTGCGCTGACTTCGATGGTGACGAGACCCCAGACTTTTTCTTGACACACTTTTATTCACAGAAAAACACCCTGTATCGCAACCTGGGAAACTTGCAGTTTCATGATGATAGTTTTGGGTCGCGGATCGCAGCAACCAGCATGATGTTCAATGGCTTTGGTACTATCGCGTTTGACTTCGATCGCGATGAAGCCATCGATCTGTTCGTCGCGAACGGACATGTGCTTGGTCCGAATTTGCAGCCGAATGAAATGACGCCGCAATTATTGCGGAACGATGGTCGTGGGCGATTTGACGACGTGTCCGCAACGGCTGGTGCCTGTTTCACCGAGAAAGCCGTGGGACGTGGCGTGGCCGGAGCAGACTATGACGAGGATGGCGATCTAGACTTGGCGGTCGCCAATCTGCATCGGCCGTTGACTCTACTCCGAAACGAAACGGATACGGGACGACATTACTTAGGAATTCAGCTTCGGACGCGGAACCGAGTTGTTCCAGTGGGCGGTCGAGTGGTAGTGACAACCCGTGGCCGAAGGCAGGTTCAACCGGTCGTGGTTGGCGGAAGTTATCTGGCAATGTCTGATACCCGATTTCTGTTTGGCTTGAAGGACGCGGCCGAAGCGGACAAAGTCGAGGTTTATTGGCCGTCGGGCCGAGTGGACGTCTTTGCTCAACTCCCCGGCGATCGTTACTGGATGATTTTGGAGGGTGACGAACCGAGGCCCGTGATCCGCGAACCAATCCCGTGAGCCGATGGGTCTCGAAATGAATTGTCTTTAATGCGTCGTGAGTAATGCCTGACACCTCGATCTCGAAATCGAAGCACCGTCAACGCCGAGTCGTTATTGGATTCGCGTTGCTGCTGCTTGCCGTGATCAGTGCGGTCAAGTGGTTGGACAGAAGCGAACGCCTTGCGGCCAAAAGTTGCCTTACTCGCAATCAATGGAAAGAGGCACGCGCCAGGCTGTCGCGATTGTTGTGGTGGCATCCCAGCGATGCATCGGTACGAATGATGTTGGCGGAGGCGTACGCGCGTGACGACTCATTGCCGTCGCGAAGCAGTGCCGAGCGCGCGGTGGCCCTGCTGAAGGACATTCCAGACGATGTTGCCGAGAGCGCAGAGGCACGCATTCGGGAAGCCCGCCTACGATTCTTGTTGCTGCGGCAGCCGATACAGGCTGAGCGAATTTTGCAGCGGGCGATGGTGATCGACCCCAAGGCAATGGATGCACACTCGCTGCACTGGCGGATTTTGGACATGACCGGCCGGAGTGATTTGTGCGAACCGATCTTTCAGCAACTCTACGAATTGAGTCCGCCCCAGCAGCGAATCGACTACTTGCGGGACTGGTTCTTCAGCCAAAACGATCCCGAGCACATTACGGCAAGGCTGGATGAGATGCTGGGGTTTCGCAACTCACCGGATGAGTCCGCGCGACGCCTGGAATTAAAGCGACTGATTGCCTTTCGACAGTCCGAGCCCAATGAACCGCTGATTCACGCGGCCATTGCACGCTGGTTTCAGGACGAAGGTGACCTAGAACAAGCCTTGCATGTCGTGAACGAAGTACGCTCCATTCCGCAGGTCATGAACGATCCGTTGTTTGTGTTTGCGCTCGTAAGTGTTTTGATCGAGTCAGGTCGCTTAGAACAAGCCGCAGCCGCGTTCGATCAATGGCCCGGACTCAGCGAAGGTTATGCCTATTGGAAAACTGCAGGACTATTGCAGGAGAATCTACATCGGAATTACGGTGCCGCATCGGTGGCCTATGCCAAGTCACTGGCGATCTGGCCTGGCCATGCCGACTGGCGATGTCAATTTCGTCAGGCGACATGTTTAGCCTTGTCCGGACAAAAAGAACTCGCTGATGTGACCCGTCAACACGCGATTGAGGTGCAGCAAATGTTCCGCCCGGATCATCGCAAACGACTTCAGCAGGCCTTGTTGGCCCCTCACGAAACGCCAAACCGTGATGTAATTTTGGAGTTCTATCGGACGTTACGGCGGCCAGACGAAGCCAAGTACTGGCAACAAATCACCGAGCAGTAGCCATTCAGAATCGGCGAACATCCGTTCGTCACAACACAACAGGAAAAAAGCATGTGGAACCAAATTCGTGGACTTAGCTTAATCATGGCGGCGACGCTCTTCGCGGGATGTGGTGGGGAAGAGAATAAACCCGCAGTCTCAACGCCAGAGATGACCCCAGTGCAACAGGAATCGATGAAGAAGGCGATGTCGAATGGCGGTGGACCCGCAATGATCGAACGCATGAAGAAGGAAGGAAAAACCAAGCCCGATTGAGAACCAGAACATCAATAAGCGTGGTCTTTCGCTCCAAGAATGACGTTCTTTGGCAGAGCGAAAGACGAAAATCCGGCTGCTGTTTCTGCACCGGCCTTCGGCCTGACAGAGGCGATCGTGAAAATGATGCGACTCGTGCTGGGAGTGGTGTGCCTCGCGGTAACGGCGGTCTCGCTGATGGTCATCTCGTCGCGGTTTTGGACTCGACCTGCTGTCGATGAGGCTTCGTCCTTTGATGGGAAGCAGCCCCCCCAATGGTGCCGTTCCTCCATTCGGTCTGCCGCCGTTTTCGTATCCGCCCGACAATTTGCCGACGCCCGAAAAAATACAGCTTGGTCGGCAGTTGTTTTTCGAAAAGCGACTGTCACGCGATCGGTCGCTAGCTTGCACCAGTTGTCATGATCCAGCGCACGCTTTCAGCATCGATAAGCAATTTTCGCTGGGTGTGAACGGAAAGCCGGGACGGCGGCATCCGCCGACATTGATCAATGTCGCGTACAACACGTTTCAGTTTTGGGACGGCCGCATCGGTCAGTTAGGCCGAGGCGATTCCTTGGAGCAACAGGCCCTGGAACCAATTCGCGATCCGCTCGAAATGGATCTCGATCCAGCGGAGGCTGCGGAACGTCTACGAGACGATCCCGAATATCGCGAATCGTTTCGGCGTGTTTTCGGATCGGCCCCCTCCCCTGATTTAATCGCCAAAGCAATCGCGGCATTTGAGCGAACGCTGCTGTTCGGAGACGCCCCTTTCGATCGGTATCAGGTGGGCGACCAATCGGCTCTATCAGATTCGGCCAAGCGTGGGCACACGCTATTTTTCTGGAAGGCAACCTGCAGCGCCTGTCATTCCGGGCCAAATTTTACCGACAACACATTTCATCCCAGCGTGGCCTCGGCGATGTCTGATCAGGGTGATGTCGGTCGCAGTGCCGTCACTGCCGACCGTGCTGACTCAGGACACTTCAAAACGCCAACGCTGCGAGACGTAGGACGCCATGCGCCGTTCATGCATGACGGCAGTTTTGTGACTTTGGAAGACGTCGTAGCACGCTACAACCGCGGCGGCTTTGATACGCATTATTGGCCACCAAACGAGCGGCCCAAGATCGAAAACCTGATGGCCAACGACGAGGAAGAGGCCAACCATTTTCGAGCCAACGCTGCCCCCCGATTGCGCGCCGGATTCCCGTTGCATCTGACGGAGGACGAACAGCACGACCTCGTCACTTTTCTCCGCGAAGGCTTAAACAGTTCGACACGGCCCGATATCACGGCACCTCAATGATCGTCAGCGTCTGTTCCGGCTTCAACTCAGTCACTTGGCTCATCGCGCCGGAGGGCCATTTGATTTTTAGATGGATGTCCGATAGATCGGTCTGCAGCGCGAACAGCAGCCGAGAATCATGAGCGGACAAGTAACTTCCGCCCCAACGGCATCTCGGTTACTACGAGTACCGATGAGCCGCACTCGAATCCAGCGTTTGTTTGATTTGTTCGAAGTCTCCGGCGAGCCAACCGGAACACTCGACAAGGCATCATTTCGCAGCAGCGCCGGCGGCGAATCTTTGTGGGCGATCAGTACATCTGGATCACCGTCATTGTCGAGATCGGCCAAGGCCAGTCCGCGCCCCACATGCGCGTTCGCAAAGTAATCGCCCGCTGCAGTTCCGCCACAAAATGCAAAGCGGGAAGCAGTGTTTCTCCAGAGACCGGCCGGTTGCAGATATTTGCCGTCGCGTCCCAAATCATCGAGGTTGTTGTCAGTGTGGCCGTTCGTGACGATCACATCAGGCCAACCATCGAGATCAAAATCAGCAAACACAGTCCCCCAGCCAATGTGCGGTAGACTGTCAGCGGCCAAACCTCGCGAATGACTGACATCCTGAAATTGAGCGGTCCCCAGATTCTGATAAAAGGCATTGTGCTCTCCTTCGTAATTGGTGACGAACAACTCAAATCGGCCATCTCGATTCACATCCGCCGCATCGACTCCCATGCTGGCTTGGTTTCGGCCAAGATGATCGCGGGCCGTGCCGGATAACTCTGCGACATTCTCAAACTTTCCACCGCCGCGATTTAGGAACAAATAATTTGGTTGCAAGTCGTTGCCGACATACAAATCGATCTGGCCGTCCTCATTCAGATCTGCGGCGACGACTCCCTGCCCACGTCCCGGTGCGACCGTGGCCAATCCGCTGTCGTCAAACGCTTCCTGAAAATGGCCATCACCCTCGCTGCGAAACAAACGATGCCGAGCCGGTTCGACAGTTGTCGGGTTGCAAAAGATACGGACTCCGCGTGCCACATCACCGCAATAGTGATTCGTCTTAGGCGTCCAGAGTGCGTAGTTGCAAACGTACAAGTCCAGACAGCCATCGTTACAGCCATCGTTGTCGTAGTCGAGGAACGCGGCACTCGTTCCCCAGCCTTCGTCGTCCACTCCGGCAAAGTGCCCCTGCTCTTCAAACGTTCCGTCGCCCTGATTTCGGAAAAGCTGGTTTCGGCCATAACAGTTGATGTAAGCATCGGGAAAACCGTCTGAATCAATATCGCCGACGGCGACGCCCGCGCTGTAGCCGTTGTGTCCCAAATGAGTCTGTGCCGTGACATCCTCGAACCGCCATTCGCCGAGATTGCGATAGCACCGGTTGACCGACTTAGTCTGCTGTTCGTCGATCGGAAACGGCACGCCAGTGAGAAACAGCACGTCAAGGAGGCCATCCAAGTCGTAGTCAAACGTGGCCACGCCGCTGCCGTTGGCGGCGGGAAACGGCTTATCACTCGAATCGCCGCTGACGTGAATAAAGTCGATCCCCGACGTCGCCAGCATGTCGGTGAAGTGTAACGGACCACGAACGACGGACGGCTCCAAAGCGGAATTCGTCCGAGGCACGGGCGACGTGTCTGGTTTAATCACGGACGGCTGCGTTCGGCCACAACCCACGGCAATAACGCTCATAACCGCCAGTGATAAAACGCGAATCAGCATTTGGATTTTGAATTTTGACGTGGCTAAACAAGATCCAAGTAGCGTCGATGGAAACCCGCGAGAAATGGGGAACGCTCTATAAACGTGGAACAATGGCCTCTCTCTTTCGAGCTTTGTCGGACGCGTCAAATCTGTGAAGTCAAACATCGATGCTTTCAAAACTGCTTGAGTGGGATCAGGTCCAGCGACGGCAGCGGAGTTCCTCGTTCCAAGTGTCGCGCGAGTTCGCGAAGAAACGGCTCATCAGGCGCATCCTTCAGGAGCATCATCACGATCTGTGCTGCTTGCACGGCGTTTCCTTCGCGAGCAAACCGATGAGCCAATACCGCTCGCGACCAGAACGACTGCGGACTTCGCTGAATTCCTGTCTCGATCATATCGTGGCGCTGTTCCTGGGAACGCAGTTCTTCCACCCTCTTTTCCCAACTCGCCGCATCCAAGTTGTCACCCGCCAAAGCGCAGGCACGCTGTGCCAGGTAGGCGGTCGAACTGGTCAAGTCCGGTTGGTTTAACACGGGTCGAAGCCATTCCAACGCCTTTGCCGATGCCTGTTGCTGTAGGGCCGTGCGTGCCATTCCCTCGCGTGCTTTCACGGACAGTGAGTGCATTTCGATTGCACGAGTCCATGCCGAGACGGCTCGCTCCGAATCGCCTAGTTGCTCGAATGCCTCGCCGAGATACGTCTGCGTTTCGGCAGTCGCTCGGATTGCCAGACTCCGATCGAGTAATGCGATCGCCTCTTGGGGTTGTCCTTCTTGAAGATAGACACGTCCGAACGTCAGTAAAAATTCGTCGGCTGAGACTTGCAGGCCGCTTGCGTCGGCATTGACTTGTAGCACTCGTTGCCAAGCCTGAATTGCCTGCTTTCGATTAAGGCGATTGTTGTGCAGTGTGCCGAGCAGCAGAAATCCACGGGCCTCCTGGCCGGACAATTCGGCCAACTGACCGGCCTGCAATACTGCCTCGTCGAGATTTCCGAGTTTTCCGTTGCAGGAAATTAGCTCGTGCAAGACTTCCGCATCTTGGGGTGACCGCTGATGCAGATGCGTCAATAGCGGTTGAGCTTCGCCCCAACGTTGCTGATGCAATAACGCCAGCGCCTACACCGGCAAACCGACACAATCGCAGCCCGTAGCTCGGTTCTGCCCACCGCACCGGCGCATCACCCGCACCACAAAAATCCAACAAGCCGCACTCCAAATCTAATGGCAGGTTATTTCTTGGTCGTGGCACTAGCGCGCGGCCTTTTAATTCCTGCGCTTGTCCATGACCGGGATGATCTCGCAAAAAACTATTCGCCAGCGCAAGTGCTGCGACGTCCTGACGCTGTTGCAACATCGCTTCCATCTGCTGGATCGGACGCTCGTCCCACCAAAAATACGCCCAGATCACTCCGCCAGTCAGTGACACGATGACCGCCACGTCACGCCAAAGTATTTGCGACCGCGTGCGAAGCCGTTTGGTGCTGTCTGCGGAATGGGGGGGCGAGTACATCGCCTTGCCTCAACTGTTTGTTTCGCGGCTTGTGCAAACCTAAATGACTAACAGCAGACGGTACTCACACACACCACTTGCCACAATGCAATGCCGAACGTAGGTGGGCAGTGGGCGGCGGCTTATCACAGCACGTGGCACGCGACCTTCATTCGTAGCAAGTGGAACAACAGCGAGATGACCATTCGCTATGAAACATCGCCGCACGCGCAAAACACGATCGTCGTCTTCGCTGCCGACTAGGCGAATCACTCCCAGACAACTTGTTAACTACCGTTACGGCCTACTTGGTTGGTTTCGTAGCACCGACGATCAGAATTTCGATCTTGTCGGGGGCCACATACTGATGACGAAGTTCAAAGCCCGTTTCAGTCTTCTGATGATCCACCTTCTTGCCCAGGATCGGACGCAGTGCTGACGCGCCGTGGCGTTGAACGTGGACAGCTTGTTCGAGCAACTGACGACGTACTTGCAATTGCTCTTCGCGATCGAAGAAAGCTGCGGCAGTTGGTAGAAACGTACTCGAAAAGAATCGTTGAGCGTCCTCGCGTTTGGCAAAGTGACGTGACTCGGCCAACGACGCTTCAAATGTCACCCATGCCTTGAATTGTTGGTCGACAGGCAGTTCCGCAATCTTGGCCACAGCTTCGTAATCGAGTCGCATTGATTGCAAGGACTCACGAACTTCTCCAACAGTCAATGACAACAGAACTGTGGCCCGGCGCTTGCCTTCGACGTCATCTTCCTTGGGGTGGAGTGCCTCATTGAACCCGACGTCTTCGGCTGACCTGGCGATTGCGTGCAACAGACTTCCGCCCGCTTTCGGATCGGTAATCTTCGCAGCTTCGGATTCCATCAAGCGTTCCAACCAGCCGCCGAAATGCTGACTCTCCCATCGCATGCCGTCTGCGAGTGTGGCCGTTGGCGGTAGCTCCTTCAGCGAGCCTGCAAGTTGATCGAGTTGCTCGGGCTTCAGTCGCGGCAGGTTCGCTGCAAGCACTTCGCCAGAAATCTTCTCAATAGCAACGTCAACCAAAAACCCGATCAGGATCGGATTACTGCCGCAGTCGCGAGCCATCTTGAGTGTTGCCAATACATCGTTGATCGCGGCATCGGTTTCGCCAGCAGCAAATCGCAGACGGGCTCGCAGTAAGGCCACTCGGCCGAGATCACGGGCCTTCTGCAAATGAGCCAACGTCAAATAGGGACCAGATTCGTTATCAGGTTGCCAGTGCCGGTGATTCCTGGTTCGTTTCAAAAAGGTTCATCGCCAAATTCAGTTTCCGGAGTTTTTCCAGTCCGTTGTGCAGACGTGACTTCACCGTCCCCGACGGCACATCAAGCGCTGCAGCGATCTCGTCCAAAGTCGCGTCCGCAAAGAATCGCAGTTCGATGACTAGTGCCCCGTCACAGCTTAATTTTCGGGTAGACGGAGGTCAGTTTGCAGCGGGCGTCTTCGATTTTCATTTGCCAGTCGACGCCACGTTGGGTCGAGTTCACGTCGGTCGACCAGGCGGCGGTTTCGTCACGCAGTGTCGCGATGTCG
>JAPLNX010000576.1 GCA_026400935.1 Planctomycetia bacterium | reverse complement strand
TCGAGCCAATCGCAACTGAGGCCGGGGCCGGTGAAGGCCATTGCTCGGCCTTTACGGTTGTAGTTCACCACGGGCGCGAGCGAGGCCGCGTTGAAGCCGAGCGTCTCTTTGAAGTTCAGCCACGTCACGAACTCATGCACTTTCGGATCGAGCGACGGAGCGTCGTAATAACCGAGCACATAGCTGGGATGCCCGCCGCCTCGACCGTTCTCGGTCAGTTGCACCGCCGAGAGTCGTGCCGCCTCAATGCCGCGCGAGGGCAGGACTTTGCCCTTGTCCCAACCAAAACTCCAGAACGACGCACGGATGCGATAACGCCCCGGATACAGCGTGGCGAACTCCTGGAAGTACGGATTGAAGGATTCATCCTCGTGACGAAACACACCGACAGAACTCTTCTCGGAGAACGAACCCATGCGATTGTGAGCCCCGTGATCGAGATGCCCTTGCTCGCCAGACGGAGGGAAGTTCGGATCGGGCTGCTTGTCCTTCAGCAAGACGGCGTCACCGTTCAGCAGGATGACTTGCACGATGTATTGGGTCGCCAGCGAAATCCGTTGGTTGACCGACGTCGGTGCCTGTGGCCGAGTGGCGATGGCCATGTCGAGTGAGTGATCGGCAGCTTCAACATACTTGGCCATGTTGACGTGCGAGATGTCGAGGGCGTCGCTGTTCTTATCAAAGCCATGTGCCGATCCATCCGCCGGCAAACTGCTCTGCAACGCGATACCGGGCAAGTCGAATAAATCGCGAATCGTGTTCTCGTATTCCGACCGAGTCAGTCGCCGTACGCCGGTCCTCGGTTCGTTCATGAGCTTCTCTTGCTCGGCTTTGACGAGTTCCGTCTTCAGCCACTTCGTCACCGCATCCTTGTTGGCAACTGCCGGTCGAGGCTGCTTCTTCGGCGGCATCTCGCCCGACTCAATGCGGTCATGAATCTTGACCCAGCTCGCGAAGTTGTCGGCGTTCGACAATTCTGATTTCAAAGCACTCAAATCAAGGCCGCCCGCGTGAGACTCATTGTCATGGCACTCGACGCAGTGAGCTTTGAAGAATCTTTCGGGAACATTGTCGGCGGCGAAAGTAGTCCGTTGTGTCACCCCCAAAAACAGGCAGGTCCGCACCGCCCATTTCAAAAGGCTCAAGTAGCATTGTGGATTTTGAATGTGTTGAGTCATGAGTAATCTGAACCCGTGGCATAAATGCAGGAATTAGGCGGTAAAATAATACCGCGTCAGATGAAAAAACATTGGGGCGGCGAAACAGAGTGAGTCGATGCGGTCGAGGACTCCGCCGTGACCTTCGATCGCTTGGCCCCAGTCTTTGACTCCTCGATCCCGCTTGATGGCGGACATCACGAGCCCGCCGCCGAAACCCATGAGTGCGATTGCTAACGACAGACCTGCGGCTTGCCACGGATTGAACGGAGTCGCCCACCACAGCGCGGAGCCGACAATGACTGTCGCGAGCACTCCGCCGATCAATCCTTCCCACGTCTTGCCGGGGCTGACGGTCGGTGCGACGGCGTGTCGGCCCAAAGTCTTGCCGAAGACGTACTGCAACACGTCACTCAATTCGCAGATCAACACAAAGAAGAACAAAAGCTTGCCGTTCTCGCCGATGTAACCAGGGATTTCCAAAAGCATGAGCAGCGCGGGTGCGTGGCTCACGCAGTAAACACTGATCATCAAGCCCCATTGAATTTTGGCGGTCCGTTCGAGGAAGCGTTCAGTTTGACCGGCGGCCGCACTCCGAATCGGCAGCAGTAAGAAGACGTAGACCGGAATGAAGATCGCAAACAAGCCGTACCACTGAATCCACAGCAAGTAGTACTGCAGCGGCGTGACGAAAAAGAACGCCCAAAAAAGTGCGCGGTGGTCACCCAGATGAGTGGGGGTCAGCGTGATGAATTCGCGCAGAGCCAAGAAGGAAGTGAGGCAGAACAACAACACCGACCCCGCTCCGCCAGTTGCCAGCGCGAGTCCGAAGACGGCGGTCATCATCCACCAGCCACGCATTCGCGCGTTGAGGTTCTCGACCGTCTTGCGGCCGGATTCTGAGAGAGTTCGTCGCGACAATCCCCAGCCGATCAACGACGACAACGTCAGCAAGGCGATCACCCCTCCGACCAACTGCATCAATTCAGCATCCAGTTTCACGGTTCACGAATCCTTTCGATCATTGTTGGCGAATGCCGATGACAGCCTCGCGTGCTCGTACCAGAAACTCATCGCGACGTTCGTTCGGTTCCAAGCGAATCGGACTGCCGAAAGTGACGCTGGAAATGATCGGGACCGGCAACAGTTCCCCTTTCGGCAGCACGCGATTCATGTTGTCGAGCAGCACCGGAACCAGTTCGATTTCCGGCCGCTTCTTGGCGAGATGAAACAAGCCGCTCTTGAATGGCTGCGGATCAGGCCCGGAGAACCGCCCCCCTTCTGGAAACAGAATCAACGAGTGGCTGTCACCGATCGCCGCGAGCATGTCTTCAATCGGATTGTCGCGAACGGTCGGCGCTTTTCGCTCGATCAACACCGCGTTGAAGACTTGCTCGGCGAAGAAACGACGTAGTTTATTGGCCGTCCAATAATCTCGCGCTGCGACCGGGCGTGTCAGTTGTCGCACGGCCAACGGCAACGTGGCCCACAACACCGGGCCGTCCAAATTGCTGGTGTGATTGGCGAAGTAAACACGCTGCCGCAGTTCCGGCCCGCAGCCGAGCCACGTCGCTCGCGCACCAGACAGCAACCGCAAAAACGAGGCGGTGAGTTGAGGAGTCATAATTTCTCCACGACTTGAATGATCGCTCGGCATCGCCGACCAATCGTGATGAGCGTTCCTGTCGCAATCAGACTCAACGTCGTCAGCAGAATCATGCTACTCGACGTGAAGAAGATCGCGACGGCGTTCGCGAGTGCGGCGAACGTCATTGCTGCCATGCGATGTTGCTTCGCCATCGGACCGAGAAACTGCTGTCCCGCTCCCATCGACGCGCCCAATGTGCGGACATACGCCGCAATGATCGCCAACACAGCCGCAGCCCAAGCCAACTCACGTAGCCAGGCCGGTTCAGCAAACGCATAGCCGCTGCCGACCATGATGAACGCATCCGAAAAACGATCCGGCAACTCGTTGAACAGCTCGCCCGACTTCGTGCGAAAGCCCCCTTCCACAGCGACCATTCCGTCAAAGAGATTGCACAGCAACCGCAATTGAATCCCCACCGCTGCGAGCACAAAACATCCGCATTTCAGCTCGGTCGTCTCCACGATGCCGACCGCCGCGAAGCTCGTTCCAGCCAACGCGCCAAACAAAATGCTCAGCAACGAAATCGGATTCGGCCTGAACCCCACACGGCTCAACCACCGCGCCGTCGAGGCCGCCCAACGAGTGTCTCTCGCTTGAATCGGACGTCTTGAAATCGAGTCGTTCAATCACTTACTCCTACGGGCAACTCATCCGAATCAAGGACGCCAGCGTCCTGATAAATTCCGTCTTCATCGTTCCAGCGAGCGACGGCATGGCGATATCGCAATTCCTGCTCGACTTGCTCGTCATTGAATGTCGGAAACTGTGCTCGGATTCGGATGCGTTCCAATTGGCAATCGAGATCGAACAACCTCGGACCATCGAGCATTTTCTCACCCATCGTTCGACTGCAAGAGTATCGAACCTTTTCGAGGATATTCGGATCGATCGGACGTTTGCTGCGGTCGAGGTGGCTCATAACTCTCAATCTCACTGTTTGAACTTTTGGACCTGCATTCAAGCAAGTGCTGTCGAAACTTTCTGTCGTTTGTCTGACTTCTATTGCTGCAGCTAGAACCTTTTGAAGCACCAGATTTTGTTCCGTGTCTTCCGTGCGATCCGTGTCCAAAATCCTCAAACCCCTAGAGAACATCGACGCGGATCGCACGGAAGACACGGAGGGATTGCGTTGCGAGAAACTCAGCGATCCATGAAGAAAAACAACCTCACGCCATCTCCAATCCCGTCAGCGTCCCCTTCGATGACGAGAATTCGTTCGTCTCGATGCCGAGACGGTGCAACATCGAGAGGTAGAGGTTGCTGAGCGGGTAGTTGTTTTGTTGGTCGAAGGCGAGATGCTGCCCGTGCTTGAAGCCGCCGCCGGCGAGTAGCACTGGGAGGTTGACGTTCGAGTGCGAGTTCGCGCTTCCCATGCAGGTGCCGTACAGGACCATCGTGCGGTCGAGCAACGATTGCCCTTCTTCTTTCGTTTCATTGAGCGACGTGATGAATGCGTTGAGCGCGTCGAACTGCTTTTCTTCGTGACCGCGCAATTCACCTAGGACTTCGGGGCGGTTACCGTGATGCGTGATGTTGTGGATCACGGTCGTGTCGATGAAGAGCGAGATCAGCCGCGTCGAGTCGGTCTCCAGCGCGAGCTTGATGACGTCGAACATCAGCCGCGTCTTTTGCACGAATGCCTTCGCGTCGTCGATGTCTTCGGGCGGTTTTGCCTCGACCTTCGGCTTCGGCTTGTATTCCCACTCTTCGGAGGAGTGCAGCCGTTGTTCGAGTTCTCGCACTGACGTGAAGTATTGATCCAAGCGGCGTTGATCGGACTTCGACAAAGAGCGATTCAATCTCTTGGATTGATCGCTGACGAAGTCCAACATGCTGCGACCCTGCTTGAGGGCCTCGACGTTCGCGGCCACTTCGTCGGGATTGCCCTGCACGAAGAGTGTTTGAAACAGTTTCTTCGGACTCCGTTCGGCTGAAATCGGCGCACCGCTGCGAGTGAAGCTCAGTGTTTGGCCTCCTTCGCTGCTCATCGCCAGAACGAGCGATGGATAACGAGTCTTGTTGCCAATTTGTTCCGCAGCGAATTGATCGAGCGACACGCCATTGCGAAAGCCCCCTCGTTCAGGATGCGGCGTGCCAGTGAGAAAACATTTCTCCGCCGCGTGAGCACCAGTCACGCCCGGCAGACTGACGCCGGAGAACACCGTCATGTTCTGGCGATGCGCGGCGAGTCGTTCCAAGTACGGGCTGAGCGTGTAATCCTTCCCGGCTTTCTCAGGGAAGAAGAACTGCGGCAGAATCCCCATGTTCGTTTCAATCGCAACCATACGACGCGGAACTGCATCGCCTTTCGACTCTTTCCCAAAAGCAGGTTGCATGGCGTCGAGAAATGGCAGAGACAGGCAAATCCCAGTGCTGCGCAAGAAGGCTCGTCGATTGAGTTGATTGGCCATGAGACTGTTTCTCCAAGAACAAGCAAGAACTCCAGATGTTCGATAACAGTGAGTTTATGGAGATCGCTCGGATCGCGGCAATTGCTACCGCGTATTGCGAGCAATGGATATGCTCGCCTCCGATACTTTGAACGGTCCTTCAATTCCTCAAGACAACGCTCACTCCGTGGAACAATTCAGATCAGACACCGCTGCCGTCGCGCCCTTAGAAAGCTCGCCTTGCCTGCAAGGAGAACGATTGAGTTTCACGGGCACTCTGGCGTCGATGACTCACAAACTGGCGATGGAGTTGGCGGAGCAGCATGGCGGATCAGCCACGCACAGCGCCAGTAAGCAGACCACGATGTTGGTCGTCGGCGAAGAAGGCTGGCCGCTCGAAGCGGACGGCGAACCTTCCGTGAAGTTGCAGCAAGTAACCGAATGGCGGCAACAAGGTCTCGATATCAAGGTGTTGCAGGAATCGGAATGGCTGCACCTGATCGGCTTGGAAGAGCGTCGGCGCGACGTGCATCGACTGCTGACTCCAGCGATGCTCAGTCAGTCGCTCAAGGTTTCCGTTGGATTGATTCGACATTGGGAACGAATCGGCTTGATCAAGCCGCTCAAAAAGGTTTTTCGCTTGCCGTATTTCGATTTTCAAGAAGTCACATGCGTTCGGCGGTTGTCGGAATTGCTTCAAGCTGGTGTCCCGCAACACGAACTCGAAGTGAGCTTGAGCAAACTGCAAGCGATGTTACCGGGAACGGAGCGTTCGATCGCGCAGTTGACGTTGCTGGCGCGAGATCAACACGTTGTCTTGCGCGATGCGGCAGGGATCGTCGAACCGACGACGCGACAACGGCTGTTTGATTTTGATTCGGAAGCGGCTGAGAAGTCGGAAGGGACAAAAGGGACGTCAGATTTCGAAGGTGTCAGCGACGTCAATGAATCGCATTCTTCACATCAATCCCATTTTTCCCATACGTCAACTGAAGACGATCCAAGCACCGTGAATTTCGTCGAAAGTCAGCGTCATGCGGCTCTCGCACATCAGAATTGGTCTGCTCAAGATTGGCTGAAGCGGGGCGGGCAATTGCTGGAAGAAAACAACGTGGCGGACTCGATCGAAGCGTTTCGGTTGGCGCTGCTCAATGAGCCGACGAATCCCGAAACTCACTTTCATCTGGCAGAAGCGTTGTATCGATCGGGCAATCTCGCAGCGGCACTCGAACGATTTCACGTTGCGGTGGAACTCGACCAAAATTATCTCGAAGCTTGGACGCAGCTTGGCTGCGTGGCGGCTGAGTTGGAACAAACACAGTCTGCACTAGATGCCTTTGATATCGCGCTGCACTCGCACGCCGATTACCCGGACGCTCACTTCCACAAAGCGGAGTTACTGCATCGGCTCAATCGCCGCGAGGAAGCTCGCCCGCATTGGCAAGCGTACCTCGAACATGATCAACGTGGCCCGTGGGCCGACGTCGCTCGGCAGCGGTTGGCCGAATGCGACCATTTTCTGGATGCCGTTTCATCACCTCTTGGAGACTCAAAATGAATTTCAATCGTCGAACATTTTTGTCAGTGATGGCTGCGAGCGTTGTTGTTAGTTCTGGCCACTTGAATGCGGCTGACATGGATGAAGCGGGATTCAAGCCGCTGTTTGACGGCAAAACGTTTGATGGTTGGGAAGGTGATCTGAAAGTCTTCCGTATCGAAGAGGGAACAATCATCGGCGGAACCATGAAAGAAAAGATTCCGCGCAACGAGTTCCTCTGCACGAAGCAGGAGTACGGTGATTTTGAATTGCGTCTGCAAGCGAAGCTCGCCGGTGACGGAGCGAACGCGGGAGTTCAATTCCGCACGAAGCGAATTCCGAATCATCACGAAGTGATTGGCTATCAGTGTGACATGGGGCACATGGAAGGCCGGTCGATCTGGGGCTCATTATATGACGAATCGCGACGCAAGAAATTCTTGTCGCACGGCGACAAAGAGAAAGTCGAAAAAGCGTTCAAGCCGGTTGAGTGGAATGACTTCGTCGTTCGCTGCGAAGGAGCCCGCGTCCAAATCTGGCTTAACGGCGTGCAGACGATCGACTACCAAGAGTCTGACGAGGCCATCGTTCCCAATGGTGTGATTGCAGTGCAGATTCATGCGGGACCGCCATCGGAAGCTTCGTACCGCAACATTCGGATCAAGTCATTGAAGAAAGTCTAGAACACTAATTGATTGCCTCTTAAAAACCCGCGCTTCGGGTCATTTTCAACATCGCAAGGCAACGTCTCATGGCTGACAACAAGCAAACACCCGACAAGAAGCAGTCGCCGACCAGCTTCGAGCAGCAAGCCGATGAAGCCGAAATGGGGCTCGTTGCCGAGTTCATGGATTTCCTCAAACACAGCAAGAAGTGGTGGCTGACACCGATCATCGTCGTGCTGCTGCTCATCGGTGGTCTGATTCTGCTGAGCGGTACGGTCGCCGCTCCGTTTATCTATAGTTTGTTCTAAACCAGGGCTTTAGGAAAACAACATCATGACTCGACACGTTCTGGCTACCGTTGCTTTGCTCACACTACTCATTCCAGCCAGCTTGTTGTTCGCGTCCGATGAACTATTGGCACGAGTCCCGGCCGCTGCAAACGTGGTCGCGTTGGTGAACGTCGATGGCTTGTTCAATAGCAAGCTTGGAGTGAAGCAGGCTTGGGGACGGCGTTATTACACGGGCTACGCGAGCGGTTTAGTGGCGTTTCCGCCGACTGTTCAAACCTCTGTTCTTGCCGCGAAAATTGACGCCGAGTCAATTAGTGCCGATTGGGAACTCGGACTCGTGCGATTGAAGCAGCCGTTTGCGATGAAGAAGCTGGCGGAACGAGAGTCCGCGTCGCTTGAAAAGCTGGAAGGGCATTCGTTCGTGAGTAGCGAGCGGCGAGCATGTTTCATCGAGTTGCGACCACAAACACTCGCGGTGACGAATCATCAAAACCGACAGGATGTGGCACGATGGCTCCGAGACAGTCGCGGACGCGAACAGCCGGTGATTTCTGATTATCTGCGAGAAGCTCTGACGGGAACTAATGCGAAGGGGCAGTATCGTTTGGCACTCGATCTTCAGGACGTCCTGCACTTGGACGACGTGAAACTCCGCTTGCAGAATTCAGCCGTGCTGAAGAATGAGAAGGTAAACCTCGACGCGCTCGCCAAACTGATCACCAGCGTGCGGGGCTTACAAATACAGGTGGAGGTTGGCGAGAAAATCGAGGGTTCGGTGCAGATTGATTTTGCGGACGAGATATCTGCGTATGCTCCGGTACTTCCGAAGCTCGCACTCGCCGCCTTCGAAAAGAACGGCGTTTCCATCGACGAATTGTCGGATGCCAGAGTACGGCTGGAAACGAAGTCGCTGACGTTCGAGAGCACTTTGTCGGAAATCAGCCTTCGGAGAATCATTTCCTTTATTCAACCATCGGTCGGACATCTCGATGATGGTTCTCATAGCAGCGAATCATCTCCCAAAACAGTCGAACAGGCAGCAACACGGCGTTTCTATGGGATGATTCAAATGCAGCTTTCGGATTTGGAGAAACAAGCTCGGAAGGCTAAGGATTACACGTCTTCCGCCCATTGGTTTGAAACTGCGGCGAAGAAGATTAGTCAGCTTCCGAGCGGTGATGTTGATCCCGAATTGCTGAATTGCTCCGCCAGCGTCAGTACAAAGCTGCGAGCCATCGCCCGTTCGTTGCGAGGAGTGCCGCTCGATGTTGGTGCTCTGCAATTCGAAAAGAAACAGGAAGCCTACGTTTATCCCAACAACTATTACGTCAGCACTCCGTGGACGAATTACGCCGTCAGCTATGGAGCGGGCTACGCGTACGCTCAAAATCGTGTTGAATACCGTAACAACTTCGCTGAGATTGAGGCCAAGCAAGCCAAGGTGATCGCTGAAGCGGAAAAAGACCGGCAGAAAATTTGGGACATGATCATCGACGAAACGTCGGCGATCCGTTCGCATCTTGCTCGCAAATTCGAGACGGAATTTTAAGTTCGCATTCCTCAATTAAACTCAGTTCCTGATCTTTACTGGGATGACACCATGACTTCCTGTCGCAAAGTAAAATTCATCTCTGCCACACTGCCAGCATTCTTATTGCTGATTTCCGGCTCAGGTTGCGAAAAAGCCAACAGCGCGGCAGACAAGAAGCCGACCGCCCCCGTCAAAGTCGAGGTGACCGTGCCACTCGAACAGGAGGTCACTGACTTCCAAGACTTCACCGGGCGATTGGAAGCGGTCGAGTCGGTAGAGATTCGTGCTCGCGTCAACGGTTATCTGACGAAGATTGCGTTTGATCCGAGCATTGAACTCGGAGCCGAAGTGAAGGCCAACGATCTGCTGTTTGAGATCGACGAGCGGCCGTATCAGAACGCGCTCGAAAGTGCTCTGGCCAATCTCGCGAAGGCGGAGGCTCAGCAGAAAACGGCGGTGGCGGAGTTAGCTCGGACGGAAGAGTTGGTCGCCAAGAAAGCGGCCACGCCGCGCGATCTCGAACGAGACGCCGGGCAGAAGGCTGTCGCGGACGCCTCCATCGAAGGGGCCAAAGTGGCGATCAATCAGGCGAAGCTCGATTTGGAGTTTGCCAAGATCACCGCTCCGATCAGCGGGCGGATCGGACGACCGTTGCTGACGGTTGGAAATCTCGTTACGACAGCGACCGGTTCGCTGACGAGCATCGTGTCGGTCGATCCGGTTCACGTTTACTTCGACATCGACGAGCCGACGTTGCTGACTCTGCAAAAGCTGATTCGCGACGGCAAGCTGAAGTCGGCGATGGAAGCGGAGGTCCCGCTGCTGTTGGGGTTGGTCAACGACGACGGGCATCCGTATCACGGCAAGCTCGACTTCGTGGAAAACAAGATCGATCCGAACACCGGCACGATTCGCGTTCGCGGCGTCTTTGCAAACCCGAAGCCCGAACGTGGTCCACGTCCGCTCGCCCCGGGCTTATTCGCGCGAGTCCGCTTGCCGCTCGGTGAACCGCACAAAGCGTTGTTGATTTCCGAACGCGCGATCGGTCGCGATCAAGGTCAGGCGTTTGTTTTCGTCGTGAATACGGAGAACGAAGTCATCTATCGCCGAGTCAAACTCGGCCCGCAACACGATGGCTTGCGAGTGATTTCAGATGGCTTAGTGATTGGCGAGAAGATCGTTGTGAATGGTCTACAGCGTGTTCGGCCCGGTTCTCAGGTGGAACCGAAATAGCTCTCGAACCAACTTTGGAGTGCGGTGTGTCAGCACTGCTTTCGATTGCGGCGATGCCGCTTTCTTTCGATATCACGCAAGTCACGCTCCGAAAATGAAAGTCGCTTCGCGACAAAGATCCAAAGCGGTCCTGACACACCGCACTCCAAAGGGACCAAATGCTCGCCAAGTTTTTCATCGACCGTCCCGTCTTCGCCGTTGTCATCTCACTCGTGATCGTCTTTGCGGGCGGAGCGGCGCTGATGACATTGCCGATTGCTCAATATCCGGAGATCGCACCGCCGACGGTGTCGGTGTCGGCGGTGTATCCGGGAGCGAATGCGAAGGTTGTCCAAGAGACCGTCGCCGCGCCGATTGAGCAGGAGGTCAACGGCGTTGAGAATATGCTTTACATGTCATCGCAATCGACGAATGACGGCGGCTACAACCTGACGGTGACGTTCAAGCTCGGCACGAATTTGGATATGGCTCAGGTACTCGTGCAGAACCGCGTGTCGCTGGCATTGCCCAAGCTGCCCGATGTCGTGAAGACGACCGGTGTCAGCACGAAGAAGAAATCGTCGAGCATCTTGCTGGTCGTTAATCTGTTCTCCGACACCGACAAGGTGACGAACAAGGCGATCTACGATCAGCTTTATCTGAGCAACTACGCGACGATTTACATTCGCGATGAACTCGTGCGGTTGAATGGCGTCGGTGACGTCAGTTTCCTTGGCCAGCAGGATTACAGCATGCGCGTGTGGCTCGATCCGGAGCGACTGGCCGCTCGCGGGATGACGGCGGGGGACGTCGTCAACGCACTCAAAGAACAGAACGTTCAAGTCGCGGCCGGTCGCATCGGGCAACCGCCGGTGCCGCGCGGGCTCGACTTTCAATACATCCTCTCGACGCTCGGTCGGCTGACGGAGCCGGAACAGTTTGAGCAGATCATCGTGAAGAGCGGCTCGGCCGGGCAGATCACGCGACTGCGCGATGTCGCTCGGCTAGAACTCGGAGCGAAGAATCAGGACACGCAATGCACGCTCGACGGACAGCCGTCGGTCGGCTTGGCGATCTATCAGTTGCCCGGCTCGAACGCGATCGAAGTGGCCGACAGCATCCGCCACAAGATGAAAGAGTTGGAGGCGAGCTTGCCCGGCTTCAGTTCGGGAGTGAAGTACTCGATCGCCTACGACACGACGCCGTTCATTGAGCAGTCGGTCCACGAAGTCTTTCACGCGCTGCGCGACGCGATCATCTTGGTGGCGATCGTCGTGCTGCTGTTCCTGCAAGATTGGAAGTCGATGATCCTGCCGATGATCGACGTGCCGGTCTCGCTGATCGGCACGCTGGCAGTGATGGCCGCGCTCGGCTTTACGCTCAACAACCTGACGCTGTTCGGGCTAGTGTTGGCGATTGGCATCGTGGTCGATGACGCGATCGTCGTGTTGGAGAACATTGAAGTCTGGCTGGCGAAAGGTCAGGACGCTCGGACGGCGACGATCAACGCGATGAACGAGATCACCGGCCCGATCATCGCGATCACGCTCGTGCTCAGTTCGGTGTTCCTGCCGAGTGCGTTTCTCGGAGGCATCAGCGGTCAGTTCTATCGACAGTTCGCGTTGACGATTTCCGCGTCGATGATCATCTCGGCGATCAACGCGATGACGATGACACCTGCGCGTGCGGTGCAGATATTCGCAACTCGCAAGCATGGCGATCCGCTCGAAGCATTGCCGTGGTGGGGCTACGCCGCGCTGCTCGGCTGGCTGTGCGAACATTTCTTGTGGCCGCTGGTTGGAACGAAGCTCGATGATTCATCGCCCGTCGTGCAATGGGCAGTCGCATTGGGACTCGCGCTGCCGGGAGCGGTCGTTGGTACGCTCATCGCCAAGAAAGCGAACGCCGCGCTGTCGGTCTTCTTCAAGTGGTTCAATCGGGGCTTCGATTGGATCACGAAGATTTACGGTCGCATCGTCGCGGGCTCACTGCGAGTCTGCGTGATCGTGCTGCTGATTTATGGCGGGTTGCTTGGCGGAACGTACTTTGGTTTGACGCACACGCCGATCGGATTCATTCCAAATCAAGACAAGGGCTACTTGCTGGTCAACGTGCAGTTGCCCGATTCGGCCTCGTTGGAACGGACAGCGGAGGTCATGAAGCGGGTTGAGAAGATCGCTCGCGAGACCGACGGTGTTGCGCACACGATTGGCATTGCGGGGCAGTCGTTCGTACTCAACGCGGTGAATTCCAACTTCGGCTCGATGTTCGTGATCCTCGACGAGTTCGGGCATCGGCACGGCATCGAAAAATACTCAGCTACGATCGGCCAGAAGATTCGAACGAAGTGCTTCGAGGAAATCTTGGAGGCTCAAGTCGCCGTCTTCGGAGCACCGCCGGTCGATGGACTCGGCAGCGCCGGTGGCTTCAAGCTGATGGTTGAAGACTTGAGCGGCGGGGCACTCGGCGACCTACAGGCTCAAGCGGACAATCTCGCAGCGAAAGCGAACGAGCAGCCAGGGTTGATCGGTCTCTTCAACAGCTTCCGAGCGAACACGCCGCAGCTTTACATCGACGTTGATCGAACGAAGTGCAAGTCGATGGGGGTGCCGCTCAACGATGTCTTCACCGCGCTGTCGGTGTATCTCGGCGGGAACTACGTCAACGACTTCAACCAGTTCGGCCGAACGTGGCAGGTCAACTTGCAGGCCGACTCGAAATTCCGTATCCGCCCCGACGACGTGAAGGGATTGAAAGTTCGCAACGCGCGGGGTGACATGGTTCCGCTGGGAACGCTGGTCGAAATCAAAGAGATCGGCGGCCCGGTCATGATCACGCGTTACAACACACGCACTTCCGCGACGATTAACGGCGCGAGCTTGCCTGGCGTTAGTTCGGGGCAAGCGATTCAACTGGTCGAAGCAGTCGCGAAAGCCGAGCTGTCCTCCGACCTGAAATTTGAATGGACCGAGCTGACGTACCTGCAATTGGCCGAAGGAAGTGCCGCGATCTTCGCCTTCATCGGCGCGATCATCCTGGTCTTTCAAGTCCTCGCCGCGCAGTACGAAAGCTGGTCAATGCCGATGGCCGTGCTGCTGGTCGTCCCGATGTGTCTGCTGAGCGCGATCGCCGGTTTGTGGATGTGGAAGCTCGACATCAACATCTTCGTGCAAGTTGGCTTCATCGTGCTTGTGGGCCTCGCCGCGAAGAACGCGATCCTGATTGTCGAAACCGCGCGGCACCTGAAATCGACTGGCGAGTCCCGCTTCGACGCGGCCGTCAACGCGTCGAAGAACCGACTCCGTCCGATCATCATGACGTCGTTCGCGTTCATTCTCGGAGTCGTGCCGTTGGTCGTTTCCCACGGAGCGGGCTTCGAGATGCGTCGCACGCTCGGTGTCGCGGTCTTCTTCGGAATGCTCGGTGTCACTGGCTTCGGCATCTTTTTGACGCCGGTGTTTTTCTACATCATCGACTGGTTGTCGGATCGCGGTAAGCGAGACTCCGAGTAATTGCCGATGTTCGGAACTCAAGCGTTGGACATTGAGCCTTGGCCTTTTGATCTTGATCATTGAGTTGCGACTTACCGACCTCTTGTTGCTGAATGAAAAAGTTCGGGGCGAAGTCCCAACCTACTAGCGGCATCGCGCAACATACTGCACGTTCCTTGATCGAGCGGAATGCCGTGCAACAAACGCTCGTGGCGTGTGGCTGCGCTTCGATCTCCGGGGAGCGTGATTTGGTCAACGCCTGATTGACGCGGAGTTGAGCGAACGTAGTCGATGAGCTTGTCTGCCTCAGCTAAGAAATGCGGCGTGCCTGCAAAAAGTTGTGGATTCCACAGCACCATGACGACGTTGTTTGTGCCGATCTCTGGTGGTTCAGCAGGCGGGCAGAAACCTCCCGAAAGTCCGCCAACGAGTACGTCGAGCAACAGTCCGAGTCCGAATCCCTTGTAGCCTTGTCGCTCGCCACCCATCGGTAACAGCGTTCCGGGTTGATCACAGAAACGAGTCGCCGGATCGGTCGTCGGGTTTCCGTCAGCATCGAGCAACCAGCCCGGCGGACAGGGCTTTCCAGCCAACAATCGCGCTTTCACTTTGCCGTTCGCAACCGCACTCGTTGAGAGATCAAGGACCAGCGGTTCGTCTCCGGTCGGTACACCGATCGCCAGTGGGTTCGTGCTGATCCGCGCGGCAGTTCCACCTGGTGGTGCGACGCAGCGAAGTACGCCGTTGTCATTCACCGACATGAATGCCGCGCAGCCGTTACGTGCCGCGAGTTCAACCCACTCCGCCAAACGTCCGACGTGTCCGCAGTTTTTCAACGTGCCGCACGCAATACCGAGCGACCGCGCCTTGGGCGTGAGGTGTTCAACAAGTTGTCGCGACAGCACTTGCCCGAACCGCCGCTGACCGTCGGCGACCAAGATCGCCGGGGTATCGTTAAGCACTGTCCATTCGACACCACTGCGAAGCTCGTCCGTCTGAAGTTGCTCAAGGTACTCGGCCACTCGCAGGACGCCGTGGGATTCATGGCCACGTAAGTTCGATTCCACCAAGCTCGCTGCCACTTCGGAGGCGTCGCGATCGGCAACACCGGCACAAAGAAACAAATCACGAACGAATTCACGAAGTTCGTCGGCAAGAATCTGGACATTTTCAATAGGCATAGTCAGCCTGCCGTTTCGATTGTTTTAGTAGTTTGGATTAGCGAGCCATTTCCATGAGACAGTTTTTCGTTTTGGCTTTAATTCCCGGCCTCGTGGTCGGCCCACAAGTTCGAGCTGGTAACGATGAGATCGGCCAGATTCGTATGTTCGATCAAAACGTATCGGTAATCGATGAGAATTGTCCGATTGATCCGGTCGTGGAATGCGAGACGCCATTGCAGACGACTCGCCGCATCGTGCCCCGCACAACATACAAAACTGTGACCAAAACCATCATGGTCCCGCAGACGGTGATGGAAACTCGTGATGTCCAATCGGTGGAATACCGCGAGGAAGTCCGCGAGCGAAGTCACATGGTTTATGAGCAAGTTCCAGAAACTCGCCAAGTTGTGACGCAGCACACAGTCATGGTTCCGGAGACTCGTCAGCGCACCGAAACGTTTTCCATTCAAGTTCCGTTTGAACGCGAAGTGCCGCAGACCTACACCGTCGAAAAGATTGGTACTGAGACCCGCACCGGGACGCGACAAGTCTGCCGCTGTGTTCCGAAGACGGAAATGCGAACGACTGTTTGTGGCGGCGAAGTCATCAAACGCAGCGTTGAATCGCCCAATGGCGGTGTGAAGGTGCAAACGGTTGTCGTGGGCGGCACCAAGACGCAAGAGCCGGTCACCGTCATGCGCAAGCAAACCGTTCAGCAAACCTACACCTACAACGTGTCGGTACCACGGACGGAAACTCATACACGCATGCTCAAGCAGACCGACTACCGCACTGAGACTCGCACACGCGAAGTTCCTGAAGTGGTTCAAGTCCCGAAGATTGAATCGCGTACTCACAACGTCACCGAAATGAAGTCCGTACCGCGACAAAAGACCGAAACCTACACCGAACGAGTTCCGCACGTTGTGACCAAGCAAGTTCAAGTGCCGGTGACGAAGTCCGTCGCCAAACAAATCACCGAACAAGTTCCTGTGACGACTTACGACGTCATCGAAGAACCGGTCTCCGATTGCGTAAACTGTGACGAACCTAGTGCCACGACCAAGAAATAACCTGCCATTAGATTTGGAGTGCGGCTTGTTGGATTTTTGTGGTGCGGGTGATGCGCCGGTGCGGTGGGCAGAACCGAGCTACGGGCTGCGATTGTGTCGGTTTGCCGGTGTAGGT
>JAPLNX010000374.1 GCA_026400935.1 Planctomycetia bacterium | reverse complement strand
GAACGGGAGTTATTCTCGACGAACGCGGCTACATCGTCACGAACCATCATGTCGTGGCGGGAGTTGAATCGTTACGGACGACGCTCTCCGACGGCAGCACTTACACCGCTCGCGTCATCAGCTACGACAAAAAACACGACTTAGCAATCATCAAAATAGACGCCTCCAAGCCGTTAACAGTGATGTCACTCGGAACTTCTTCGGATCTGATGCTGGGCGAAACAGTCTTCGCGATCGGCAACGCGTTCGGCTACGAGCACACGGCAACTCAAGGAATCATCAGCGCGCTCAAACGCGACGTCGATGTCAACGATAAACAGGGCTACAAGAACCTGATCCAAACCGACGCCAGCATCAACCCCGGCAATAGCGGCGGGCCGTTGATCAACATGGAGGGTGAAGTCATCGGTATCAACGTCGCTATCCGTGCCGGCGCGCAACGGATCGGCTTCGCGATTCCGATTGATGATGCTCGCAAAGTGATTGCCGATCTATTGAGTGTTGAACGCCTCGCTCAATCACATCACGGCACAATTCTGACCGACGTGAAAAAAGGTCTGCAAAAATTCGTTCGTGTGGATGGAGTGAAGCCGCAAAGTCCTGCGGAATTAGCGGGACTGCAAGCCGGCGACGTGATCATGAAAATTGGATCGATCAACGTTGCCGACGCGGTGGATTTTGAGCGAGCTTTTCTCGGACGTCCTGTCGGCGAGAAGGTCGAAGTCGTGGTGAAACGCGGCGAGAAGACGGAGATCGCCAGCATGATTTTGGCGACGTTGACTGGATCGCGGCGAGCAATCGCCAGCCCGACTGAAGATGTTGCGGTCGAGAAATCCTGGCGTCTGTTGGGAATGCGAATCAATCCTGTCAGCGAGACTGAAAAGAAGCAACTTGGAGAGCGTTATCACGGCGGCATGAAAGTGACCGAAGTCAAAGCCCAGAGCATCGCGGCTCAGAACGGGATTCGTGTGGGTGACGTGCTCGTCGGCCTACACGTTTGGGAAACGATCAGCTTCGACAACATCAATTACGTACTCGATCACCAGGACTTGAGCACATTCAACCCGCTCAAGTTTTACATTCTGCGTGGCAGCGAAACCTTGTACGGACACTTGCAAGTTCAACGTCCTTCACAAGTCCCACAAACAGCCACTCGTCCGAAATAAGGCTGTGGCCGTGTCTGATCGTCACGAACTCGCGTTGATTGACTGGATTCGTCAGCAGGCGAAACCGGCAGTCGGCTTGCAAGTCGGAATAGGCGATGACGCGGCAGTCTGGCAAGTGGGCGGCAAGTCGCTCTTACTCACGACAGACATGCTGATGGAGGACGTTGATTTCCTCCTTTCGGAAGTATCTGCAGCTTCAATCGGCCACAAAGCGATGGCGGTGAATCTCAGTGATATCGCCGCGATGGCGGGACGACCGCTCGTTGCACTGGTCGCGGTTGCGTTGCCTAAGAATAGGGGTATCGAATTCGCTCGTGAGCTTCACCAAGGAATGCAAACCCTCGCCGACCAGTTCGAAGTCGCGATCATAGGCGGCGACACAAACACCTGGAGTAACTCACTGGTCGTGACGGTCACGCTCATCGGTGAAGCAACCGATCGCGGCCCTGTTCAACGCTCCGGTGCAAAGCCTGGCGACTGGCTGTTCGTTACTGGCCCACTCGGTGGCAGTATTCGCGGCAAGCATTTGTCGTTCACTCCGCGAATCCACGAAGCGCTCGAACTGCACAAGTTGGTTGATCTGCACGCGATGATCGACATTAGCGACGGACTCTCGGCCGACCTGCATCACATCTTGGATGAAAGCGGCGTCGGAGCGACGTTGTTCGCCGAGTCGATCCCGCTAACCGATGCTGCTCAGCAAATAACAGACGACCGCAGCCCACTCGAACACTCCTTAAGTGACGGGGAGGATTTCGAGTTACTCTTCACTGTCTCAACCGCAGACGGTCGCAAGCTGCTCGCGGGTGAATGTGCGGTTCCGGTCTTCCATATTGGAGAAGTGGAAGCGGTCCCGAACGGCCGCTTACGAATGCCTAACGGAACGATCATCCCGCTGAAACGATCGGGATGGGAGCACTCTTTCTGAGTCGAATCTGCCTGCTTGTTGAACAACTACGCCAACGGCATGCACGAGTCGATCCACATTTGCACCTAAACTGTTGGCATTGGAGCTTAACACTTCCTCCGCTCAACAAAAAACCGCCAATGATGGCGGTTGCAAATCAACAAAACACTGGCGTGTTGGCTTTATCCAACCTGATCGCGAGCTGAGTTACGAGTGCGAAGCCGCAGGCTCAGTCTGCTTCTTTTGGATCGCTTCGTAGACCTCTTCGCGATGCACGGTCACATCGCGTGGCGCTTCAATACCCAAGCGGACTTTGTCCCCTTGGATGTCCACGATCATGATTGCGATGTTGTCGCCGATGATGATCTTTTCGTCTTTCTTGCGGCTGAGTACCAACATG
>JAPLNX010000092.1 GCA_026400935.1 Planctomycetia bacterium | reverse complement strand
GGTCCTGCTGTCGATGACCGAATACCTCGAAACGCATGATCTGAATGACCTCAAACAACTCGTCCGCGACGTCCAACTACCATTCCCAGTTCTCAGATGCGGATAATTGGGTAGAGACCAATGAGGCAAGCTCGGTGGGGTCGTTTGTTTGAGGACTGGAAGCAATGGCGTCGCCCGCGAACCCGCATCGCAAACTTGAGGCAGCTTGGCGTCAAAGAAGACGAAGCGGTCACTCACGGTATCAGCAGCAAAGGCCCTTGGGTCATGTCCTCCAGCCAAGCCGTGCATCAAGCACTCTCGCTGGAGTACCTCACTCAGTCAGGACTGACCAGCCTCTTCACTCTCTGGAGCAAGCTTGCTCCCAAGCATCGAACCGCCGAGTGCGGACCCGCATGCTAGGTGGTGTGGGAGGGGTTCCGGAGTAATCCGGATCCCTATCCCGATTCACTCACCCCTGCAATCCGATAGAGTCAGGAATTTTCTCAATCAGGGGTCACCGTCCATGACCTTCAGAGTCGCAACGGGACGTTCGTGGATGATCATCAGATCCACTCTGCGGCGGTTCGTGTCGGGCAGCATCTCCGATTTGGTTCGGTCAGCCTGCTGTTGTCGAATGACCCTAACGGTGATTGCGGCCTTGGCTCTGAGATCGAAACCTGCGATCCCAAACAGCTTCATCCGCTGCGGCCTGGTCACACACTAATTCCGGCCACATTGAAACCAGCACCACGTCGAGTTCTTGAACTCTTCCTCAAAGGTCTCACAGAACGACAAGTCGCTGAGCAACTTCACATCAGTCCGCATACCGTTCACAACCACGCTCGTGAGATCTATCGAGCCTACCGCGTCCATTCCCGGCTAGAGCTTTTGCTACAAGCGATTCCCCAGCCCAACGAAGGGCAAGCAACCGTTTTCAGTGAAGGCCCCTTGCCGTCGGAGTAGATTCAGCAACAAAAATCATTGGGAGTTGACGTCAACCGAATCGACGAATGCGATTATCGGTTGGGCTTTGTCATTTAGGATTCGCTATTGGCGATCGACTTCACGACGACGGAGGTTTGGACTGTTCACGGACTCGTGACGATTTACATCCTTGTCGATCGCGACACCAAGTTTTTGCCACTCCGCAAGTTTCTGGAAACCAGCACGGACAATGAGCCAGTCGTGTTGCCGCCGCGAAGTTCCAATTGCAAAGCTCACTTGGAGCGGATGATCTTTTTCGGTGAAGGCTCGTTGCGGGACACTTTGAAAGAATACGCCGAGCATTACTGTGATGAGCCATACTAGGACATCTCGCTATGTGCTTGAAAAATCGAGGATTCGTTGTTGCGACGTTGGTTTTCCGGCGGACGGTCGATAGAGATCGGTTGTTGGCATCGCGCCATACCGATAGAGATTCGTATCCTCCGCGCTAAACCCGATCGGGTCTTCGCTCACAAACCGCCCCACCGCCGGGGCATACCACCGCGCCCGGTTGTATTGCAGACCCGTGCTTGCTTCGCCGCTAGCGACGATCGTGGTGCGGCTGTAAAAAGCGACCAGGCAGCAAGTCTGGCAACCAGTCCGCGTAATGAGCGATCGCATCCGCAGCCCGAAGTTCTGCAACCGAGATGTCGCCAATGGCCATTGATCACGATCACATTTTCAAGCAGTTGGTCGAGGCGTTCTTTCGAGAATTCATGGAACTGTTCTGCCCGATCGAAGCGGCACAGATTGATTTTCGTCATGTGGAGTTTCTGCGAGAGGAACTCTTCACTGAAGTGCGGGGCGGTCGGCGAAAGCGATTGGACCTCGTGGCGAAGGTGCGACTGAAGGCGGGTGGCGAGAGATTCATTCTCGTTCATTTTGAGTTTGAAGCATCTCGCAAGGAGCAAGACTTTCCTCGGCGGATGTATGAGTATTTCTCGCAACTCTTCTTGCGACATGGACTGCCAATCGTCCCGATTGCGGTCTTCAGTGATGATGCGGAATGGACTCAGCCAGTGCCGGACTTCTTTGAACTCAAACTCTCACCTCGCAGCCGAGTCCGCTTTGACTACCACCTGATCAAGCTGAGCCAGATGAGTCATCGCCGTTTTCTGAAGTCCGACAATCCGCTCGCCTTCGCGCTGATGGCGAAGATGAAATACACTCGCCGCCAGCGTGTGCGACTGAAAGCTGACTTCCTCCGCCTGATCTTGCGAGCGGGGATCGACCCCGCTCGCCAAAGTCTGTTGGTCGAGTTCGTCGAAACCTACATGCCGCTGCTCGCCGCCGAACAAACTCAATTCACCCAATTGGTCCAAATCGAAGAAACCTACCGCGAGGTCCATCAAATGGTCACCACCTACGAAAAAGCTGGAGTGGAAAAAGGTAAACTCGAAGCATTATTGCTCTTGTTGGAGAATCGTTTCACGAAGCTCCCCGATGAGGTTCGCCGCAAGGTTGAAAAAATAAATTCCAGCCAGCGCATCAATGAGTTATTGCTCGCCGTGCTGGATGCCAAATCGCTGAGTGAACTCGGATTGTGATTTTGTTCGGCGAGCTGCCGAGCTGCGGCCAACCAGTTCACGACTCGCCACAGAACCAACAAATCACCCTGGTGACGAAGTCGGCGAGACGGCTTGCGTCATCGAATGCCGCGAACGGCTCGGTGGCTTGCTCCGCTACTACCACCACCGAACGGCTTGAACTCTATGCCGCGCCAACATGGGCTTGTGCCTTCGTTCGTCCTGCGAATGAGGGCAACAGGAGCGGTCTGTACCAGCACCGTATAAGCGACCGAAGTCCGGCCTCTCGCACTCACAATCAGGCGATCCGCTCGTTGCAATCGGCTGAGATTTCGTCGCGGCGACGACTTCAATTACTGGTGTCCAAAGAACTTTGCGTCCGGATGATTTTTTGACCTCATGAGGTCCTGATGATCGCTCCACAACACCGGCTTACGCGAACGTGGCTCGACTCGGCCCTATTCCTTTGAGCCAGCGGCGGCCTCGGCGCGTCGCTTCGGTGGCGAGTGTTTCGGGAGTTCCTGCCGCACGACGGAACATGCGGCTGAAGTCTTGGACCAAGTTCAGCCAGCCGTCGTCGGTGATCTTCAGACGTTGCAGAATTGGAGCCACATCGGACGGAATCGCGCCCCGTTTATCACGACGGAGTTGCCGGCCGGTCCAATCGAGCAGACGCAAATAGTCCGCCAGCGACATCGGCAGGCAGCCTTTGTTCGACGCTCGCTTGGCAGTGCGATGCGCCAGCACCGCGTTGGATTTCTCTGGGATTTCCCTCGCAGATTTCCGCTCCACAATCGCACGCTCATCGGCCACCTTTTGAGCCAATGGCAGCGGGCTGAGCCATTCCGCGCGAGCGATTTGCTTCTGAGCTTTCGCGGTCGTCGTTGAGCGACTTGACGGACTCGCGTCCGATGCGACTTCGGGCGAACCTGAATCGCTCGCGGACGAGTTGGGTTCCGCAGTCACGGCGCTCTCGGTTCGTTCCTGTTCCGCCATGATCCGTTCAAACACCGACGTGAACTGGCTCGTCTCTGGTGTCTTCGCGACCTTCGCGCGGATCGGGTTCAGATCGACATATGCCAAGCACGCCAGCACCGCCGACTCATCGAGCAACGGTTGACAGCGATAGCGCCCCTCCCAAAACCGCCCCGTGCATTCGTCCTCGCGGTTCGACTGCCGAGCGATCGGTTCCGCCACACACCGCATGAACCACGACACGCTCGACAACCGCGAGCGAATCTCCGTCAACCGTTCCGCGTTGCTCGTCATCAGCAGCAACTCATCCGACGTTGGCTCCGCAGGCGAACCATCCTCGTCCCGCCGACTCGGAAACAACCGCCACCACCGCCGAGCCACTTCCCCAGCCGACCACTCCGCCGCGACATCCGGCCGATTGCGCAACACAAGGTGGAGGTGGTTGCTCATCACGGCAAACCCCATCACATCCACGCCGAACTCTCCCGCGAGAAACTCCAACCGATCCTGAATCCAATGCTTCCGATGATCGAAATTCTTTCCGCTGACTGTATCCGTCCCACACAAAAATGCCCGCCGCACACACCGATTGATGCAGTGATAAACCCCCACATCCGCCGTCTCAATCAAATGCTTCCGAGGTATCCGAGCCATCGTATTGCCTCTCGATCCAAAACAACCTGCCGCCCCAAATGCGGCGAAAAATACGAAGTTCCCCTTCTTTCAGTCAACAGATCATGGGTGGCCCCTTTTTTCCGATCTTCTTTCATGAGCTTCTTAACCCAAGTGACTTTTGTATTGAGCCATTTCGGAGTGATTCGACAAACCTTCTCGTCTCTGTTCCACCAGTCGCAGAAATCTTGCGGCCCGCGTTCACCCGTTTTGTAGGCAATGACAACCCCGCACGCTTCGGTGATCTTGTCAGCCGTCGCGGGCTTCTTTCCCCGCTTCTTGGGAGGTGGCTTGCCATCGTTATTGGCAACCGCTTCGGGTACTGGTGGACTTAGAACACGGCTTTGTCCGCCCGTTGCCAACTCGCCGAAACTCTCCAAAGCGTGTTTGGCTTCTGCGCCCAATTTTCGAGACATGTAGCGGATGTCGTCCTCTTCCAGAGCATTGTTTTCAAACGTCATGTTCGCCGATTTAACAAACGCTTCAGTAGCGTCGATCCATCCGCTGTCTGCCTCCCTGATATCGAGACCGGCCCGCCAATGGAGCGGATTTTCCTTTGGATTACCAAGGCGAACATTTAACCGATGCAAGATCGCTCCGGCGTTCTGCCATTTCCGACGAGCGTAGGACAACATCCCGTTGCTGATTCCTTCAAACGCTTTCGCAATCTGGCGAAGGTCCGATTGAATGGCGAGGGCATCCGGGCGTTCAACTTTCGTCGGCGGGGTGCCGTCGCCAAGTCCGGAAACATCAAGAACCGCTCCCAATTGCGATGAGCGCTCTCGGAGGGTCTCTTCGATTTGGTCAAGTTCCTTCAGCAGAACGAGCGTCGTCTTAGCGTCTTTGAATTCTCGACCGATTCTGTCGGCCAGAACTTCGAGCAAATCCTTAAATTGGTTTGCCTGTTGAATCGTCTCAACCCACCACGCTTCCGAGTCGGGAATCTTGCCCTCTGTCAGCTTCCGAACGGCAGGCGTCGCCGATTCCTTCAGCCAACGGCAGGAGCCCTTCGCCCACGACAATGAAAGCAGACGTTGCTCCGGCGTCGATTCCAACGCAAGCACATCGTTTGCCAAATTGCAAAGTTCGATGATCTGACGATTTGCCCGAGCGAGCTTGCTCACAAGCTGGTTCTGCATTGCCGGACTCTGCCTTTCGTCGGGAAGGTCCGGGCGGAGCGTGAAAAAGCAGAATCACGCTCAACACCCGGACCATTTCATCCGTCGCCGTTGCAACCAGCGAAGGAATCCCGAAGCGAGCAAGCTATGCCGCTGGCCCCGCCGACTCAAGCAACGCAACCCGAAACTCAACTGCACTCAAGCCAGCGAATTGAGCAGCGATTTGATCTTCTCCGGCTCACGAACACCGGTGATTTCGATTTCCATTTCTGGTGACGCGGAACTGCTGATGCCGATGTAGCCAACCTTGAACAGCCGCTGCAAAAATGATTGGCGAAGAACGACTTGGCGAACTGCGCGATGGTTCACTTCGGAAATGTGTTTCGAGAACAAACCCTTGCGCAGAATCGTCCGGCGGTCAGTAATGGTCAATCGCGTAGACCGATATTGCAGGAAGTCGATGACGTTCCGCACGAGAACCAGCCCAAGCCAACAAAGTCCCCAAACGGCATCGAACATCAAAAGAAGCGTCACCACAAATCCCACCTGCAACATGATTCCAAAAGTCAGGTCAAACGGTGCCCGCCAAAAATAGTGCGGTCTAGTGGTTAGGAGCGTTTGTTCGCCATGTGTGCTCATCTTGTTTTCTCGCCAGTCGCTTTCAGAGTATCCATTGTTTCAGAGTACCCATTACGCCTCGAAGTTTCCTCTCCAAGCATAGCGTGGCAATCACTTCGCCTTGATGCCGGCGGCTGCGAGAATGAAGCAACTGACTACGAAGGCGATCATGGTTGCTCTCCGTCGCGGCGATTCCAATGAACGGTAAGTCAGTGGGCCAGCCATTGAAAAGCCGGATTGTCTGCCGACTGTTGAACCTCAAATCCGCCGACTCAACGAGGCTGACATCGAACTCAACGCCCCTCTCTATTTCGCGGCAGCCCACAGAGTTGACGATTCAAATAAACAGGCATCTGAACCTTTTGCAATTTTGTCGTCCCAAAATTGTCGTAAGTCGTTGCTACATCAACTCGGAGGCGCGAAAGAAAGTGTGTCACCTGCCGTAGTTGTTCCCCAAGACAATGGGGTTCAAAGTCACTCAGGAGTACCTTTCGACCTACCCCCCGGCCCTCTTCTACCAACGATTGATCGCTCGCCAAACGCCTTGAATTCCCGCAGACAGACCCCGTTCGCCGTAATCACCGCGCCGTCGCGGGATGCGTCGCATCGCCCCGCCAAGCAATCAGGCCGGTCTAACCCCGTCCAGTACCGTCCGAGTACCAAAACTGGTTCAAACGGACCAATGTGGGACCAAAAGGGACCATTCGTGGACCAAGTCAGTACGAAAGCGGACGACTCAAGAGTCATTCCGGAAAGACAAATCCGGGGGATTGATGGTGCAAGAGCGGTGACTCAACGTGGTAGACCGAGCCCACTCGGTGCCAACTTCGCCAGCCAGTAAACCAACTCACCCGGAATCGTGAGACGGAGTCAGCAAAGACAAGATTCGCCACCGTCCAATCAAGCGAACCGCCTTCGAGGCTCTTCAATCATCGCTCCCCCGCCTACCGCTCAGCCATCAACCGCCGCACAGCGTCCGCCTTCTCAGCATCCGACAACGGCAGCGAGGCAATCATCGCCAGCGCGGCAGAGAACGAATCCCCCTTGATCGGCAACGAATCCACCCGACTCGAAACCAAACCGCCACTCGCTTCACCGCGTTCAATTTCCGGTGACTTGGTGCAACCAGTGGTGCAACCGCCAGAAGGCGTTGCCGCAAGTTCTTTGTCAGCATCACTTGCAACCCGTAACGGTTGCATTCGGGACGTAGAGGCCGCAGGTTCAAATCCTGTCATCCCGACTTGAAGAGAAGAGAAGCCCTTCGGTGAGGACATCGAAGGGCTTTTTCATTTATTAGACGAGGGTTACGTCATCGAGTCGGCAGTTCAAACACACGATTTCGAGGATTTGGCGTTTCGTGGCTTAGTCTGCCGTAAGCCAACGCTCTTTCAAGGTTTGCGAAAGTCCAAACACTTTGGACGCCAACTCGGCATTTTCGTCGTGGGAGCGGTCGACGGCGTCGAGTAGCAGCTTGATCCCGGCAAGGCGGTCGCGGAGTTCGGTGCTCTTGCGAGCGAACATTGCCTGGTCGATGTCATCGGATATTCGCAGGTTGAGTAAGCGGTCTTGTTGCTCGACGAGGAGCGTTTGCTGGCGTTTAAGGCAGCCGGTCTGAAATGTTCTACCGGTTAGTGCGGGCGGATGGTCACGCTCCATTTGGGCAAGGTGTCGGAGCGTTGGATGTGAGGCGCGTATTGTTGGAGGGCGGTTTTGGTGAGTGTCACGCCGCGTTCGTAGGTTTTTTCCAGAAGATGCACGAAGGGTCG
>JAPLNX010000317.1 GCA_026400935.1 Planctomycetia bacterium | reverse complement strand
TGTTCACTCGAAATCCCTCCGTGACTGGTATGCGATGATTTGTTGACCATCCTCAAACACCACAAATCACCGAGGGATTTCTTTTTTGTGACTCGAACCAGAACCCTTTCCAGAAAAAGTTCGCTGGTTTCAGGACTAATGATTGTTCGCGAAGCGGGTTCGTTCGTTGCCGGAGAACTCTTCGACCTTACGCCATCGAAGTATCCTCAAACGCTGCAAGGCTGCGATCACTTGGAGGAGATTCCTGTCGGCGAACTGGTCGGACAAGACTATCGGCGCATCCCGGTCCGAATTCAGGTCGCAAGTGGCGAAACAATTGCTTGGGCCTATGTTCGTTTCGATATAGACCCCGACTGCGATCTGACTCCACTAGTTCACGCCGAATCGCTGCGATTAAAGGTGAACGGCAGGTAAATGTCGTCCGGGTTATCTGCTGACAGGAACCTTCGTGTTGCGGAGCAACTCTGCCTGCATTGTGAGACGCCTTTATTCCAGACACTCGCCGGATGACGTCGTCTGCTTGGAATCAAATCACCCTGAGCGAATAGAATCGGCACCGACAGTTTTGCTGAGCACTCTTTGTCTTTCGGAGCCCCCCCATGCGATGTCGTTTGCTATTAGCCATCTTGGTGACCACAGCGTCTGTTTTCAGCGTCAATGACGCTCTGTTCGCCGAGCGGCCTCGTGCCGTCGTTGCTTCGGCAGAATGCGGTTACACCTCGTCATTGTTCGACGGCAAATCGCTTGATGGATGGACTGTCGAGAATGGCGCAAAGGTTGAGATTCAAGACGGCCTGATGTTGTTGAAAGATGGCGATGGTTGGCTCCGTTCCAATCACGTTTACACCGACTTCAAACTGCACATCGAATGGAAAGCACTCAAGGATGACAAGTACGACGCGGGGATTTATCTCAGAGCAGTCCCCGGTGGTGCCCCGTTTCCGAAGCGAGGCTATCAAGCCAATTTATTGAAAGGCAAGGAAGGAAACATCGGCAGTCTCCCCGGAGCCGAGAGCACCGGATTGGTGAAGTTCGGCGAGTGGAATGCTTTCGACATCACCGTTGTCGGTGACAGGGTCACGACATTCATCAACGGGCAGTTAGCCTATTCCGTAAGTGGTATCAAAGAACCGGTCGGGCATGTCGGCATTCAAGTGGAAGTCCCGCTTGGGGGTCAGTTCTTGCTGCGAAATCTCCAGATTGCGGAACTTGGTTTTAGTAGCCTCTTTAACGGGAAAGACTTCACGGGCTGGGAAGGCGCGGGGCAAGAGGCGAATACTTGCTGGAAGGTCGAAGAGGGCTTGCTGGTTTGTACCGGACAGAAGGGACCGTGGTTGCGGAGTTGCTGTGAGTACGGCGATTACAGCTTGAGGTTCGATTACCTTTTGGCACCCGGCGGTAACAGCGGCGTCTATGTTAGAGTCCCACAAGACGGCAATCATCATCGTGAAGATGCCTCAAAACCTCCCGCAGGTTTTGAAGTGCAAGTACTCGATGACGCCGATCCGCAATACGCAAAGCTGAAGGACTTCCAATACTCAGCTTCGATCTATGACATCGTCGGTGCGAACCCGCGAATCACTCGCCCAGCCGGTCAGTGGAACACCTTGGAGATCAACTGCGACGGACATCATGTGACGACTCGCCACAACGGAGTCGTCGTTACCGACGTCACGTCGGAATCACATCCTGCCATCAAACTCCGAGAACTCAAGGGCTTCCTGGGTCTGCAAAACCACAGTACCGAAGTGAAGTTCCGAAACCTCCGCATCGGAGCACCGGTCCCTAGTCCATTGAAATAACTTTGTAGGATGCTCCAGAAATTCCTAACTGTCATTAAACGAAAACGCCTGGGTCCGAATCCTTTCGGCCCAGGCGTTTGCGTGGTGAGAATGCAGACGCACTCGCATTCCCACCCTTCGAGGCGGTCTTCCGTGACCACCAATCTCCGCAGCCCGGTTAGCCAGCGGAAGCTCACATCCATTTCTTACTTGGGCTCGTTCACCCTGCTCGGTTCCAGAGCCGCTGTTTCCTAAAACTGTCTGCCGCAGTTTCACGCAAAGGCTGCCTGAGCCATTTCGTCGAACCGAGCGGCGTGTCGTTGTTCAAACTCTGCCCAAACTCCCTTGTCCCAAATCTCCGCATGGTCTTGAACGCCCAGCAGCATCACGTCTCGCTTGAGTTGAGCGAACTCGGCCAGTCGCTCCGGAATCCTAATTCGCCCCTGACCGTCTAACTCCACTTTCTCCGCACGTGAAAACAATAACCGTTGAAAATTGAGCACTTCAGCTCGGCTAGACGAACTGGATGCCAGACGTTGAGCCAACGCATCGAAGCCGGCCTTACTGTACAGAGACAGTGATTTGTCTTGCCCCGGAGCCACATATAACTGAACCACCTCGTCTGTCGGGGGAGACGAGGTGGATGTCATCGAAAACTCTTCACGGAGAGGCTTGGGAACCGCGATCCGGTTCTTGTCATCCAGCGATCGCTCGAATGTCCCGGTCAGGGCCATTGGTCACCACTCTTCCCCACAACCAACCACACGGCCCCATAGTGACCTTCCTCGGCATAACCGTCAAGCAAGTTTTTGTCCGCAAAGTCGATTCAGATGGTTGTCATCGACGCAGGTCCAAGACTGCCAGTCGATTGCCTCTTTCAGAATTTTCTGAAGTGGGGCCGCCAGCACGCTCACAGACAAGGTTCGGTCAGTAGACGGCGATAAAGTTGGCTGTAAGCTGAGAGCATGACGTCGAACGTAAATCCTTTATTAACAGTCTGTTGAGATCTCTCCGAGATCCGTGTTGAAAGTTCAGGATCAGTCAGGATTTGCTCCAATGCCTGTTCTAAATCATCCACAGAACCTGGCTTTACGAGCAGGCCAGATTCTCCGTTTCGGATCAACTCTGCCGTCCCCTCAACCTGCGAGACCACTACCGGTAGCCCCGCAGCCATCGCCTCTAACACGATGTTGGGCATCCCCTCCCAAAGTGACGGGAGCGCGAGGCAGTCTGCAGCCTTCAATAATTCAGGAACATCAGGTCGCCAGCCCGCCAAGTGTATGTTCTGTCCGAGTCCATTTTCGGCGACCCATTGGCTCATCGGTCCCCACAACACCCCATGCCCGACAAACAGCAATTGCCAATTCGAATGCCGAACCAGCAACCGCTGGAACGCCTGAAGCAGCACAAAGGGGGCTTTTTGGGGATCAAGTCTGCCGACAAAGAGGATGAGCGGGACGTCGTCTGCGATTCCCAGAGTCGAACGACCAATCGGTTCAGCCCTCACGTATACATCAAAATCAACCGCGTTCGGGATGACGCTGACTTTACTCGGGGTCAGCCGGCCAAGACTCATTGAAAAGTCCGCGACTGCTTGGCTGACGCACACGTTGTGAGTGACGAAGGTTTGTGTCAGCTTGTCGAGCCATAACCGCAATCGACTCCGGCGCTCGGCCACTCGGATTCCGCATACAACCCGGCGAACTCCAGCCCACCAGGCGGCGAATCGACCCACCAAGTTGGCGTGAAACAAAAAGCATTGAACCAACTCCGGTTGAAAACTCCTTAACTCCGCCGCCAGCTTCCAAACGACACCCATCTGTCGAATGCTCTTAACGCCAAAGCAAACGACTGGAATATTTTCCGCAGCCAGGCGGTCGACTAGTTTTCCCGGAGCTGACAAGCAAAAGACTCGCGGTTCCCACAAGCGGCGATCCAGTCGAGTAACGAGTTCCACGAACATCCGCTCGGCACCACCAACATCAAGATCCGTAATGCAAAATGCGATTCGGGTTGGATGCGGAAAAAGCTCATCTGCGAGAGGGGCCTCAGCGCGCGACGGACGTTCGCCGGGTTTGGTCCCAGTCGATACGATCTCGTCGGTCATAACACGTCCTTTCGCGGCGCAATATTGGCCGAAGAAGTCGATCTATTGAACTTGGGGAAAGTACGAGCAAAGCCGCATGTCGAGCGAGACCATTTCCAGCGTATCCGCATCATCCGACGAGCAGTCTATTTTCGACGATGTTGCTCTCTACGATTACGAGTTGCCCGAAGACCTAATTGCAACCGAGCCACTTCCTGACCGAGATGCTTCGAGATTGCTCGTTCTCGAACGAAATGTTGGCAAGATTCAGCATCGTGGAATTCGCGATCTTCCAGAGTTATTGCTGCCCGGAGATTGTCTCGTGTTGAACGACACGCGAGTCCTTCCGGCTCGACTTATCGGGCAACGTGAACAGACCGGTGGCAAATGGGAAGGGCTGTATCTCGGCCAAGCGGAGTTGGGAGACTGGCGGCTGATCGGCCAAACGCGCGGCTATTTGAAACCGGGTGAGCGGATCATTCTGCAACCGCTTGGTGAGAATGCCGGAATCACATCGGGCACATTATGTCTGACGATGATTGACCGCGAGCCAGAGGGTGTCTGGCGGATGCGGCCCGACCATCCAGGGGATGTTGTGGGTTTACTCCAGCAGTTCGGAACAATGCCTCTGCCCCCGTATATGCACCGTAAAATTGCGAGCCGAACCGACTGGGAGCGTTACCAAACCACCTATGCTCGCCAGCCGGGTTCCGTTGCCGCGCCAACGGCAGGATTGCATCTCACTCAATCGTTGCTCGAAGAGATTCAGCAACGCGGAATCGAAATCGCTCGCGTGACACTGCATGTCGGAATTGGAACGTTTCGGCCAATTGGAGTTTCTCGACTCAGCGAGCATCAGATGCACTCGGAGTGGTGCGAAATTGATGAGACTGCCGTCCGACAAATTCAATCTGCGCGAGCACGTGGAGGCCGTGTTGTCGCGGTGGGGACGACATCTGTGCGAACATTGGAAACGGCTTCAGTTGGCGGCGATTTGAAGCCGTTTCGTGGACCAACAAGTATTTTCATTCGACCTCCGTATCAATTCCGTTCGGTCGATGCGCTACTCACAAATTTTCATTTGCCACGCTCAACGCTCATTGTTTTGGTTTCCTCGTTAGCCGGGATTGAACCAATTCGAGCTGCGTATGCCGCCGCAATCAGCGAACGCTATCGGTTCTACAGCTACGGCGACGCGATGCTGATTGTGCCCAGTCGGCCCCAAGAACCCACACAGTAGGACCGCCCGAGATATGAGTTGGCCGACAAGCTGGGACTGTGCAGCGATCTGCTGTCAGCGTCTTTCCAAAATCCATTGCGTGGCAAAGCGGACGAGTTCCAGGCTGCTATTCAAGCCGAGTTTTTCCTTCAGGTGCAGGCGATGCGTTTCAATAGTCTTGGCTCCCAGGTCGAGATGACTGGCGATTTCCTTGGTACTGAGCCCTGAACCGAGTAGCTCAAAGACTTCCAGTTCGCGATCGGTGAGCATGGAAAGAGGAGACTGTTGCAACGGTTGCTGGCCGTTCGACATTTGCTGGACGAAGCGGTTGCTGATCGTCTCGCTGACGTAGAAGTTTCCGACCAAGACATGTCGGATGGCGTTGATCAGTTTTTCGCGAGCTTCTTGCTTGTGGAGAAATCCGGACGCACCCGCGCGGAGGACTCGTTCGGCGAAGAGCGACTCGTCGCTCATGGAGAGGACGAGCATCTTGGTTGGCACGTTTCGGGCCTTGATCCGTTGGATCAGGTCGAGGCCGCTGCCGTCGGCAAGTGACAGGTCGATGATGGCGAGGTCGGGTTGTTTCGAG
>JAPLNX010000049.1 GCA_026400935.1 Planctomycetia bacterium | reverse complement strand
GTTGGAAGGACATCGCGAAGCGCTCGTGACCGACCAACGCACCGCCGTCGATTACGCCCACGCGATCCGTCACTTGGTGGATGTGATGTATCCCCACGCCGAGAAAATCGTGCTGGTTCAAGACAACCTCAACACTCACAACCTGGCGTCGTAGTACGCAGCCTTCCCGCCGGAAGAAGCCAGCAGTCTGATCTCCAAACTGGAACTGCACTATACGCCGAAGCACGGAAGCTGGCTCAACATGGCGGAAATCGAACTGGGCGTCCTGGGCCGCCAATGCCTCGACCGCCGCATCCCCAACCGCGAAAAACTCCAACACCAAGTCGCCGCCTGGCAACAACAACGCAACGAATCCAAAGCCAAAATCGACTGGCAATTTACCACCGCCGATGCTCGAATCAAGCTCAAACGCCTCTACCCAGTCAATGAAAACGCGCCGAAATCACCCTAACCGCAATCTCATGTTGGTTAGTGAGCATTGGCATTACATCTCGATCCGTCTGGGACCGCTCTGTCAGCGAGTGCCCCGCCACACAGTTTATGAGTGCCGCCATCCAAGACGACTTCAATGAGATCATCACGCAGTGCAGTACAGGCTACTTGATCAGGATGTTTTTCACCGCTGCGATATGTTGGTTGATCTTTAGCGTGATATCACCAGAGTCCCCTCGGTAGCCGTTGACCAAGATCTGATAGGTCGTGCCGGCGACAACGTTAAACGTCACAGTGCTCGTTGATACGCCAACATTGAAGTTCTCGTCATCGTTCTCGGCGATGGTTTGCAGCGCGATCAAGCTCGTTCCGGTGTAAACGCCGAGCGTCGTGTCGAAGTTGCTGTCGGCCGTGCTGATGGTCACTGAGCCTGATGCCGGCGCAGTCCAACTCCACCACAAGCTGCGAATGCCGCTGGTTCCACCGGGATTCGGTTCGCCGACTTCGGCGGTTGCATAACGGTTGTTGCCAATGGCAGTGGCTGTCGAGCCGGTAATCGGCGTGCGGTCGGCGAAATTATCGTTGAGGCTCACCGTCGACTCGTTGTCTTTGATCGTGATTGTGGCCGAGGAACTTGGCGCATCCACGTTGTAATACGCTCCGCCATTGAGCGTGAGGATTACTGTCTCCTGCGGTTCACCCTCATTGTCGTCGGTCGGGCTGACGCTAACCGTCACCGACGAACGGCCCGCCGGAATTGTCACGCTGTTTCCAATTTTCGCGAGATCACGACTGTTCGTCGCTGTTCCGGAAATGGCCAAGCTCACAGCCAAAGCCGACGTCGTTGCTCCCGTACGTGTGACTGTGAACTGACCGCGATCTACCGACTCATTCGAACGCGTCTCCGCCGCGATGGAATCCGTGGCCACGATGCTGACAATCGGCATCACGCGATCATTGTCGGCGATGTTGACGGTGGAGTTCGATTTCGCAGAGTCAATTTTGTATTTCGCGGATTTGGACAACGTCAGTTTCACAGTCTCGTTCCATTCCGCTGTCGTGTCGTCAACGGGAGTAACTCTTAACGTTGTCGTCGCTTGTCCGGCAGGGAAAGTCACAGTTGTCGGCAGTTTTGGGTTGTCGGCTCCGTTGGCTGCTGTACCGGCAATTGTGAACGTTACCGCAATCGCAGCGCTGGTCGAGCCTGTACGAGTTAAGGTGAAAGTACCGGGATTCGTTTCTTGTCCGACGAGTGTTTCCGCAGCGTTTGCATCTGTGGCCACGATACTGATTGTTGGCAACGGTGGCGGGCTGTTGACGATCGCGTCAATCCAAGTCGCGTAGGCATCGACGCGCGTGTCGAACGAATGATCACCGATACCCGATGTTTCGGAACTCCCACCCGAAGTGATTCCCGCGATGTACCTCACTCCGTTGACCGTTAAGAACGCCGGCCCGCCCGAGTCACCGGGAGCGGTGTTACTTTCGCTCTCATTGTCGAAGTTCCAGCGAATGAGCTTCGAGGTGACTCGATCAATCGGCGTGATCCCGACACGCTTGACGCCGAAGTCGCCATCACCACCCGTTTCGCCGTTGCCTCCACCGCCAAAGCCAACGAGCGTCAAAGTCTGTCCGACACGCGGAGTAACGCGACTGATTGGCAATGGTGCAATTCCCGCGACCGGTTCTGCGAGTCGAAAAATAGCGAGGTCGTTTGCTAAATCGCTGCCGAGGACATCGCCATTGAAATTGGGGTGCAGGAAAACTTTTTCGGTGTGATAGGTCTTGTCGCCGACAGTGAACTGTCCCGAAGTGTCGGCGACCCCTTCTGCACAATGTCCTGCGGTGAGCACATATTGCGGGGCGATCAACACGCCGGTGCCGTAGTCTTGGCCATCTGCTCCGATCAGACCGACAGCAGGATATGTCGCTGTGACCGACCCATTGATGATGCGTGCCGTCATTCCGCTCGAATGCGGGGCAGTACCGGTCACCGCGTTCCCTTGATGCACTAGGCTCACGCTCGACAAGAGTTGCCGAGACTCAAGCAATTCAAGACAACCAACAGTCGGTCGAGATGACGACATGCGTCGCTTCGATGTTCGAACTGCTCGCTCGAATGCCCTCAACAACGAGAAGCGCACCACAATGAACTCCTCCTTGCGTCGAGAGAGGCTCGGCCTCAATACCGAGCCTTGATGTGTGCGAAATGAGTTTCGGGTTCTGCCCCAAGAATGTCGGCGTCAAGAGATGTTGGCCGCCGGAAAAACCCGAACCGACGGAAAGGCTTACCTAACCAGAACTCCGGCAATTAGTAGAGTGCCAAAACCTGAGTTGCCGAACCGTTCCGCGACTAAACTTGAGGCCGCAAAGTCTTCCTGATCAGATCAGCTCACCAGTCGCTGCGGTTTGGTCTTCTGGCATCACATCTTAAACAGACTTCGTGACAGGTCTTCATCCCACAGACACGAATTGCCCCGACTCGCCGTCCGCATCACACTCACGTCGAGATATCACCCTCAAATCTTCCGCAGTGTTTTCTCGCTTGAGGTAGTCATCATGTCACTGAGTTCCGTTTCTGATCGGCCACGCCGAACGAAGATCATCGTCGTCGTTGTGGTTTTGATCGCTGCTGGAATGATGGCTTGGCTGACGCTTTCCAAACCGCATTCGCGTCCGAGCGCGAGTCGTCGTATGAGCCCCTCTTTACTGATCGCGGGAGGTGGCCCGTTGCCAACTTCTGTGAGGAGCCGGTTTGTCGAACTCGCAGGTGGTTCGTCCGCACGCTTGGTCATCATCCCGGCGTACGAGCCTGACGCAGCGGCGTTGGTTCGGCTGAAAGGCTTTTGGCGCGACTTTGAGCCATCATCGTTGACGATTCTTTCGGCGAACTCAAAGTCACAAGCCAATCGCTCCGAATTCATCTTCCCGTTGACATCGGCCACAGGCGTGTGGATCAGCGGTGGGACGCAGAATTTTCTTGCCGAGCGTTATGTCGATTCGCTCGTTGAACGCGAACTGCAACGAGTTCTCAAACGTGGAGGCGTGATCGGCGGCACATCGGCAGGAGCGTCAATCATGACTCAATTGATGATTCTCGAGGGTCGGCAAGAAGCAACGCTGTCACGCGGACTTGATTTACTTCCCGCTGCGGTCATCGACCAGCACTTCATGAAACGGAACCGCTTGGCTCGTTTGCGAGGAGTGCTCGAAAAACATCCTCAGCTCATTGGCTTTGGCATCGATGAATCGACTGCATTGCACGTGCAATTGAATAGCGGGAGTTTGCACGTAGTTGGAAATTCTTATGTGATGGCGGTCGTCCCTGATTCCGACGCCCACAGCCCGCGCATTGAAATTCTCAAGCCGGGGGATGAGGCCAACCTCAACACATTGCGAGACTTCAGCATCCCCGTCGCGACGGCGTATGAGTTCGAGGAACACATTTCCGAATGACGCCGTGGATGTGGCGCACGCGGCCCGCGTGCAGACCGCAAAAATTGGTCGTTGGTTATTGATTATCGGTCATTAGGTTTTGCGAATGACCAACACTCAATAACTAACGACCAATCTCTTCCCCTCTGACCAAGGCATTACCCAGGCCCAAACTACTTCGCGGCCTTGTCTTTGCCGTCGCCGTGTTTGTGATCCTCGTGACCATGTTCATCGTGCGAGTGCTTGATCTCGCCGGTGAAGTCCTTGCCGCCGATGGCCACTTTGAATTTGCCGACCGTTTTGGGATCGTTGTGAAAAGCGTCGATCAATTCGTCGCTGGTGATCTCAAAGCGAGAAGACTTTCCCTCCCCTTCGCCATCGAGCGGAGCGGCCGCGAGTGAATGCGTGACCGGGGCATCTTTGCCCGGCAGTTCAACAGTGAGTTCTTTCGCTTCGATCGCGACTGCGGACTTGGCATCTGGCCCCAAGAGATACAACACGACTTTGTGCTTGTCTTCATCGAAGACAACTTCGGCGTGGTACTCTTCGTTGCCGAGTTCAATCAATTCTCCCTCGTGAGGCCCGTGCCCGTGGCCATGATCGTGCTCATGCACGTGACCATGCTCGGCATCGTGCGACGTGTCCTTCTTCGCATCAAAGGTGCGATAGTCGCCTCCTTGTTGACCTCCGCAGCCACTCAGGCCGGAGAGTCCGATCGTCACCGTCAGACACAAAGTCCAAACGCCAATTTTTGTTCGCATCGCGATTTACCTTTTTAGGGAAGTGAGTAATTAGCAGCCCCCACCGAGCTTGTCTCGGTGGCTTGCGGGCTTTTGCACTACGTAAGTTCATGGCATCGAGTGAAACATGACGTAGTGCAAAGGCCCGAATCCACCGAGGCAAGCTCGGTGGGGGGATATCGTTTGTTTGAGAGCGAGTGAGTTATTTGTTGTCGATCAGCTCTTGGCGTACTCGAACATCGGCGTCGAAAGATACCGTTCGCCGGAGTCGGGCAGGATGACGACGATCGTCTTTCCTTCGCTTTCAGGACGGGCTGCGACTTTCAGCGCGGCGGCCATCGCAGCTCCACAACTGATGCCACAGATGATTCCCTCTTCTTTCGCCAAACGAGGCGCCATCTCCATCGCCTCTTCGTTGGTGACTTGGACCACTTCGTCAATCAGCGACACGTCGAGGATGTCTGGAACGAAGCCCGCTCCGATTCCTTGAATCTTGTGTGGTCCTGGCTTGCCACCGGAAAGAACCGGGCTAGCCGCTGGTTCGACAGCGATCGACTTCATCGCGTGTCCTTTGTGAGTCTTGATGTAACGAGAGACTCCGGTGATCGTCCCGCCGGTTCCGACGCCCGATACAAAAATGTCCACTTTGCCGGCGGTGTCTTCCCAAATTTCGGGACCAGTGGTCTTGAAGTGAATCTCTGGGTTCGCCGGATTTTTGAACTGTTGCGGCATGAACCAGCCCGGTTGAGCGGCCAATTCTTCTGCCTTTGCGATCGCTCCGCGCATTCCTTCTGAACCTGGAGTCAGCACCAAGTTCGCTCCGAATGCCTTGAGCATCATCCGACGTTCGAGTGACATCGTTTCTGGCATGGTCAGCGTCAGCGCATAACCGCGAGCCGCGCACACATACGCCAACGCAATCCCCGTATTGCCGCTCGTCGGTTCAACGACATGTGTGCCCGCCTTGAGCACTCCACGCTTTTCGGCGTCCCAAATCATTGCCGCGCCGATTCGGCATTTGACGCTGTAAGCCGGGTTACGGCCTTCGATCTTCGCGAGCACTGTCGCTTTCAATCCTTCAGTCAAGCGATTGATTTTGACGAGTGGCGTGCGACCGATGGTTTCTGAATTGTCGTTGAAGATAGACATGAAAACGGCTCCTTCCAAGTGGTGTGAGATCAGTGACAAACAAAGCTTGGCGAAAGTTAGCACTTCAAAGTGGCGAGCATTATGGAAGTTCCTACCTAACGGAGCAATGCTCTATAGTACTGCAACCACGTCGATTCGTGACGGTGAGGTCGGCGTGTTGCGATTTGACCACACAGAACTTTATGAAAGAACGACCGCGAGTCGTTTCCTCGAATCGAACCACTTCGTAAGCTGCCTCGACGAAATGAATGAACGCAACAAATTCTGAGAGCCGTCCGATGTCCAGCTTTCGACGATCAACCGACCAACGACGCCTCATTGCCATTCAACAAGCTCAGCTTCGAGAGCAAGCTGCCGCCGAAACTGGTTTTGATCGAGTTCGCAAAGTATTGGAAAGCACTCGGCCAGCGACCTGGGTGTTCTCCGGCGACACGATCGTCCAAGGGGGCAGTCAAACCGGCGCGGGGCGAACTTTCTCGGAACACTTCGCCGATCATGCTCGCAATAAACTACGACGGTTGCTTGATGTCGTCATCAATACCGGTGTTCCGAATTCACGGTGCGAGAACTTTCTGAAAACTATCGACTGGCGAGTCACTCGCTTTGAGCCTGATGTGGCGGTCCTCATGCTGGGCTCGACTGATGCCACAGCAGGTCCGGCAGGTCGCGAGCGATTTCGTGATCAGTTGAATGACGTCATCGAATCACTCGCCGCCACCGAGACGAAACTGATCCTGCAAACGCCACCGACCGCTCGACCGGATCGTTGGACGGACGAGTCGGACTTGCCAGCTTATGTAGAGATTATTCGTGAGGTAGCCAAAGACCGACGAGTCGCACTCATCGACCATTGGGCTCTCTTCGAAGAACGACTCGCTCTCGCAGATACGGAACCCGACTGGTGGGCAGCAGGCGGTCAATTGCCTAACGTTCGCGGCCATGTTGAACTCGCGCGACAGCTCGTCGAAGCGCTCGTCTCGAAATTATGAAGGAGTCATCGAATGAATGCTCAGCAGTACGTCAGCGAGTTAATCCGATTTGATTCAGTCAGCTCGAAATCAAATGTGCCGGTCTCCGATAGCGTCGAGCGGACGTTGAAACAAATGGGCTTTGAGATTGAGCGTCTCGAATACGACGATACGAACGGCGTTCGCAAGGCGAGCATCGTCGGGAAGCTCGGAAGCGGAATCGGTGGCATGGCTTATTTCGGCCATACCGATGTCGTCCCTGCCAGTCCTTGGTCAACCGAAGAGCACGGACCATTCGAGCCGATAGTCAAAGAAGGTCGCCTCTATGGCCGTGGAAGCTGTGACATGAAAGGCTCGATCGCCTGCATGTTGGCGGCGGTCGAACGAGTTCGCGCGGCAGAATTGCGGCAGCCGATCTACGTCAGCTGCACAGCGGACGAAGAAATCGGATACGGCGGAGCACGCGACGTCGCCAAACGCTCGGTACTGTTTCGCGAAATGGTCGCTGGCCACTCAAAAGGAATCATCGGCGAGCCGACTCACTTGGAAGTGGTTCACGCTCACAAAGGGACGTTCGGCATCGTGGCAACGTCGATCGGCAAAGCCGCGCACAGCAGCACGCGCGAAGGACTCAACGCGAACTTGGCGATGATTCCTTTTCTGAGCGAGATGAAAGCCATTCACGATGAAGTCGAATCGGACCCAGCGTGGCAACATCCCGAGTTCGATCCACCGGTCATCAGTTGGAACATCGGCATCAACGACTACACGTACGCGGGCAACATCACCGCTCCGCAAAGCATCTGCACGGTCTATTTTCGACCAATGCCGGGACAAGACCCCGAATCGTTGGTGACTCGCGCTCAAGCGGCAGCCGAACGATGCGGCCTCAAGTTTGAAGTACGCAATCGAGCCATGCCGTTGTATGTCGATCCGAATTGCGAGTTCATTCAAGAACTCGTGAAGCTCGCCGATCGGCCGCGAGCAACGACTGTCGCGTACGGCACCGACGGTGCGATGCTGACCGACCTCAAACAACTCGCCGTCCTCGGCCCCGGCCACATCGCTCAAGCCCATACTTGGGACGAATGGATCGCACTCGACCAACTCGATCGCGGCACCGCGTTATACGAGAAGCTGATCCGGCAGTGGTGTTGCTGAGATTCCAGCAATTTAGATGATTCACAAAGTGGCTCGCCTACTTTTCGACTCCACGGCTTATCTCGACTGTCCCGGAAATTGCCCGCGAGGATTTGAACGCATTGATTTCGCTGGGACCATTCGGCGCTGAGCCTCACGTTGTCGGCGAATTAAACTGAGCACTTCCCCTTGCACAACCCAGGACTGTCGCACAATCAAACTGCCGGTCTGTTCGACTTCAGTAATCGTTCCGCCGTCGCCATCAGTTTCTTTCCACGGCCCGGACGTTTCTTCTGCAATCGCACGGATCAGTGATGGCCAGTCATTTGGAGTGCGACACAGGTCGGAAACAGGGTACGTCCGAGTGATCAATATCTCGATCGCTTTCTCTCGCGTGGTGACTCGGAGAATTTCGTTGTCGATAACAGCTGTGAGCGATAAGGGCTCAAGGATCAACTTCAAGGCCGATCGCGCAGTGAGGCCGCTGATCTGCCGCGTAACCGGCATATCTGTCGCAATTCCCGCATCCGAGAGCGCGGCAGAATCAAGAACCACATTCACCAACAATTCATCGGAGAAAAATGTGATGACTTCTGTCAGCGGTGAATCGGTGAAATCGAGAATCACCACTTTGTTGAGAGCCTGTTCCAAACGTCGCTCGATGGGACTGAGTGGCGGCAAGAATTCCGCAAATCCAACCGGGCCGTTCTCTAGCGGAGTCAGTGAATCTGAAGCGAGCGGCAGATCACCGTGAGGGACAGTGACATGAGGCACAGACAACTCCATCGCCCCCGACTGCTCGCGACCACGCATCAGCACCGTAGGAATGACCGCTCCGACGACGCACCCCAACAATAACCCCAGCAACAAATCGCGCGACGGTGGCTGAGCACCAATTGCGTTGTTTGTCTGTTGCGAGCCGCTCATCAGTTTGCCCTATCGAGTCATTGCGATTCGATCGCTGAATTGCCTCAGTCAGCAGCCGCTTCGCCGCGATCAACACACACGGCGACGGCTAAATCACCTGTGACATTGAGCGTCGTGCGGCACATGTCGAGTAGGCGGTCGACACCCAGAATGATTCCGATTCCCTCTTCGGGCACGCCAACCGATTTCAAAACCAAAACCACAAGCGGCAACGAACCTCCCGGAACACCCGCCGTTCCGACTCCTGCCAGAACCGACATCAAGACGACCTGAAACTGTTGTGCAAGCGTCAGTTCGACGCCGAACACTTGCGCCAAGAAAAGAACTGTGATTCCTTCATACAACGCAGTCCCGTTTTGATTCGCCGTTGATCCAACAGTTAACACGAAGTTCGCGACATCTCGGCGAACTCCTAGTTTTTCTTCGGCCACTCGCAGTGAGGTTGGTAACGTTGCGTTTGAAGATGAGGTCGCAAACGCCGTCAGTAAGACTTCCGTAATCCGCCCAAAAAACTGTCGAGGCGACATCTTGGCGAACAGCCACACTACCAGCGAATAAACTCCAAACATATGCAGCGAAAGTGCCGCTAAGACCGTCACCACATACCAGATCAAAGTCTGCAAAATGTCCACACCCAATGTAGCCGTTAGCGAAAACATCAGCCCGGCGACTCCAATTGGTGCAAACTTCATCGCCCAGCCGATCACGACCATAGCGATGTCGTAAATTCCTTCGAGAACACTGACGAGCGGCCCGGTTCGCTCCGGAGAAATCGAAATCGCTACTCCACAAACCAAGGCGAAAAACATTACCGCCAACATTCCGCCGCCAGGCGAACTGCCATCTAACGCTCCGACCATTTCTTGCAGTGGATTACGAGGGATGATGTCCAACAATGAATCGCGAATCGACTTCGCGTTCTTCGCTTGCTCAACAGCTTTGACCGGTTGCGTGGCGAACCGTTCCTTCAACTCCGTCCGCTTTTCGTCTGACAAACGCTCGCCGGGCTTCACTAAGTTTGCACCACCTAGCCCAATCGCCACGGATGCTCCCGACAAAATCATGGTCATCATCAGCGTGCGGACACCGAGTCGTCCCAGCTTGCGAACGTCACCGATCCCAGCCACTCCCAGAGTTAACGCGGAAAAGACGAGCGGAACGACCACCATGAAGATTACTCGGAGAAAGATTTGACCGAGCGATTCTGCGATGTTCTTTGACCACCACTCAAGGGGCGACCACATCACAACGGTTGTTGTTGGCGGAGTAGATTTGCTTCCGCTGGCCGCCATTGTTGAAGCTGTCGTTAAGGTTAGGCCCCACTTGGTAACTCTGCCGACATCGCCAACGGCTGCATCTTGAACCTCTAGTGACCAAGTGCCATTCGCAGACTTGCCGTTGACTGAAGACAATGGCTGAATCGGGCGAAACTTGCCTTTGAACGGTGCCAGCGCCGACAACATCGGCGTTTGTGCTTGATCGCTGAAAATCGTGGCTACGAAGCCATCGCCGTCGCCGCCATCGCGATTAGCTAGCGTGATTCGCGTACTATCGGGAGCGACCAACGTCAGAACCAGATTTCCGACGTAAGTGTGAGTGAGATTCACTTCCACTTCGACATTCGCTACCGCATTGGAAAGACCGGTGACTTCCAGCGTAGAGGTCTGTGTCGCTGCATCGGCGATGGTCATCCCTGTCGTTTGCCGAGCGACCAAACCACCGACCGCCCCGATCAGCAAGCCAATCAGAATTCGCCAATGCAGCGCGAGCTTCTTCTTCGCATCATTCATAACTTGGTTCACTTTTCAAATAGAACGCAGGTTGGGACTCCGTCCCGACCCAATCGACCGCTCAAGCCCATCGCTGACTAACCCTCGAACAAACGTCGTTCACAAACCCCACCGAGCTTGCCTCAGTGGTTACCGGGCTTTTGCACTACGACCATCATGATTTTGGGTGAAGCATCGTGTAGTGCATAAGCCCGAATCCGCTGAGGCAAGCTCAGTGGGGCGTTCAATTGAGGATTAACGTTCGGTCGGGACGGAGTCCCGTCCTACTCAAACACCATTGGAAGAATCTTGATCTCACCTAAATCCGCTCCGTCAGTAGAAACCTTCACGGTCACTTTTCCCTTTTTCCAGGTTTCTGCCGCGCCGCCTCGATTGACGTCGGAAAGGTAGCCCGACAGTTCTTGCCACGCGACAAACGTGTGCTCGCCCATCGGAAGATTCTTTATTTCAAAGTGGCCATGTTCGTCCGAAACTGCGACATATGGGTGGTCCTTAACAACCAGCCATCCGGTCATCCACGGATGAATGGCACACTGAATCGGAGCGGGAAGTTTCTCGGCTTGCACGAACTTATTTTTCTGCGCCGACTTTCCAGCAGGCGTCAATTCATTGAACGGAGAATTGCGGTCTAGTCCTGCCGCCGTGTTGTGATCCACTTGGTCTGGATTATCGATGAGCAAAGTTTGGCCGGTACGCAGGATGGTCACATGAGGCTCAAAGCGGCAGCCTTTGTTAGCCAACCGGATCGTCGCTTTCTCGCTCTTTGAGTATGACTCGTGAATCGCAATCTTGTCCCCGGCTTTTACATCGAGCCACACGACGATGTTTGCAATCCCTTGATCTCGCTGATGTACGACAAGCTTTTCCAAGCGAGGTTCATGCTTGCCGCAGAACTCGACATCTTTGTTGATGGTCAACAACGGTCGCTCCGGAAGGTTGCCGTCCAACACAAACCGCCCTTTGAGATCTCCCCAGTCGGCAGCCGACGCCATGAATGTCGTTTGCGTGGCTTCGCTGAAGCAGAAAACAAACGAAAGCAAAGAAAGTCTAAGTACGTTCTTCATGAAAATCTTTCGTTGACGGACTTTCGAGAATCATTAACGAGGCTTGTTGATACGGTGCTTTCGCAGTTTGCTGAAGAAGGTGCTGCGCGGCATCCCAAGCATTCGGGCCGCCTCCGCTTTGTTGCCGCTCGAAGCTCGCAATGCTTGCTCCAGTGTCTCGCGTTCTGCGAATTCGTTGAGATCGTCGCGGCTAAATCGTACAGCGCTGGCGGCAACGGGTTCTGGTTTTGATGGCGGCGGTTCCATTGAATTTGAATTGACGGCAACCGATCTCGATGAATGTGTTCTCGGCGTCTGAGTGCTCTTCGTGAGCACTTCATTCGGGAGGTCATGAATTGTGATCGTTTCACCTTCCGCGAGTACGACCGCTCGCTCGATGACGTTTTCGAGTTCACGAATATTTCCCGGCCACGAATGCCGCTTCAGTGCCACGAGCGTGTCATCATCTATCTGTTTCAGTTGCTTACCGAGCTTTTCAGAGCACTTTTTGAGGAAGTACAAGGCAAGTTCGAGAATGTCTTCTTTGCGTTCGGCGAGAGTCGGCAATGCGATGCTGATCACGTTGAGGCGATAAAACAAATCCTCGCGAAATTTCCCTTCGGTGATGAGCTTCTTGAGATCTTGATTTGTCGCCGCGATCAACCGCACATCGACTTTCACGGTGCGTGTTCCGCCAACTGCTTCGAACTCGCGAGTTTGCAGAACTCGCAGCAACTTGATCTGCGTTTCCAAGGAGATGTCACCAATTTCATCCAAGAATAACGTCCCGCTGTTTGCTGATTCAAAACGGCCGAGTCGATCCTTGTGTGCCCCCGTGAAGGCACCCTTCACATGCCCGAACAGTTCGCTTTCCAACAAACTCGGCGAGAGTGCCGCGCAATGCACGCTGACGATCGGACCGTTTCGTCTCGCGCTGTTTTGATGGATCGCGTGGGCGAGCAATTCTTTGCCGGTCCCGCTCGCCCCCGTGACTAGGACGGATGATTCGCTCTGTGCCACTTTGCGAACAGTCTCAAGCACTCGTTGGATCGCTGGGCTATTGCCTTTGATCTGACCGCGACGAAACTCTTCGGCAGGTGGTTCAGCTTTCGGAATCAGATCAACACCTTGAGTCGTCTTGATTTCCTGTTGCAGCATTGAGATCACGCGTCGCTGCTCGTCGATCTTTTCGACCTTCAGTTGCATTTCCTCGTTCACTCGAGACAAATCCTGATGCACTTTCACACTGTGCAGTGCGACGTTGGTGATCTGTCCGAGTGCATTCAAGAACGTCAGGTCTTCGGCGGAATATGCGGCACCATTTTGCTTTGGCCCCAGTACAACCATCCCTGCGATGTCGCCGTCGCTCTCAAACGCATACATCAATTCCGCTCGCAGCAATCGCAAAGCTTGTTGAGCCGAAGTTGAGCCACTTCCAAATGCTGTCACCGATCGAGCAATTGCCGACTCCTGTAACAACAAAGCCATCAGATCGTCATCGAATACAATTTGTGAAGGGAGGTCGATTCCACCCTCAACCGCGATCAACTGAAAGGAAGGACGCCCCGCATCGCGCAGGTACACAGCGACTCGATCGGCTCGCAAAACATCTCGGCACGAACCAATCATGCGGTGCGCCAACGTCTCTCGGTCAACAACATGTTCGACCGCCCGATTCATCCGCTGCAACGCTTTATCGAGTTGATATTTTTCGCGGTAGAAGCGGCGATCAATCAATTGCTGAAGTCGATCGCGTCCCCAAACCATTGAAGCCACCGCGACAGCAAGAACAGCCCCCAAGAAGAAGGCTTGCTGCAATTCCGGAAAGACCGGCCCACCCGATCCCCAAGCACTCGCGGTCAAGCTTCCCACTGCAATCAAGCCAGCAAACGTGCCTGTCAAACCTAAGCTCGCCGCATAGTATCGCATCCCCTTGCTGACGATCTGGTCAATCAGCATCAATTTGTATCTCAAGATCGCGACCGCATACGCCAACATGAACGACAGGCTCGCCAAGAACATCGTAAGCCGCGCTCGTCCCAACGCAAACTCGACCCGATCGAACAACGCCAAGTAGAGCGTGTAGCCAACGGGAATCACCGCCGAAACGCCACCCCAAAACATCCACTTCAATTGATTTCGCTCGATCGGATTTGCCGTTCGCAAATAACCCAACGCCAATGCGCCCAACATCACCAGAAAGCAACCCGCGGCAAAAGTCATAAAGACATAGATGCCGTCACGTAGTTGCTTCATACATTCTGCGAGCGTCTCTGTGACTTCAGCCGATGTCGAATGACGCAGCCATTCCGTGTAGCCCAACATCCCGACCATCCAGACAAAACCAATGACAGGGACTGAGTACAACAACGTGAGTGCGACTCGCGGAAAAGTCGTCAGTGGCCAAGTCCGGCGCGGGTAAGTCAAAAAGAAATGCAGTGAGACGACCGGCACACAGACAGCGCAGGCGACAAAAGGGACATTCAGCCACAACGAACTGGCCACGACCCACCAGTGGAAACCGCCAACAAACGCTCCCATCGTCACAATGCACATCGCATAGAAAAGTCGTGCCGGCCGATCAAACGGGCGATGCCAAACGGCCAACGCTCCGACTGCGGTGATCCCCAATTGCAGAATGAACCAGACGAAGGTCAAAAGAATGTCGCTCAACGGCAACGACTGCACGACAAGCCAACTCGTCTGTGTCAGATCACCGTGACGAAACTCGACCTCAACCAACCGTGGACCGTCTTCAATTTCCACCAAACTTGGCAACGGCTCGCGCACCCGCGACGGATCGTCCCCCGCTTTGAGCAAGCCGTCTCGAGTCACGGGCCGACGTAATGAGCGCAACGTCTGCGCGAAATCGCCAAACGAGTGAATCGGCTGATTGCCAATCCGCAGCAGAATGTCTCCAGCAACAATATCGGAACCTCGATTGAGCATTCCCGAAACGTCGCGGATCACAACTCCGTTCGCAACTTGATCGCGAGATCGGTCATCGTCCGCTAGCAAAACGCGAAGTCGCAGATCAGGCACCGTTGCCACGTAAGCCAAAACCAGCACGCAATACAGCAGCATGAGGCTGCCACAAAGAGTGACGATCAGCTTCTCTCGCCAGCGTCGTTGGTCCATTTGTTCGTCCACTTTCAGCGCCGAACCATTAGTCGGGCGCTCAGAAGCGGCGAACTTCTATCGTTACGGCGCCGAATCTTCAACGATTGGCGTTTGACAAACAACACAACGAACGATCTATAAACCACTGATTTTAAAGGCTGAAATGGTTGATTATGTGAACTTAGTTGTCAGCGCCGAAAAGAAATATCAGACGGCACACAGTCTGCTACCTGTACCTTCCACTCCCCTAGCGGGAATTAACCTTTACCCAGCCGAGGCCCTTAACGAGTTCTGACTGACCGCAACTGATTTGGGATTGCATGGTTCTCCTGCTTACAGCCTGACCCACTCTGTAAGCAGTTTCCAGCACGTCACAACCCCCAAGTCTGGTCAGTCAATCGTTAAGGGCCTTTTTCATTTTCACGATTGAGCGTCGCCAAATCAGACATCTGACCATAGACGACTATCTGCGGGCAGGACCAAACGTAAAAGAACATCGCCTCACGCACTGCGCGCTCGGCAGTGTGCCCGCTGACGAAGCCGGTTCCCTTTGCAGCCGCGAGATAGCACTGCGCCAAGCGAGTCACATAAGAGTTCGCTCGCTTACGAATTTGCTCCGATGACCATGCGTTGGCGCCTCCGTCGCCCGCCGCGAGTAGTTCGTGCTCAAGTAGCGAGCCTTCCTCGGCAAACTGCGAGACGACTGCTTGCAACTTCGGCGTTTCTGACAATTCAGCTCGCAGACCACGCAGTGTTGAACGTGCCAGGCCTAAAGCAAGTGCCGAAGTCGTAATGGCACCCGCTCCAGCTCGACCGCTGATTTTCAGGACTTCCGGAGTCGGACCAGCGATGATTCGGTTCGGTGGAACTATCGCCGAACGCAACTCAATTGGCCCTGTCTGTGACGCCGTGAGCGCCAAAAACGGCAGCGGCGAGGCGACCGTCACCGCCGGATCTGTGGCATCGACGGCGGCCAGAATTTGGTCGCCGTTCGGAGTCGTCGCACCGACCACGATGAACGTTGCTGAGTTACCGCCCGTGACCCACGGTATCCGCCCGGTGAGTCGATATCCTTCAACAGTCGACTCAGCGACAACGGCGGGGCCAGGACCGCGCGAACGCGAAGTTGTGAGATGCGAGAAGCCGACCGTTGTGAAGCAATCTCCACGAGCGAGTCGCGGCAGCCACAAATCTTTCAGTGCGTCTCGGTCGCAGGCGACAAGCTTCTGCACTGCGGCATTGAATTGCGTCAGAATAAACGCGCTCGTCAGGCAAGCGTCGGATAGTTCAAGATAACCATTGAGAACAGCCACATCATCGAGCTCGCTGCCACCCCAACGACGCGAGATCAACCAGCCGAAGACACCTGCTTCGGACAGCAATGACAATTGCCGTGTCGGCCAGTGTCCCGCAGGTTCAATCGAGTCTCGCAGATCCTTGAGTTCATTTGAGAGTTTCGCGGTAATCATGGTGGTCATTCGACCGGGACTTTGATCCGAACACAAGCGTCGGGAATTCGGCCAGTGACTTGTTCGACTCGTCGGCTCGGCCCACAATCCGCGCGGTTCGAGGAATCATCAATCAGTTGTGCTGAAACACGTTTGAAGGAGTTCGATTCATGTCGATGATCTGGCGTTGGTGTGTCGCTGCGATGCTCGTGTTGGGAAGCGTGTCGGCCAATGCGGCGGACTTCTTTTTAAAGGATGGTGATGTCGTCGTGATGATCGGCGACAGCATCACCGAACAGCATCTCTACTCAAACTACGTTGAGATGTGGACAGTCACGCGTTTTCCGAATTGGAAGCTGGCATTTCGCAACGTGGGGATCGGCGGAGATCGGTCTCCTGGCGGGAACGGGCGATTTGCTCGCGACGTGCTGATTCACAAGCCAACTGCGATGACGGTCGATTTTGGTATGAACGACGGCAGCTATCGCGCATTCGAAGAAGGGACCTTCAAGCCTTACATGGACGGTTTGCAGGGAATGGCGAATCAAGCCAAGGCCACCAACATCCGCGTTGCCTGGGCCACTCCGCAGCCGCTCGATGGTCCCGAACAAGGGCCGACAGCTTTAACAGGCTACAACCAAACGCTTGAAAAGTTCTCCGACGGGGTGAAAGTGATTGCCGACAAGAACGGTGGCCTGTTCGTTGATCAATTTCATCCTTACCTGGCGGCGCTGGATCGTGCTCGAGGTAAGGGGCCGAAGTACGACCGAATCACCGGCGGCGACGCCGTGCATCCCGGCCCACCGGGTCAAGCGTTGATGGCCGCCTCGATCCTGAAAGGACTGAGTTTCCCGTCACTCGTTTCGTCCGCAGAAATTGATGCTGCGTCTGGCAAAGTTGTCAGTGCCAAGACTTGCACGATCGAAAACGTGGCGAAGAAAGAGGGCGGGGTCAGCTTCTCGCGACTCGATGCCGCGTTGCCATTCTTCCCGATGGATGCTGTCAGCATCCTGACCCATGCACCGATTTTGGATGAACTCAACGACTACCGGTTAAAGATCACGGGATTGGCTGCGGGCAAATACGAGGTCCGAATCGGGGGTAAGAAGATTGCCGAATTGACCGCCGAGCAACTCGCCGCCGGAGCGAACGTCGCACAAGGGGCTTTGACCGACGGCCCAATTGCCGATCAAGCAAAAGCGGTGCGGTCCGCCGTCGAAGCAAAGAACCGCTTTCATCACGACATGATTTTCCGAGGCATCGTGCTGTCGAACGTCTCGATCCCCGAATGGCTGGGGATCAAGCTCACTCCTCAAGAGATCGAAGCCAAACGCCAATCCGTCATGGCCGAACGAATGGGCAAGCTCCCCGCCATGGATGCCGAAGTCGCAAAGACACTGGCAATGAAGGCCAACACGTTCGATGTTGTCCCGGTAAAGTAACCGAACCGACACAAAGGCACGAAGAAACGACAAAGAATGCAGCGAGAATCTTTGTGTCTTCCTGCCTTTGTGGTCGCCCCCTCGGATACCTCGGAGTTTTCGACAGAAATGGTAAAAAGCTACTTTTGATGTTCCGAGTAAGAATTCAGAAACCGAAGCTCCATCAGCCCAACGAGATTCCCCAGATCATGAATGCAATACGATTCGTCAGCGAGTTCACTCTTGGCTTATTTTATCCCAGCCGTCAATTGTTACTCGCGGCAATTGTGCTTTGCTGTTCGTTGCCGCTGAACGCTGCTCATGCCGCACAACTCTCGGCGGGTGTTGCCAAGGTGGATATCACCAACGTCGATGCCGGTCCGGTGAATGATCGGCTATGGGTGAAAGCACTCGTCATCAAGAGCGACGTGACGACGGCAGTGTTGATCACGCTCGATGCGGTTGCGGTGGGCGAAATAGGTCACATTAAGAACGACTATCTGCCGAAGGTGCGGTCGCGAATTGAAAAAGAACTCGCCGTCAAGCCGACAAGCATCATGGTCAACGCCAGTCACTGTCATGGAGTTGTTTGCGCGGATGTGGATGAGCGGACGATTCAAGCAGTGACGCGGGCGATGAAGAACATGGTCCCCGTACGAGTTGGAGCGGGACGAGGTCACGAAGATCGGATCATGGAGAACCGTCGGCTGACGCTGAAGAACGGCAAAGTGGTTGACGTTCGCCATGCGTACTCGATGCCTGCTGATGAGGATGTTGCGGAAGTCGGACCGATCGATCCGGAGATCGGCATACTGCGATTTGATCGTATGGATGGGCGGACGCTCGCGGTCGTTTACAACTTCGCATGCCATCCGATTCAAGGAGTCGCGAACAAAGGGAACACGGCTGATGTCACCGGCTTCGCGTCGCAAGTTATCGAAGACAATCTCAGCGACGGAACGATCGCGTTGTTCGTGCAAGGCTGCGGCGGCGACATCAATCCCATTAATTACAAAGACGTCGATCATCCACGCAGTGCCGAACCGCTCGGCAACATGTTAGGGCTAAGCACGTTGAAAGCTCTTCGCAAAATCCCTGCGAAAGACGAGGGGCGGTTACAGCTCATCAACGAGTCTCTCACGCTGCCGCGAGCCGATCTCGCCGAGCGGATCGCGTTGCAAGAAGCCGAGCAAACCACGCTCCTGCAGTCGTTGCGCGGGACGAGTCTGAACCTTAAGACGTTCTTGCCGCTAGCAGTGAAGTACAAGTTGTCGGACGACTTCCCGTCGTACTACTCGCACCGATATCTGCACGACAAGAAGTTGGGCCGTGACGATTTGGACAAGCTCGATGCTGAAAATCGTCAGAACCTGGCGCAATACATCGCCAACATTCGCACGATGGAACAACTGACGCGAACTCAAACGAACCTCGCGTTGCTCAAAAAGCATCAAGCCCAAAATGTCGCCGCAGGCCAACGCACGATCGACGTGGAAGTGGTCGGTCTGCGAATCGGCGACTTTACGATGGTGACGTTTCCTGGCGAACTGACAGTGCAGATTGGGCTGAACATCAAGAAACGCTCGCCGCATCCGACGACGTTCGTCGCCGGTTACACGAACGGCTACATCTACTACTCACCGACTGCAGAGCAACTTCTCAACATCGGTGGAGCACAGGAAGACAGCGACTGCATCCTGGCTCCAGAGTGGCAAGCACTCTTTGAGACCAAAGTGGCGGACCTACTGAAGAAGTTGTGAGGTCGTTGTGGTTGTGGCACACACGACTCGAGTGCATGGCACATCAGTGCTTTGCATGCACGCGCGGTGTACATCACAACGGAATCAAATTCTCAAACCAATTCGCGTAGCGGCTGGCCGCCGTTGGCGAGGACGAAGTGTGGGCGGCCTCGGTTGTCGAGGTATTGCACATCGAGCGGCACGCCGAAGTGATGGAAGATCGTGGCGGCGAGATCGCCCGGGGCAACAGGGCGTTCGCGGATTGTGCCGCCGTCCGGTTCGCTCGCGCCGATCACTTGACCATGACGAAAGCCGCCGCCAGCCAGACACATCGACATGATGTTGGGCCAGTGATTGCGCCCGTCGGTGCTGTCCTGTGTTCCCATTTGCGGTGTGCGACCGAATTCACCCATCGCGATGACCAGCGTCTTGTCGAGCAAACCTCGCTCGTGCATATCGCCAACCAATGTCGTGATGAGGTGATCGAACAGCGGCAGCAGTGGGCCGAGTCCTTTGCTGATGCCACCATACGGCGGGATGTTGTCGCCGTGCGTATCCCAAGTTCCTGATGCTGTGTGATAGCTCAAGTCGAGCGTCACAAACGAGACACCCGATTCCACCAAGCGTCGTGCCAACAGCGCCTGCTGCAACCAAAGATGCTTGCCATATTTTGCTCGATTGGCTTCTGATTCCCTTTCGATGTCAAACGCTTCTTGAGCACGGCGACCAAGGACCATGTCAACCGCTTGTTGCTGATACGAATCCATCGCGGCTAACGAGCCACCTTGGTCGAGGTCTCGGCGGAGTCGATCAAACGAACCAACCAGCGACCTTCGTTCTGACAAACGATCCAAGTTCAAACCGAGCGGCAATTGAAATGCGGCGGGTTGCGACAACTGGCCGGAGTCTTTGCCGACGAGATCATAGATCGGCAATTTCGTCGCGTTGTTGGCGAGGAACGGGTCGTATTGTTTGCCGAGGTATCCAGCGAAGGCCAAGTGCGATCGAGACTTCATGAACGCGACATACGGCGGCATCGACGGGTGATTCGACCCGTGATGCTTGGCGATGATCGAAGCGAGTGCCGGATACTTTTCAGCTTCACGATTCACGCGCGGTTCATTCGCAAGATTCGCCGTTTGCATCACCATGTTGGGTTCATGGTTGGAATGCCGACAATCGACCGACCGAATGATCGTGAACTTGTCGAGCATCGCCGCTTGCTTGGGAAGATGCTCACAAATGATCGCGCCAGGGACCTTCGTGTCGATGACACCGAACGGCCCGCGATTCATTGAGGGTCGTTCGGGCTTCGGATCCCACGTATCAATGTGGCTCGGACCACCCGCCATCCACAATAGGATGACACTCTTGCCTGTCGTTGCTGTTCCGCCTGAACTTGCAGTTTGCGCTTGCGCCTTCAACAAGTCTGGCAAGCTCAGTCCTGCGATACCGGCAATTCCCGCTTTGAGCATTCCTCGACGATCAGAAAGCGTTAACCCTTCACGGCTCCGCCCCTGAAAGTTTTCAAAGGAATGTTGGCGATGAGCAACCTTTTGGCAGTCGGCATTGAGCAACATAAAGCAACCTCCAGTACGCGTAGTGAAGTTGATTTTGCTGAAAGCGCTCAGCGCAGAACGACGAATCTCAAAGACAGTACCCTCTCCGATAGACTATGTCTGCGCATGGAAGATGTCTTCCCAACAAACTCGAATTGTGGAATTCAGAATAATGTTGGCAACGAACTCCCAATTCTCGAAGTCCGTGGCGAATCCCAACTCGGTACAGCGAGCCCAAAACTGATTGGCAATGTATTGAAACACCGAACGGCTTCAATTTACCCCAGAAGCACAACCGGCTCACCCGTAATGAGTTACGAGTGAGCCGTTGTAAGTATTCGCCGAAGGCGTGGGCAGGGCGCACCGAGAGCACAGCCCATCGGGTCACAAGGTGAGTCAAGGAATCGGGCGTCAATGGGGTGAAGTTCGGCAAGCGAGATTTCTTCAGGAAGTGTTCGACGGAGAGAGT
>JAPLNX010000078.1 GCA_026400935.1 Planctomycetia bacterium | reverse complement strand
TGGACCTACACCGGCAAGCCAACAACCCCACAACGCCGACAACGCTTCTGCCCACCACACCGACGCCAACTCTGGCACTCAATCATCACAACAGCGAAACTTGCCCTCTGATGCCACATCGATTCCCGGTTGCGGCACTAGGCACATAACCAAGCAATCCACCGGTGATTGCGGTCGTTATGTGCAATGGGTTCCCTCTATGATCGCAGAGAAAATCAACGTGATACGCGAAGCTTCCGCGCCGATCAGCGGACGAACAATCGAACGCTTCGAGACTGCGGAGATTCTTCACGACGATGGATCGTGGGGCGATTGGCCCGATCTTCCAATTCGCGTCTACTGCTCTGGTCAAGCATTGCTCTCGGTTTCTTGGTCGCGGTTTGACGATCAGTGGCTGTCAAATGACATGTTACTTCCTTTTGTCGCCGAAGACGCAACGACGCGGTGGACGGCAAATGCTGTCACTCAGATCATTCCGGCACTCGGCCGCAAGATTCAGGGTGTGTCGCTCGGTCGCGGTCAAATGACGATTGCATCCCGCGAAATTGAAATCTGGACTCACTTGTTGTTTGACTTGGACGGCAAATGGCTTGAAGTGTTCAACGCATTGGATGAAAACGAATACGCACTTCATGTCGTCAAGCCTGATGGTGAGTTCCGAGCATGCACATAACAAAATCGGGATAGGGGTCCGGATTACTCCGGAACCCCTCCCACACCAGCTAGCCCCCGTCAAGTCTTGTTTTTGGGGTAGCCGAACTCGTGAGAGTTCGGAGATTTCTGAAGTCTCACGACTTCAGCTACCCATAAACTTAGGGCTGACGACGCAGCTTGTGGCTACGGGGCTTCACGCAACTCTTTGCCGAGCACACTGTGATGCCGTCCGTAGCAGAAGTAGATCACCAATCCGAGCGCCAGCCAGGCGATGAGACGCCACCAGTTTGCGGCTGGCAGAGAAAACATCAGCATCAAGCAAGCACCGATCCCTAAGAGGGGGATGAGGGGAACCAACGGGCAACGGAACGGTCGCTCGGCATCGGGATTCGTCTTGCGCATGATCAACACGGCGGCACAAACAATGACGAACGCGAACAGCGTCCCGATGTTGGTGAGGTGCAACAGAGCGTCGATCGGCAAGAAGCCAGCTAAGACGGACACGAACGCGCCGATCAGCAGCGTGCTCTTCCAAGGGGTTTGAAACTTCGGATGCACATCGGAGAAGAACTTTTTCGGAACCAATCCATCACGTGCCATCGCCAGGAAGACGCGCGGAGCGCTGAGCATCATCACCAATAACACCGACGTGATCCCGGCGACACCAGCCGCGGCGATGATGAATTCGGCCCACGGCAGGCCCGCCGTCTTGAACGCACTTGAGACACCGGCGTTCGCATCGATCTGGTCGTACTTCACCATTCCCGTCAATACCGCGACCACGGCCACGTAGAGCACCGTGCAGATCGCCAAAGAGGCCATGATTGCAATCGGCACATCGCGTTGCGGGTTCTTCGCTTCCTCAGCGTGTGTCGATACAGAATCAAAACCGATGTATGCAAAGAAGATGATCGCCGCTCCGGCCAGCATGCCGACCGGCTCTCCTCCCTGGTTCGTCTGGCCCATCACTGGAATGCCGAAGAAGCTCAAGCCGGTCCAACCATAAGGGGCGAACGGCGTCCAGTTTTCCGGGTGGACGTAAAACGCTCCGACCATAATTACGAATAGCACCGCCACAACTTTGAGCGCCACCATCAGGGCGTTGAAGTTCGCACTTTCAGAGATTCCCTTCACCAGCACGAGCGTCACCAGAATCGTCACGGCGACTGCTGGCAAATTGAACCACGACCCAGTCGCGACGAAGGCTCCGTCTTTGTAGATCACCGCCGCTTGATTGCAAAATGCAGGGAAATGAATGTCGAACTTGGCCAGCACACTTTGAAAATATCCCGACCAACCGTTGGCCACGGTAGCCGCACCGACGGCGTATTCCAAAACCAAATCCCAGCCGATGATCCAAGCAAACAACTCGCCCATCGTGGTGTAGGCATAGGTGTAGGCACTCCCTGCTACCGGAGCCATCGAAGCAAACTCCGCATAGCACAACGCGGCGAAGATACAGGTCAGGCCAGCGACAACATAAGAAAGCATCAGCGCCGGCCCAGCGACGTTATGCGCGGCGGAACCAGTCGCCACAAAGATGCCGGCACCAATGACTGCACCGACTCCCAAGCTCGTTAAAGCAACCGGGCCTAAGACGCGTTTCAGCCGGTTGTCCCCGGCCATCTCATCCAACAAACCTTTCAGCGACTTCTTGGCAAACAACTGATTGTTCGACATCGAGAACTCCAACTCCGGGGCTGTGGACCAACAATGATTTCGGCGTCATGCCGAGCGTGGCGGAGTCTAGTCACGTCATTCTGCGCTCGCTACTTGCTCGGTCGTGATGAAGCAGATATGGGCTCGTTGAGTTTCATTTCGAGCAGTCCTAGACTTTGTTTTCGAAACGGGATGAAGCTCCGCAGGAATCAACAGCAAGGTGAATGACGTGTCTCAGGCAATCGTGGGATCGGTGGCGACTCAGGACAAACCATTGGTGCTCGGCACGCATGTGTTGCAGTCACGGTTGATCGTGGGGACCGGCAAGTACTCGACCTACGAGATGATGCAACAGTGCTTGGAAGCGAGCGGATCAGAAGTCATCACAGTGGCTGTGCGCCGCGAGCGTTTGATCGATGCCGAAGGTCGGAGCATTCTGGATTTTATCGACCTGAATAAATACACGATCCTCCCCAATACAGCGGGATGCTTCACGGCCGAAGACGCAGTGCGAGTCGCTCGACTGGGACGTGAGATTCTGGAAGGACTGGAAAATTCCGGTGCCGACTGGGTCAAGCTAGAGGTGCTCGGAGATAAGAAAACGTTGCTGCCAGATCCGGTCGCGACATTACAGGCAACCGAGCAACTGGTGGCGGATGGCTTTCAGGTACTCGTTTACACGACCGATGACCCAATCACCGCTCGACGGCTGAAGTCAGCCGGTGCAACGGCGGTGATGCCTGCGGGAAGCCCGATTGGTAGCGGGCAAGGAGTGCTCAATCCGAACAACATTCGGATTTGCTTGGAGTACCTCAAAGAGAACGATCCCGAATATCCCATGATCATCGATGCTGGTGTTGGGACTGCGAGCGACGTGGCATTCGCAATGGAGCTTGGTTGCGATGGAGTGCTGCTCAATACGGGTATCGCTAGTGCCGCCGATCCGTTGCGCATGGCCCACGCGATGAAGCACGCTTGCTTTGCAGGCCGCCAAGCAGGGATGTCTGGTCGCATTCCAAAGAAGCTCTATGCGACCGCTTCTAGCCCAGAACAGGGCCTCGTTTCTCCGGGCAATCGCTAACCGGTTGGTTTCAAATTCGACCGAGTACGGTTGGTTCGACGCGGTTCTGGCTGTCTCCCCATTCAACCAGTTCTGTGTCCCAATTGAGCCAAACTTCGAATAGCCGTTCGAATTTTTCGAAGTGAAAGCGCAGTCGTGGACTGCGGTGTTCCTCACTGCTGTGATCGTTGCCGGCGGCCAAATCGCTACGACCGGCCCAGCTCGGAATTCAGATTAGGAAAAGTCTGATGTCGTGCTTGGCGCCCCTCGGATTACCGTCGCGTGGCAATTTTCGTGAAATCCTTAAGAGTGGCTTTGTCCCCAGACTTTGACTGACTCACCGAGTCTTCGAAGACCTGCGAGTCAAGGTCGTGCTGCCATTCCCTGGCAGAGCCCTCGAAGAGGAGGTTTGAGCATTCCATGAAGTTTCCCAATTTCACTTGGCCTTGGAAACGGCGTGACGCTGAGCCACAGAAGGTTCGGCGGCGCGCGCTGCAACTCACGGAACTGGAAGAGCGAGTGCTCTACAGCGCGGCTCCGGCGAGTGGTGTCGACGTGTTGCCAGCACCGGATGCCGACGCAGGTCATGCTCAGCATGAGGCTGACGCCCATCCGTTTGGAATTGATCCGGGGGTATTCCCGTTGATCGTGGCGGATTTACAACATCATGCAGACGCAGTGGCCCCGCCATCAGCCAAGGATCTGCATCACAACCTGCACGATGGCGATGCCGCGCCACTGAGCTTGATCGAGCCCGCGTCATTCGTGGCGACCGGTCACGTCAAACACGAACTGGTCTTCGTCGATGCCGACATCGAACATCACACGCAGCTTTTGGAAGCCTTGCGAGAACTGAATGATCCGCTGCGCGAGTTAGAGATCGTGGTCTTGTCGCCCGATCAAGACGGCGTTCAGCAGATCACCGCCGCGTTGGCTCAACACCACGATTTGGATACCGTGCATGTCCTTAGCCACAGCACCGACGGTGCGCTGAAGCTCGGTGCCACGTGGCTTTCGTCCGGAAATCTCAACGCTTACGCCGGCGAGATCGCTCATTGGCACGACGCTTTGACGAGCAATGCCGACTTGATTTTGTATGGTTGCGACCTGACCGCCGATGCCAAAGGTCAATTGCTCATCGACAGTTTGCACGCGCTGACCGGAGCGGACATCGCCGCTAGCACCGACGTGACCGGCAGCGCCTTGCTCGGCGGCAACTGGAACTTGGAGGCGACGGCGGGGCAGGTCGAAACCGCACCGCTGTTCCAAGACGCGAGCCCCGCGAATTGGGATGGACTGCTGACGGATGACAGCAGCGCGATCACCTCAAGCAACGGCAACTCGGGCCTCGTCGTCGATCCGCTGTCGATGATTCAGATTCATGTGCGACACGAACTCGTGTTCGTCGATACGCAGGTGGCCAATTATCAGCCGCTGGTCGACGACTTGCTGAGCCACCACGATGCGTCGCGGCAGATCGAACTGGTGTATCTCGATCCGACGCGCGACGGCGTTCAGCAGATCACCGACGTGTTGTCCCAGCATCACGATCTCGATGCCGTGCATCTGGTGTCACACGGCGAGGACGGAGCGCTCAAGCTCGGCGGCACGTGGCTGACGAGCGCCACATTGACAGCGGATGCCGCTCAGATTGCCAGTTGGGGGAGTGCGCTGACGAGCGACGGCGACCTGTTGGTTTACGGTTGCGAACTGGCCGCTCATGCCGAGGGGCAGAAGATCGTCGACCTGCTCGCCACGTTGACCGGTGCCGATGTCGCGGCCAGCACGAACAACACTGGCAACGCGCTGCTCGGCGGCGATTGGAACTTGGAATATCGGCACGGCGGCATCGAATCGTCGTTGGCCTTCAGCGCTGACCTGCAACAGAACTGGTTCGGGATGATGTCGGTCGTGGTGGACGCGGTCTCGACCGGTTCGACGACCGGCACCAGCATCACGATTTCTCACACGACCACATCGGCCAGCGATCGAGAAATGGTCGTCGGAGTGTCGATCCGCGAAACCGGCGCGACCGCGGTCAGCTCGATGACCTACGACGGTGTGAGCCTGACCTTCAAAGGTTCGGTGTTGTCCGCGGGGGCGAAAGTCGAGATCTGGTCGCTAGTCGCACCCAACGCGGGGACTCACAACCTCGTGGTGAACCTCAACAATGCCGGCGGTGGCACGAACGTCGGCGTGATGACCTTTACCGGAGTCGATCAAACGACGCCGCTGGGTGCGTTTGGTTCGGCATCGGGCGATGCGACGAGCGGCTCTGCCACCGTCAGTTCCGCGACGGGGGATCTCGTCTTCGGCGCGGTAGCGGTGAAGGACATCAACCAAGACTTGATCCCCGGCGGCAGCCAAACGGAACGTTGGGATTTGTTCACAGGCACGGAAGCGAACGGTGGCGGCAGCACGGCCTCGGGGGCGGCTTCGGTCAACATGTCGTGGACATGGACCGCTGGCACAAACTGGGTGATCGGTGGCGTCTCGGTCCATCAATTCGTCAACGTCGCCCCGACGGCGACGAACTTGAGTGCGGCCGAGAGTTACACCGAAGACACGGCGCTCAACCTGATCGACATCGTGGCCAGCAACATCGACAGTGCGAACGTGACCGCCACGTTGACGTTGTCGAACACGAGTGCCGGTAGTCTCAACACGGGAACGTCGGGGGCGGTGACCTCGACGTACAACGCGGGGACCGGCCTGTGGTCGGCCAGCGGTGCGACGGCGGACGTCAACACGTTGCTGGCCGGGCTGACCTTCACTCCGACAGCCAACTTCAACAGCAACTTCACCATCGCCACCAGCATCAGCGACGGCAGCCTGTCTGTCTCAGGAACCAAGAACTTCACCGGCATCTCGGTCAACGACGCCCCCACAGCGACCAACCTCAGCGCGGTGGAGAGCTACACCGAAGACACGGCGTTGAACCTGATCGACATCGTCGCCAGCGACAGTGACAGTGCGAGTGTGACGGCCACGTTGACGTTGTCCAACACCGCAGCCGGTAGCTTGAACACGGGCACGTCGGGCGCGGTGACCTCGACGTACAACGCCGCGACCGGCCTGTGGTCCGCCAGCGGTGCGACCGCCAACGTCAACACGTTGCTGGCCGGATTGACCTTCACCCCGACAGCGAACTTCAACAGCAACTTCACGATCGCGACGAGCGTGAGCGACGGCAGCCTGTCAGCGACAGGGACCAAGAACTTCACCGGCACGGCGGTCAACGATGCCCCGATTTTAGATAGCAGTAAGAGCCCAGCACTCACAACCCAAAATGAAGACTCGGGTGCCCCATCGGGAGCGGTTGGAACGTTGGTCTCGTCACTGGTCGATTTCGCAACTCCTTCCGGCCAAGTTGACAACGTCACTGACGTCGATAGCAGCGCCGTTCTCGGGATCGCGATTACTGCCAGCGATACGACGAATGGCACGTGGTATTACACAACTAACAGTGGCACAAACTGGAATGCTTTGGGAACTGTGAGCAGTGCTAGCGCTCGTTTACTCGTCGCCGATGCCAGCACACGGCTCTATTTTCAACCCAATTCCAACTACAACGGCACACTGGCGAATGCGATTACTTTCGTTGCATGGGACCAAACGAGCGGCACCGCAGGTGGAACAGCCTCATTTTCAAATAGCGTCATAGATCAGCTCAACAGTGCTTCTTACAGCAACAACAATGGAACGGCGAATTGGACGGCAGCTTGGGTCGAAACCGATAGCAACGGAGGCGGTGCCAGCGGAGGCCGCATTCAAATCAGCGGCGGACAGCTCGATATTCGAGCCTTCCAAGCTGGCGACTCGATCTACCGAGAAGCCAATCTAAGCAGTGCGACATCAGCCACACTCTCGTTCAATTACACCAACTCCCTGGGAAGCGGTGACACAGTCATTGCACAGATCTCAAATAATGGCGGGAGCAGTTACACTAATCTCAGCGGAGGGACGTTTTCAACCTCGGCGAACACCGGTTCCGGAACGGCCAGCTTCGATATCACTTCTTCAATCGCTTCCAACACGCAGTTGAGATTCTACGTCAATTCGATTTCCTCGAAGAACGACTTGTATGTGGACAATGTCCAAATCTCATACGGAACAGCATCCTCAGGCGGAACAACGGCATTCTCGAACGTCTCGGATACCGCCAGCTTGGTGATCACCGCCGTCAACGACGCACCAACGGCAACGAACCTCAGCGCAGCCGAGAGCTACACCGAAGACACGGCGCTCAACCTGATCGACATCGTCGCCAGCGATGTGGACAGCGCGAACGTGACCGCCACGTTGACGCTGTCGAACGTCTCAGCCGGGAGCTTGAACACGGGGACGTCGGGTGCGGTGACCTCGACGTACAACGCGGGGACCGGCCAGTGGACCGCCAGCGGTGCAACGGCGAACGTGAACACGTTGCTGGCCGGGCTGACCTTCACGCCGACAGCCAACTTCAACAGCAACTTCACGATCGCGACCAGCGTGAGTGACGGCAGCCTGTCAGCGACAGGGACCAAGAGTTTCACCGGCACAGCGGTGAACGATGCTCCGACAGCGACGAACCTGAGTGCAGCCGAGAGCTACACCGAAGACACCGCGTTGAACCTGATCGACATCGTCGCCAGCGACATCGACAGTGCGAGCGTCACCGCCACGTTGACGCTGTCGAACACCGCAGCAGGTAGCTTGAACACGGGCGCGTCGGGCGCAGTGACCTCGACGTACAACGCCGGAACCGGTCTGTGGTCGGCCAGCGGTGCGACGGCGGATGTCAACACGTTGCTGGCCGGGCTGACCTTCACGCCGACAGCCAACTTCAACAGCAACCTCTCCATTGCCACCAGTGTCAGCGACGGCAGCCTCGTCGTCACAGGCACCAAGATCATCACCGGCATCGCCGTCAACGACGCGCCGGTCATTACATCTAACGGCGGTACTGACACGGTGGCAGTCAACGTCGCGGAAAACACGACATCCGTGACCACGGTCACTTCTAGCGATATCGATGGAGGCACGCCGGTCTACAGCATCAGTGGCGGAGTGGATGCCGCGAAGTTCTCCATTGACTCCAGCACCGGCGTGCTGACGTTCGCGTCGGCCCCGAACTACGAAGCGCCGACTGATTCGGGCACCGACAACGTTTATGACGTCATCGTGCAAGTCTCCGACGGCACGCTGACCGACACGCAGGCAATCGCCGTCACGGTCACTGCGGTCAATGAAGCTCCGGTCATCACTGCGCCTCTGGCAGTCTCAGTCAACGAATTCGCTGTATACGTCTTCAGCACAGGTGTTGGCGACTCACTTGTCGTCAATGATGTGGACGCGGCAACGCTCGATGTCACGATCACGGTGAGCAGCGGCGGATTCACGCTGAAACAGACAACTGGCCTGACCTTCGTTTCCGGTGATGGGCTGTTTGACTCGTCGATGAGATTCACTGGGAACATCGCGAACATCAATGCCGCTCTGGATGACGCGCAATACCAACACGGTCTCATTCATGGCACGATCGAATCGTTGACGATGCTGGTCAGCGATCTTGGGCAATCCGGTGTGGGCGGGATTTTGACAGCCTCTTCGATCACGACAATCACGATCGTCAATTCGGCGGTCGTTGTCGGGGACGGTTTTCTCCAGGGAAATTATTTGGAGATCGGAATGGGGCCAGACGGAGCGCTCGGTTCGGATGGAGCGGCTCCGGTCGGATTCAACAGTGTTGGTGGGATGCTCGGTGCCGAAGTCGATAACGAACGGGACGGTTGGGCGACCTTTGACGGCGACTTCGTGACTCCCGGTTCACCCGTAGAGACCTGGGGTGTTCACGTCGGCGGGACCACTTACTCGAACTCGAATATCGGTACACCTCAAGTCAGCGGCGGCCTCGTCAATTTTCAGTCGCTTCCTACTGGGCAGTCTGTCGAATGGCTGGGTAACCAGTCGGGACTGGCCATCCAACAGATCTACACAGTCGGATCGAACAATCTCCACATGGACCTCGAAGTCCGGCTGACGAACTTGAGCGGCAGCGATCTCACCGACATCTACTACTACCGGAACGTCGATCCGGACAACAACGTCGATCAGGGAAGCCCGGACGGCTACACCACAACCAACACGATCATCAGTCAGGGGGAGACCACCGGAATATCGATGGTCTCCGCCACGCAGGTCGATGGGTCGTATCTCGGTCTGTTGGGCTTCGGGGAGAATTCGCGAGTTACCTACGGCGGCTTCCACAATCTCAACCCGCTCGACATCTACAACGGTACGGGAGGGCTGAGTCAGACCGGCTCGGTCTACAGCGATCAAGCTGTGTCGGTGGCGTTTCATTACGACACGATCACCGACGGCGAATCAGTGAGTCTGCGGATGCGTTACTACTTCGGCTCGACGGACGGGGCGCTGCCGGTCGTGGACCTTGATGCCGATAATAGTCACGGGACAACGGGCGGGAATTACTCGGCAGCGTTCACCGAAAATGGTGGCCCGGTAGCGATTGTTGATACCGACGTAACCGTCTTGAATCCCAGCGGCAGCACGCTCGACAGTATCAACGTGACACTCACGAACTTGCTCGACGGAAACGCCGAATCACTGCTCGCGAACACAAGCGGAACGAGCATCACCGGTAGTTACAACAGCGGGACCGGCGTGTTGACCCTGTCCGGTACCGACAGCACCGACCACTACCGGACGGTGCTACGAACGTTGACCTACAACAACACATCCGAGAATCCTACCGAGGCGGCGCGACTCATCACCATAACCGCAATGTCCGGCACCAACGTCTCGGAGGCCGTCACTGCTACTGTCTCGGTGACTGCGATCAACGACGCTCCGATCATCACCAGCGACGGAGGTGGAGCGACCGCCTTGTTCACGCAAGCCGAGAACATCGCTGCCGTGACAACGGTCACGAGCACTGACTTCGACGGCGCTGCGGCGGTCTATTCGCTCAGCGGTGCGGATGCCGCGCGGTTCACAATCAACAGTTCGACGGGGGAACTGACCTTCGTTTCAATTCCGAATTACGAAAGCCCGAACGATTCCGACACGGACAATATTTATGAAATCTCGGTCACCGTGAGCGATGGCGCTGGCGGTTCTGACTCGCAGGCAATCAGTGTCACGGTCACCGATAGCAATGAATTCGCAGTCACGAACCCGACCGATATCGACAATGCTGCCGATGCCGTCAACGAAAATGCCGCCAACGGCACAGTCGTCGGAGTCACCGGCTTCGCTACGGATGCCGATGCGACGACGAACGGGATTACATATTCGCTGTTCGACAGCGCTGGAGGCCGGTTTGCAATCAACGGATCAACCGGCATCGTAACCGTCGCCAACGGCACGTTACTGGATTACGAAGCGGCGACATCGCACAACATCACAATTCGAGCCACAAGCGCTGACGGCTCGATCGCCAACAACAACTTTACAATCAACGTCAATCCATTGAATGACAACACGCCGACGATCAACTCCAATGGTGCGGGGGCTCCTGCCCTGTTGATTGTACGTAAGTTTTCCAGCAATTCATGATCGCGGCACGCGGTTTGCGCCAGAGATATTTTCAGATGTTCATCTGCCAATATTTCTGGGAGCGACAGGATGTCCGACGCTGTGGATCACGGATCGATTTCT
>JAPLNX010000309.1 GCA_026400935.1 Planctomycetia bacterium | reverse complement strand
GTTGAAGCTCATCCCGCTCCTCGTCCGTCAATCGAACCACATACTTCTTGTGCATAGACCACCTCCTTGTGGTCCACATAGAGTCGTCGAATTCTCGATAGGCTCCAACCCGAAGTTTTAGCCGTGACGCGGCACTAGCCATGAGTAAGGCTTCCTTGGTTCCTTCCGCGTTGATCGACGCCGCTGAACTCGCGCGGATGCTCTCCGTCAGCAAGCCAACGATTTGGCGGATGCGTGAGTCAAGCCGCTTACCTGAGCCTCTTCGAGTGACAAGTCAGGCCCTTCGTTGGCGGCGGTCAGACATCGAGGGCTGGATTGCAGGCGGCTGCGTCTCACATGCCAGCGTCGAGAACCAGGAGGTCGCATGATGACCCGACCTGATTCCGATGCGTGGCTTGCAGCGAAGGCTCAAGGCGACCAAGCCGAGTTGTCGATTGCGGGCTGGTTCCGTGGCCAGGGTTATTTGGTCGCCAAAACGGTTGGGGCCACGGCGGCTTCGGACTTGCTGGTTCAAACCCAAGTTGAAGTGAAGCACGACTTACTCGCTGAGTCGTCAGGACGAGTGGCCATCGAGATTAGTTATCGAGGTCATCCAAGCGGGCTGACGACGTCTCAAGCGGCGTGGTGGGCAATCGTCGTTGGCCAAGAAGTCTTTCTTCTGAAGGCCGACGTGCTGCGTGAGTGCATCCGGATCGGCAAGTTTCCGACTTGCTTCGGTGGCGACAACAAGTCTTCCGAAGTGGTGCTGCTGCCAATCGCTGCGATTCGTGGATTGAAGCAGACTTTCAACATCCCGCTGAGTAAGTGAGTCATTGTGATTGCCGTCTATCAGGCTAGCCGTCGTGGCACAGCCGGGCACTCACGAAACAAAAAAGCCCTCGCGTCAACGAGGGCTGATCAACAGGAACTTGAACCGTGAACATCTTAATTGCCAAACAAGTTGGGCCAAGCCCATTACACCCTAATCCACAGAGAGGACAGAGACAGCGGAGAAGGCAGAGATATCAGAGAGTTCTGAGAGAGCTGAGAGTTCAGAGTTTACCTGGAGGCCAAAGATGACATCTTCAATCTCTGCGCTCTCAGTGCTCTCTGCTCTCTCTGTGGTAGAGAGGGGGCATTATGTGCCTAAAAAGAGAGTGGAAGTGAAGTCCAAACTCTTCAAGTTGTGTCAGTTGGCCCGTGGGACTCCGGGAGTTAGTGATAAATTCGAGTCTCTTCGGGGATTGTTTGAAGAGTGGTGGCGGCTGTCCTGCGGCGGCGGCGCTGAGTTGGGAAGTCACGACACGCTTTGGGCCATCTTTCTTGATGGCTTGGATCGGGTGAAATTCCCCAGCGGTGTAAATCCAATTGAAGAGGCGTGGCGACGCTCAGGTGAAGTGACTGCGCCGGAAGCGTCCAGATTTACTGACCCAAAAATCTGTCGGGTGGTGTCTTGGTTTTGCGAGTTGCAGAAGTCGCATCTGAGCGGTCCGATTTTTTTGAGTACGCGAGACATTGGCAAAAAACTCAACGTCGATCCAAAAGTGGCGTGGGTTTGGTGCAAACTGTTGGAGCGAGAAGGAATTCTCTTTTGCGTCCTACGGGGGAACCCACATCAGGCAACTCGGTATCGGTATGTCCCGCTTTGTGGGGCCACATCACCAACGGAACCTTCGGAGTGGGACTTGGGGGACGAGCAAGGCGACGGTGAGCCAATCCCAAGCTGTGAAGAGAGGTCTGGTGGCGAAGAATATGACGCTTCACCAGCAATCTCCTCAGACTTGGAGCCATTCCAAGGTGGGGAGGTCTTCATATGACTCTTGGACTTCTCAATGTTTTGACTGAGCGCGGAGTCAAAATCCGCCTTGATGGAGACCGACTTGGATGTCGCGCAGCTTATGGAGAGGTCAGCCGGGACATTCAGGAATTAGTCCGCGAACACAAACAAGAGTTGATTGCATACCTCCGAGAGTCCAATGGCGAGTGGCAATCGGAAAGCCTGAAGCTGGACGAGGCTGTTCCCGACGCTGAATTGACCGTTAGTGGAACCCAGTTGTACGCGAAGCCAAAGCCTTTGTTGACCGACAATGATCAGGAGATGATCCGTAATCACAAGGGCCGAATACTCAGTATTCTTGATGATTCCCCCGACCATTCACGACAAGAACGAATGAGTCTGTCTGCTGGAGGTAGTCTGGTTAAGGCTGTTCCCGGCGCTGAACCTTGGAAAGAGAACGAACTCCTGAATCTGCTGGCGATTGCTCGTCGCGCTGGTTTTAAGTTCGAGGTTCTCCGGAACGAGCTTGTCGTGAATGGCCCATCGGGACCGGTTGAGCTTCGGCGGTTAGTCAGGGAACAAGCAGTTGGTTTGGCTGGTGTTCTGTGAGTTGAAGTAATTGGCAAGTTTGTACTTGCTGTTCTATCAAGTATCCATAAGACTGATGTCGCAGGAGTGAGCGATGGCAAAGAAGAAGTTGAAAGTGGCCCAACAAGACTGGTTACCTATTAGTGAGCAGGTCCGAGCCTGCCTGAGAGACTGCGGCCAGACTCGGTATCGAGTGGCTCAGGCGACGGGGATTGGTGAAGCGCTCCTGAGTCGGTTTGCCGCTGGTAAGACGCTGGGTTTGAGTGCAAAGGCACTGGATAAGCTGAGCAAGTATTTGAGACTTGAGGTTTCGATGCACGGGGTTGTTGAGCAGTGATGCGTCGGTGTACCGCGCGTGACAGCAACGTTTTGGGAAATGGGAGCGAGGGATTTTCATGTCAACGCTTTATCAGCCAGTTGTGATTCGGACAGTTGATCGAAGTGGAAAGCGTTGCGCGAAGGGCGCTCCGGGGGCCAGAAGCATTCGTAAGCGGTCCAAAACGTGGCGAGGCCGGTATCGAAATGCAGACGGGAAGGTTTGCACCATTTCCCTCGGCACAGACAGGGAGCTTGCGGAAATAAAGTTGAGCGAGATTCTGAGGCGCTCAAAGCGTGAGCGAGCAGGCGACGTTGATCCGTTTGAGGACCATCGAAAGCGACCACTGACTGAGCACCTTGAAGATTTCCGGGGCTACCTCGACTCAAAAGGAAACACGCCGGAACATGTTTCCTTGACTCTTAGTCGCATTGAAGCCGCCTTTGCGGGATGTCGGTTTGAAAAACTTGCGGACCTAAACGCGGGGAGAGTTGGCAACTGGCTGTCGGATCGACGAAAACCGAAAAAGAGCAGTGACGGTGAAGTCGTTCTCGGTCTTGGCATCGCGAGTAGCAATCATCACTTGGTTGCGTTGAAGTCGTTTGGTAACTGGCTCGTGAGGGACTGACGCGCGTCGGAGAACCCATTCGCCCACTTGTCTCGGATGAATGCGAAGGTTGATGTTCGCCATGAACGACGAGCATTGTCCGCAGCCGAGTTGTCTCGCGTGATTGCCGCCGCCGAAGTGAGCGAGAAGATATTTCGTGGGCTGGATGGCACTACGCGAGCAATGATTTATCGGGTTGCTGTGCTGACCGGGATGCGGGCCTCGGAATTGGCGAGCCTCAATCAAAAGTCGTTTGACCTCGAATCAGACGAGCCGACATGGACACTAGAAGCGGGAGACTCGAAGCGTCGCCGGAAAGACATCCTGCCGCTGCACCCTGATTTGGTTGTGCGGTTGCGACAATGGTTCTTAGGCTGTGCAAGCCGGTCAGGTGATGCAGAGTCCGTCCTGTCGTTCAATCGTGCGGCAGAAGCGAAACGGGAGCGTCTGTTTCCGGGAACTTGGCCGGAAAAGGCAGCAAAGATGTTACGGATTGACTTGAAGGCTGCGGGAATTGATTACGAGAACGATGATGGCATCGCCGACTTTCACAGTCTCAGACACAGCTTCATCTCAAACTTGGCCGCTGGAGGAGTTCATCCGAAAGTTGCTCAACAACTTGCCCGCCACTCGACCATTAGCCTGACGATGGATCGGTACTCGCACATTGGTCTGATCGACATGAGGGCAGGATTGGCCGCGTTGCCGACGATTGTTCCGGCAGGATCAGTGGCAAGCCGAGCTACAGGAACTTTCGGTGAAGTCGGTGTGAGTTGTGGTTGCACTAATGGTTGCACTGCCCCAGTCGAAATCAATCATTCTCAGACGTTATCAACTGGTCAATTAGTCTCTAGCACCGATACTGGCGAGAAACGAAAAAACCCTCAGATTCCTGCGGAAAGTGAGGGTTTCGAGGGAGTGAAGGCGCTGGGACTCGAACCCAGGACCTACGGATTAAAAGTCCGTTGCTCTACCAACTGAGCTACGCCTCCCTTTTTCATGTTTTCGGGCGTCTGCGAGGGAGCGGGGCAGTGTGGCCAGTGGGGGGGCGATCGTCAAGCAAGCTCTACGATGATCGAGAGTAAAAGGGAGACATGGTCCAACAAGAGTTCTGGTCTAAATCCATCGCCTTTACAGGCGGAAGGAACCCGACTTACGACCCTGTTCGAGAATCCTCGACGGATCGTTGAGCGTCCACAAACTGCCAAGTCATGGCACCGATGAAGAGGACTCCGGCGTAGACATAGAAGATGGCATCCCACTGTGCTCGGCCGGTATGGCCACGCGAAGCCATCCATGAAGCGAACTTCCCGGCGAAGCTTTGCGATGCCAATGCTCCCAAGCCGCCTAGTGAGTTCATCAGGCCGAACAACGCGCCTAAGTGCCGTCCGCTGAGATCGCTGACGGACCCCCACCATGAGGCCAACGTTAGGACCGTCAACATCAGGGAACCTGCCGTCCAGAGCGTTGCGATCACGGGTGTGTCGCAATGCTTGCCAATCAACAGCGAAATCGAAGCCAATAGCACAGATGAGGAGCACAGCAGGCGGCGGCTACGAAAGCGATTGCCGGTCGTGCGAGTCAGCCAATCAATCAGGAAGCCGCCACTCAAACACCCAATCGCTCCGCCGGCCAATACGATGCTGGCGAGCCAACCGGCATCAATTTCCGAACAACCGCGGGCTTCCTTCAGGTACGTCGGATACCACGAGAAATACAAGTACGAGTTGAACGCGGTACAAGACAGAATAAATCCGAGTAGCCACACTTGCGGGTGTGTCAAAACGGCACGCCAGGGAATCGGTGGATGTTCGCCAGAAGTCTGATTGGTTCCGACCAAGATAAGTCCTCGTTCGGCGTCATTCACTGACGGATGCGTTTGTGGGTCGTCGCGATACCACGCCCAAAACGCGAGTCCCCACAGGACTCCTGGAACGCTCAATACGACGAACGTCCAACGCCAGCCGATTCCTTCAATGAGATACGCAGTCAAGATGGGTGAGATTGCACCTCCACACTGCATTGCCGCATTGACGGTCCCTTGAGCCATACCGCGCTGCTCGACCGGGAACCAACGCGACAACACACACGCTGAATTCGGGACCGCACCCGCTTCGCCTGCTCCGAACAGAAATCGAATCATGATCAGTGATGGCAGGCCCATCGCGGCTCCCGTCAACGCCGTAAATACGGACCACCACGTCACAATTCGAGTCAGAACTCCACGCGATCCGTACTTGTCTCCCCACCAACCCATTGGGACTTCAAACAGCGCATATGACAGAGTGAATGCCATCAACACCCACGTCATGTGGTCGTGTTCAATCTTAAGATCCACCTCGATCTTCTTCACCGCTTGGCTAATGCAGATGCGATCGATGTAAAGAATGAATGCGAGCACGCACAGAAATGCAAGTACCTTGTATCGCACGAACGTAGGTTTGTCTGATGGCGAAGCTGCGTTCGGCAAACTCATGAAACACCTCGCGATGAACAATCGTTGGTAAGCAACTTCACGAGGATAAAGCCGCCTCCTGGAAGCCGCCACTCGCTCAGTCAGTAACACAGTTGGCTCGCCTGTGTTTTCAGCGACTCGATCGTAATGCAATCGACGCTCATCCAAAGCTCGGCGCACGAAAAAGGCCGAGGTCGGAAATCCGACCTCGGCCTCATTCAATCAGAGTCACTTCTTCGGCGAAATTTAGAACTTAAAGATCGCATCGACACCGAAGATATTCGAGTGGCCATAGACCGAGTTAATTCCCGGCAACGCACCCGCATAGTTTTTGCCTGCTGGAGACCAGTTATGTCTCATTTCCGGTCGGATCGTCAGGTTCGCTGTCGGCTTGTAGTTCACTCCGTAGGTGAAGGTATTGTAGGAAACGCCGTCAGCCTTATACCACTCCAGCCGCGATCCGGCTTTCCACTTCGCATCAATCTCGTAGAAGAGATAGTTGATCAGCCCGGTCGAATCACCAGCGATACCGTTGGTTGCGAAATTCGCACCAGCAGGACCTGAACCCGTAACCGCAGTCGGCACACCAGACGTGTTGAGCACATCAAACTGATGCACTGACATCAGCTTGTCCGTCCATTTTTGCGACAGAATGAAGCTGTTGATTGCTCCTTCGCCACGCCAGCCGAAGTTACCGAATCCACCGGCGTAGGTCAGCGTCGTCTTATCAGTCGCGGCGTAGGTGAAGCCGCCGATTCCCATGCTCCCTTTGTTGTACTGATAGAAACCAGTGTCCCAACCGAGTTCATAACCGCCGATTACAGTCAGCTTGTCATCGACTTTGTAAGTCGCCAACGCACCGGTATGAGTAAACGGCTCACTGTTGTAGAACGTGATCTGACGGCTCAGGAAGAAGTTGTCTGGTGATGTAACCACTTCGTACCCAATCGGGGTGTAAAAGTGACCGGCCTTAACTGACAGGTTGCCTGCGGCCACTTCACCGTACAACTGCGGCAATGCAAACTCATACGGGCCATGAGTTCCTTGAGGATTGCTGGGGCCACCCCAACCATTCAGATAATCCCAATGTTTTTGATTGACGTTACCGAATGCTTGAGCTTCGTTGCCGTCTACACCGAATAGAAAGTCAGCGCGATAACCCCAATCGAAGCCTTTGCTGCCATCAGCAACCTTTGCGATGTAGATGTAGGCTTGGTTCAAATTGAACGAACTGTGTTCGCGTTGATTGAGGAATGGGCCGTTGCCAGTGAAGGCACCGTCCGGATTGCTCTGGTAACCCATCTGGATCCAGCCGCTAATCGTGGTGCCGTTGTCCTTCAGCCAGTTCTTGCCGCACTCGTCGGTGAAGACATCGACCAAAGCCCACGGCTCTTTCTTTTCTTCTTCGCAGCCATCGGTGCCAGCGAACATGCTCTTGAACATGCTGCCGCTATGGCAACTGCCATTGCAGCCGGAATCGCAACCCGCGTTGCAACCACTGTTGCAGCCCGAAGCACATTGGCCTTGAGCGCAGGGTTGGCTACCCATTTGTTGAAGTTGCTGAGCGAGTCGATCGCCCGCTCGTTTGTAGATTTCGTCACTGCATTGCGGCTGACATGACGGTGTGGGGCAAGCACAGTTCGCGTCTTGAGCGACAACGAGCGAATCTGAAGCTACTCCAACACTTCCAAGCAGCAACAGAGCGCCGGCAGATCGCCGAACCAATTCTAAAATCCTATTTCGTCGCATGGCACACTCCTAGGTATCTGGAAGCTATGGGCTTTGATTTTGACGAACTGGCCTAACAGTCGGCAAAGATCGCCATTACTTTGCGAGTTGTGTCGTCGCGCTGTTCCGAAAGAGCGCAGAAGGCAACTTGATCTCACGAACTCGGACGTCCCAATCAGTGAGCGCTGTTGGGGTAAGTCATCCATTGCAAACTATCGGAATAGTCAGACCCCGTTTTTCACCCAATCGGTTGCACTTGTCAGAACCTTCGGAGTTCCCAACACCGTTTTAACTAGCGGGTTTCACCTGACCGTTAAGGTCAACGCCATTCACTTACCGTGCGCGGCCAGCGGCAGAAAGTGCGATGAGCAGAACTTCAAAAATCGGTGGAACGCGATTTATTGGGAATCTGACCAACGCCGGAGCACCGTCGAACCGACAATCGTCGAGAGCCCGAAGATCGCGATACCGAGAAACGTGGAAGCCAACACGGCCGCAAACAGTCGGTCAGTTTGCGAAAAACCGGCAGCCTGCATGATGACGTAACCCAGACCGTGCTTCTCGGCCTGATAGCCCGCGAAGAACTCGCCGACGATCGCTCCGACCACCGCCAAGCCGCTCGAAGTGCGCGCTCCCGTCACCAAGAACGGCACCGAGTGGGGCAACCTTAGCTTCCACAGCACTTGCCAGCGCGACGCGTGATACAACCGAAACAGGTCGAGCAAATCCGAGTCGATCGCCAATAGCCCGGTCGTCCCGTTGGTGATAATCGGGAAGAGACTGATGATGAACGACACCAACACCACGCTCCCAACTCCCGCGCCGAACCAGACGACGATCAACGGCGCGATGGCGATGATCGGCACCGTCTGCAAGAAGATCGCATACGGATAACAGCTCCGCCGAATCATCCCCGACTGCGAAAAGAGACAGGCGATGAACGTGCCGATCAAAAGGCTGCTTGCAAATCCGGAGAGCGCGGCTCCCGCCGTCAGCCCGACCGCTTGCAGCAGTTCGCCCCGCCCATCGATCACCGCCGTGAGTACGCTCAACGGCTTCGGCACCAGGAACGCCTTGATGGCGAAGCCCACGACCGCAAAATGCCACGCCAAGATGACTAACCCGAATAACACCGCCGGAGGGAGCGCGGCTTGTATGAGTCGCTTCATCGCGCGACCTCCCGCAAGCATCGTGAGACTTCGCCGGTCAGCTTGGCGAACTCCAGGGTGGAGCGCAGTTCTGGCTCGCGCGGATGAGCGAACGGGACGGCAATGTCTGCGATGAACGTCCCGGGCGACTTGCTCATCACCAGCACGCGCTGGCTGAGGAACACCGCTTCGGCCACGTTGTGCGTTACGAACAGGCCAGTCCAATGTTGCTCGGTCCAAATGCGGAGCAACTCTTCGTTGAGCAACTGCCGCAGCAAATCGTCGAGTGCGGCGAATGGCTCATCCAGCAACAGCAACTTCGGCTGCGTGACCAGCGCGCGAGCCAGCGATACTCGCATCCGCATTCCGCCGGAAAGCATCCTCGGCCGCTTCGTCGCGTCTGTCGGTTTCAGCCCGATCAGCTTGAGGCTCTCTTCCACCGCAACCTGCTGTTGGTCAAACGGCACCCCCCGCAGTTCCAGCGGCAGCCGAATGTTGTCGAACACCGTCCGCCACGGCAGCAGATTAGAGTCTTGAAACACAAACGCCGTCCGCGAGTCATTCACCGATCCCGCCTGCACGCTCAACGAGCCCCCCGTCGGAGCCATCAACCCGGCGATCATCCGCAGCAGCGTCGACTTCCCGCATCCCGACGGACCGACCAACGAGATCAATTCCCCGCGACCAACGCTCAATGACACATCGCGTACTCCGAGTTGACCAGACGCAAATCGCATCTCGACACCCACCGCATCCACGCACAAATCGTGTCGGCGCGTCTGCTGATCAGCGTCTACAACCTGAGTCACGTTAATCACCCCCAAGACACGATAATAGAGCCTCGATTCACCACGGAGACACAGAGAAGAGAACGAATAAGGACTCTCCGTGCCTCTGTGTCTCCGTGGTGAGTCTAAAGCTAAAGCGGTGCGGCAGTCTGACGCATGCGTTACAGAACGCCAACGACCTATGTCGTTGCAGTTGATCCCGACGAAGCGGCAGCCGTTTGATCGGCCAAGGTTTGTGCGTGCAACAGGAACGAGGGTGATAGGCCAGACACTGCCGTCGCGAGACAAGGGACTCCGCTCCCCAGCCCCTTCAACGGGTTGTACCAAAGCTGCTGACCAGTCAAGCCTTCAAGGCAATACGTGTAGCCCCCGCTACTCGCGAAAACACAATCCTCTTCCACCAAGATCGCCACCATCTGCCGCGACGATGGCTTCGGGCACTCCCATGTCCAAACCCGCTCACCACTCTGTTTCTCCAAGGCCACGACAACGCCGTTGAAGCCCACAAACAACAGATCTTCGATCGACATAGAGAACGCTCCGTTCAATGAGACAGTAAGTCGCGAACAACTTGGAGGGGCCGTTCGGAACCCAATTTCTTAGCTCCAACCACCAGGGTTTATTCAAGCTTTACCACAGAGGCACGGAGAGTCCACATTGATGCTCCTCTCCGTGCCACTGTGGTGAAACCTTGCCTCAGACAGCCGGAGCATTCTGACGCTTGCCGCGCAGGACGCCAATCGCCAACACGATGGTCGAGATCGCGAACAGCAGGAAGCAGAGTTCGCTCAGTGGCATCGGCAGGAAGAACATCCCCAGCAGGCCGAGCACGCTCAGGCCGCAGGTGACTTGCCGCCAACTCGTCCGGCTCGCGGAGCCGCGGACGAGCTTGAGCAGCCAGACGGCGATCACGGCCCACACGGCTGACCAAAGCAAGCCGAGTCCCAGCTTGGCCGACTCGTTCGGTCGCACGGCCAGAGCCAAACGGGGCGCACCGCTTGCGCGAGAGAACCGCAAGACGTTCCCTTCGCGTTGAATCTCGATCGGTAACGACAAGCCGCCGGTTTGCGTCCAGCCGGCGGCAGTCACCGCGCCTGCCACTGATTGTGTCTGTCGAATATTGAGACTGAGGCTGTCATCCATCGCCACAGTGCCGCTCACTGGTGCATTGGTGTGTGCGTTGAGGTCCGTTGGTAATCCCCTTCCTCCCGAGAGCATTCCACCGCCGCCTCCACCAAAACCAAAACCACCACCGCCCCCTTGTTGGCCAACGCCAGACACTTTGCCCGCATTGACGCGATAGTTGCGACCGAACTGATTTTGTCCGGACTGCTCGCCACGCGGCCCACTCCCGAAAGCGTTCGCGTTAAGGCCACCAAGCCCCGCAGCAGTCTGTGGCACCGGTGCGCCGTTGCGGAAGTCGCCGCTTTGATTCGCAGGGGGCTGAGCTTGCTGTTGTTGCAACTGTTTCTCGTTGTCGACGACTCGGTTGAGATCTTGCAGTTGATCGACCGCTTGCTTGCGGCGGTTGGCGCGATCGACTTCCGTGACCCCTGTGCTTTTGCCAGCAGCTTGGCCTTTTCCAGAACCTCTGCCACCAAATCCCTCTGGCTTCTTCGATGCAGGCGAGCTTGAATCCGGGGGTACCGTGTTGAGTTTGAACCTCAGTCCGCTGTCCGAGCCGTTTACGTTCGCGCCCAGAAGTGTGTCCTGTACGTCGCCCAGATTGAGCACGCCGTCGCCGTTCACATCTTCGCCGGGGTCAAGAATTCCGTTGCTGTTGCGGTCTTCGCCGTTCATCACCCCCGAACCCGAATTGCTCGTCAGGATGTCGAAGTTGTTGAGATTCACGATCCCGCGTTGGAAGCCGCCACCTTGCTGGCCACCTTGCCCGAAGAAGAGCCGACCGTTCGCGTTCTTGTCTCGTTGCTGAGCCGCACGCGCCTGAGCCGCTTGTTGCTGATCCTTGGCGACATAGAAGTTCGTGCCGGCACTGTCGTTGTTCTCGATGATGACTCGGCTTTCAAGGTCGGCTTGCTTCCCTTTGAACTCCTGCACGGCCTCATTGAGTTTGCGGCCCTCATCAGAACTGCTGCTCAAGTTGTTGTCGATGCGCGACCAAAGCTGCTTGATGTTGTCCCGCGCTTGCAGCTTCTGACTGCTGTTGTAGTTCCCTTCGACCACACGCAGCAGATCGTTCGCCTCTTGCAGCCACGTGGCTCGGTAAGCGACCTCGGCGATGTCATCGGCTTGCTGCGACAGATTGTGCCGCTGCGGATTGTTGAGCGCATAAGCGGACCATTCCCGCGGAACATGCACTGTCCACAGCGTCCGCGCGACCGGGATGCCGTATTCTTTGTCGTCCGATTGCGAAACCACCGACGGCACCGGCAACTCGATGTTCTGCGACCACAGCTTCAACCCGCGCGGCAACGCACCGGACGAAAGCCGCCCGGCCAACACCAACTTCACTTGGAACGACAGGTCCGCTTCGCTGGTCTTGGGGAGGGCGATGAGTTGATAGGTTGAGGCGTTTGAGATTTGAGATTTGAGATTCGAGATTTCAGATTTCAAATTCCTCTTCAACTCCACCAAACGTGCCGGCTGATCGGCCACGAACACGGACAACGCCTGCGAGCCTTCGGGCAGTTGCAGCGCCAGGAATTGCCGTGAGCGGTTCTTGATCGTGTAGATCGCCTGCATCCGCCACGTGGCGTCGGCGGCGAGGACCGATGTCAGATCCGCCAGATTCACCGACGCAGGGGCTCCCGCTTGAGCGGCAAAGGATTTCAAACTCCAAGTCGGCGTTTCTGCGGCTTGTTGGTTGTTCGCGCCATCTTGCTCTCCGGCCACTCGCTTGCGCTTCGTGCTCGCGTCGGCGCTTCTGACTCGCAGCACGGCGGCGGCTTGATCGACCAGGCGTTGATCGACCACGATCGGCAGCTCTTCGCGTGGGACCGTTTCACCGACGTTCCCCACCGGCGAGACTTGATTGCCGCTCATGTTGATCAGCACCACAAACTGCCGTTGCGTTTCCAATGGCGAATGCGGCTCTTCGATCTCGACTCCCTCGGTGTCCGCGGCGGCGGCATCGGCTTCCACAACTTCGCGGCGTTCAAACGAAATCGTCGGTGCGACGACCGTCCGTTTTTCCGGCGGCGGCAGCGTCGCGGTGGCGAGCAGGAAGTAGCGTGAGCCAACCGGGTCTTGCAGCGTCACCGTCCAGCGAGTTCGTCCCGAATCTTTTCCCGCCGACTTGAACGAAGTCTGCCGAATGCCCGCTCCCTGAAAGTCCAGCTTGCCCGCCAGCCAATCGGGAGTCGTAAACGTGAACGTGTCGGCGGCCGCTTCGGCGATCTTCCATTGCAGCGCCAGTGAGTAGTCGATCGCCGTATCAGAAACGGTCAGCAGCGTGACCGCATCGGCGGACAATTTTGGCACAGCTCGAACCAAATCAAAGCCGAGCAATTCCGGAGCGAGCGCATTGGACGTGAAGACAAACTTCGCCGGTCGACCGAGCTTCGTTCGTAACTCCTCCGAACAATGTTCTGGATCGGAGGTCTTCCAGCCGTTCGCCGCGTTGATCGTCGCTTGATAGGCCGGGTCAAACCAGACCGCCGTTTGCGTCACCAGCTTCGACAGTTCTTGCGGCACTGGGAGCGTGATTTCGGCGAGCGTGTCTTCCGGTTCCTTCGCGACGTTCCCTTGCAGCACCACTTCGACCGCACCGATCCAAGGGTCTGAGAACTCGACGGTCAACACATTCGTGGCCGCATCAACATGCCAGTCTTCTAGTGCTGTCGCATCGACATCCACCGGCAACCAACCGGGCGGCAATTGCACGTTGACGCTCGACCGCAACGCGCCCGCCAACTCCCAACGCAGCCGCGACGACATCCGAACTTTACGCCGCTCGACCACCAGCGCGTGTTCAGCCAACCCCGTCGATTCCGGAGCCTTTCGTCCGGCGGCAAAGCTCACTTCAAACGGACGAGCCGTGTATCGAAAGGCGGTCACGGCCGGTCCACTGACTGCTGGCAACTGACCACTGACAACCGGCCCCACGAACTGATTCACATTGATCTGCGTCAGCCCCTTCGTCGCGATGTTCCGCAGCGCGAACTGCGGCGCGGCAAACAGTCCAACCACGCCGAAGTCGCGAGTCACCTGCAACGGCGCGAACGCCGGCACTTTGATCGTGACCGGTTCGCCAGCAACGTGCGCTTCCAGGAATAACTCGAACGCCAGCGCCGTTTGATCGCTCACCGCGCGACGCAAGAAGACTCGCAACGCCCGCCCGTCGGCATTCTCGTTGAGTTCCCAGCCGCCGACATCTGCCCCGCTGATCGACCGCACGCGGAGTTCTTTCGGCAGCGAGAAAGACACGTCATTGATCGACCCACGCGGCACTTTGAACTGCCACCCGGAAACGATGCGCACCCCCGCATCCTCCACTTGCACCGCCGTCGCCGACTCCGCTTGCACAATGGCATCCACCGCGCCCACCGCCTGCTTCGGCTGCCAAGCCAGCCGCACGTCCCCACCGCCATTCACCGGCACTTCGTAGTAAGTGACTTCAGCATCGCCACCCACACTAGCCCGACGCGCAAGCGAGGGGTCCTTCGCGTCGTCGTCATCCTTAGTGTCATCACTCTTCTCGCCATCATCCTTCTCACCCGCGATCCCTCGCTTGCGCGTCGGGCTAGTGTGAGAGGCCACTGGCAACTTTCCTTTCCTTGCACGGAAGGTGCTACTCGCCCCATTCACTCGGAACGTCACTTCGCCATCCGGCACGAACAACATCCGAGCGGACGGCAAAGGATCGAGCGACAACATCAACTGACCGGCTGGTCCAGCTTGTTGAACGGGAACCTCGGCTGTCAGGTCGAGCACATGCAAGCCCGGCTTGTCCAACACGACATGCAGTCGAGCGACTCCGTTCTCTTCACGCACGACGATCGGTGCGGTCTTGTCGTCCAACGTCGCCTCGCTGAGCGACGTCAGCCGCAACGGAATTGGCAGCGTGATTTGTTGTTTGCGAAACGAAAACAGCGTGACTCGCGCCGTGACGCGAGCAATCGCAGGTCCTTCGGCGTCGGCCTTTTTCGGCAACGGCGTCACGATAAATAACGATTCGGCGACCAGCCCTTCTTGCGGAGCGTTCGTGGTCACTCGCTGTTCTGGATGCGCGGCATTCCAGAGTTCGATGAACTTGGCGTGCGGCAAGAAGACTCGTTCTGCGGCCTGCGGGTTTTTGGGATCGTCGTAAGGAATGACGATAGTTGGTTGCGCCGCAACATCCGGGTTCGGATTCACGGGTGGAGCTGGAATAGCGACCTTCTGATTGGCCGGTTCCTGAGCGAACGCGGAGCCAGTCGCCAGCAACATCAAGAAACACAACAACGCCAAAACCCCCACCGAGCTTGTCTCGGTGGAGCAGGGCCTTTGCACTACGAGCTTCCCTATTGAGGCTGCATTTGGCGTAGTGCAAAAGCCCGAAATCCACCGAGACAAGCTCGGTGGGGTTTGAGTCAAATGGCCTGGCACGGCATCAACGCGGCCATGAGTTCGGACTTCGCAGAGACACCGCGAGGCAATCCGGTGCCTGACAACCCCAACGGGGTTGTGTCTCACAGCCCAGGGTTGCACGCGCCAGCGTGCTACCCTGGGAACGAATGCACCACGACTCCGTGAACCCTGAAAGGGTTCCGTGATCGTTGGCAGATGAAGGCCGCAACCCCGTTGGGGTAGACCCGTGGATAGCGACTCCACCCAGGGTAGCCCGCTGCGCGGACAACCCTGGGCTATGTGACGGAACCCCATTGGGGTAGGAACATGCAATGTCATCGTCTTACGCACCTTTAACGACCTCAGCCTGTTGACTCAGCGAGCGAGTCCAAAACGCTTTTGACTTCATCTGCGGCAGCGCGGCACAAAACGCATCGCACAGACACCGCGACGTCCACAACGCGATCGCAGCGAGCGTTCCGAAGAAGATTCCGTCGAGCGCGTTTTGCCACGGCATTGGTGCGAGCGGCGCGAGAGCCAACGGCAGCGTCAGTCCCAGGATGCTCCAATAGACTCGCACGTTGCGAGCGGCGAGCGGAATCAACCAAGCGACAAACGCCAACGCCGCCATCCAGAGCCAACGCCCGGTCCACCCCGCCGCGCGGTTCTCGTAAACAACCTCCAACCCAATCCCGTTCCCGGCCGTCTCCGTTCCGAGATACCGAAACTTTTTCACTGCCGCATCCGCCTGACCTTCTAATGCCATCGTCAGCGATAGCAAGCCGCCCGCATCACCTGCAAGTGATCCTGGACCGGGTGGGAAGTATTGGACGTCGTCATCGAGGTAGTGCGCTGAAGGAAGCGGTGCCTTTGCCTCTGCTCTACTAATTGGGCCAGCAATTCTTGTGAATTTCTTACCGTCAATAATAAATCCCGATTTGTCCCCATCGGCCTTCGTTTCGCCGTCGAATACCTCACCTTCAAGGCGGGGCAACGCGGTAATTGGCTTCATTGCAGGCACAGAGTCTTTCGCGACTTTTCCTGCCGTTGAGTCAGACAGCTTCTTTGACTCTTTGTCGAATCGCTTTTCAGCAGACTTCTTACTGAGACGATCTAATTGCTCAACCGGCGCATCCGACGCGGCGACCTCTGGCATGGCTTCCGATAGCGGTACGGCCATCGGAGGTGCTGCTGGCGCGCCAACACGACCGGCCCTGGGTCGTCCACCCATGGCACCTAAGCGGTCGAAGAATTCGACCGCTTTCCCATCTCCATCGTCAGCGTTGTCGTTGACGCCGAATCCTCCAACACCGTCGAGACTCTTGGTCGCTTCGGCGAAGTTGGTTGCGTTCTTTTGTCCTTGTATTGCGAACGTGAAATAAAAGACGGCAACGAGAAACAACAACGACAGACTGATGCCGATACCGATGCCGCCAACCCAGCCCAGGCGAAAACCGATCCAGACGAAGCCGACCACAATAAGTACGAACACAATCGCGACAATCATTCGTCCGGCGTCAGCCCATCGTGGCATCGTCAGTTTCTGCGGCAGGCGGGTGAGCCAACTGGTGGTACGCAGTGGCGAGTCAGGAACGAAGGCTCCTTTGCTGTCGGTCAGCAACAGGTCTTGCGGGTAACGCAGCTCCCATTGTTGGTCGAGCACCTGCATCGGCTGCGACACGCCCGCTCCGTTGAGCACCGTCAGTTCAGGAGGTGGCTGACGCAACTCGCCGGTGCCCCGCAAGGCGGGGACGCGCGTGCGATAGAACAGCTCAAGCAGCCGTTCAACAGTCGGATCGTCCGAAGCAGGGAGCGGAATCAAAAACGCGTCTGCCGTGCGCCGCACTTCAACCGGATGGCCATCCACCAACGCGGCCCAGAGAGTGGCATCAGCATCGCTAATTGAAATGTCTTGCTCCCTCGCCCCCGCCGCGGGGGAGAGGGC
>JAPLNX010000276.1 GCA_026400935.1 Planctomycetia bacterium | reverse complement strand
GGGCTGTTCAACCTGCCCACAGCCCATGCACTGGCCGCTAAATCCTCTCGCAGGTAAGACCATCAACCGGAGAGCCGGATGCGGGAAACCCGCCCGTCCGGTTCGGAGGGAGGGGCGACCGAAATCAATCGGTCGTTCCTACCCCTATCGTAAAGGCAGTCGTCAACACCGCAGAACTGCCGATGATTTCGAGTGAAACAATGCGTAGTGCAAAAGCCCGAATCCACCGAGGCAAGCTCGGTGGGGTTGGGGAACAGCGTTTGTTTTTTAATAGCCAGGAAAGTTGAAGCTCCGGCACGGTCGACCTGAAGATCGTTGCGCAAACTTTGAACAATGCCTCGTCGAACGGGGCGAGTGGCCATAGGATGAGGCCAACTTTGCTGGCCTATTGCGATTGGCTTCCAACAACGCCACACAATCAACCGACCGCGTGAGTTTCCTTCTTGGCAAACATCGCACAAGAAAGTTACTCCACTTAGAGGTGATGTCATGACCGATATTCGCGAGCCTCGACCATCTGCTGATGACATGATCTATCGCTTTCGCCGCGAACGACCGACTCGTGGTTTGGGCCGTGTAGTGCTCGGTTTGCTGTTTACTGCGGCGGTGATGTTGTGGGGGTTCAGCAGTTGGGGATCATCAGGAAAGAATTCCGGTGAATCCGACGGTTCGGTTGTGGCGAGTGTCAGCGGCGCGCTGACGCATACCGCCGCCCGATCACGTTTACAGATCACAGTCGTCGCCGCGGGCAATCTGGAGAGTTCCAAAAACCTTGAGGTCAAATGCCAAGTCGCGGGTGGTAGCTCGATCTTGTGGATCGTTCCGGACGGCAAAGAAGTGGAGAAGGACGAGGTCATCGTCAAACTGGATCAGTCGTCGATCGACGATTTACTCAACTCGCAACGGATCAACCTTGAAAAGGCGATGGCCTCCAAGATTCAGGCGGAAGAAGATCATGGAGCGGCGATTCTGTCGGTCCAGGAATATGCCGAAGGGACGTTTCTGAAAGAGCAGCAGATCGCAGAAGCAAACATAAACATCGCTCAAGAAAACATGCGCAGTTCGCAGAACTTGCTGGAACACACTCGCAAGATGTCTCGCAAAGGGTTCGTCACGGCCTTGCAGGTTGAGGCGGATGAGTTCGCCGTCGAACGATCGAAGCTGGAATTGGATTCGGCAAAACTTTCTAAGAAAGTGCTTCAAGACTTCACACGAGCGAAGACCTTGAAAGACCTCGAAGCGAAACGTGACGCGGCGGCGGCGAAAGTGCGTGCCGAACAGGCGGGATTCAAACTGGAGAAAGATCGGCTCGAGCGTTTGGAGAGACAGGTCCGAAATTGCGAAATCAAAGCTCCACAAAACGGCATGGTCATTTACGCGAATGATCAAGGCTCAGGACGCGGCGGCGGATCGTCCTCAGTGAAGGTTGAAGAGGGGGCAATGGTGCGCGAATCTCAAACGATTCTACGATTGCCTGACCTCGGCAACATGCAGGTCAAGATGACCGTGCATGAAAGTAAGATCGAGCAGTTGAAAGAGGGGATGCCTGCCAACATCCGTATCACAGATCGCGAATTCCAAGGGAAGATCGTAACGATCGCCAACCAGCCAGAACCGGGTAGTTGGTTTCAATCGAACATCAAAGAGTACGCGACGATCGTCAAAATTTCTGGCGAGGCAGAAGGTCTGAAGCCCGGCCTGACGGCGGAAACCGAAGTGCTAATTGCCGATTTGCCGAACGTTATCGCGGTTCCGGTCAGTTGCGTTGTCGAGCAATCGGGCAAGTACTTTGCTTGGGTCGTAACTGGTCCCAATAAGATCGAGAAGCGGACGTTGCTCGTGGGAATGACGAACCAGAAATTGATCGAAGTCTCCGATGGGATCAAAGAGGGAGATGTCGTGCTCTTAAACCCGCGAGCAGTTGTTGAAGACGCTCGTAAAGAAGAGCCTCGCTCGAAACCGAGCGACGCGGGTTCGAGTAAGAAATTCGGCGGCTCATCGGCAAAGGGTGATGTGGGCGCTGCCAAAAGCGACCCCGCTGCTGGCGATAAGAAGGCCGCAGAAGCGAAAGATGCCAAAGGTCCTCCCACAGAAGGGCAGAGTGGTGGATCGCCGAAAGCCGCTGGTGGTTTCAAGATGCCAACAGTGGCTGACATCATGAAGCAAGACACCGACAAGGACGGCAAGATCAGTAAAGATGAAGCGGACGATCGCATGAAGCAACGCTGGGAGCAGAATGACACGAACGGTGATGGCTTCATCGATCGTACGGAAGCCAAAGAGATGGTGGACCGCATGATGAAGTTCATCAAACAACGCCAAGAGCAAGGTGGTGGTGGTCCACCGGGTGGGCAATAAGTTTGTTGGCGTATCGTGAATGAGGGGCCTGTGATGACAGACAAGTTCTCGCCACCAGAAAATTTGGTTGTCCCACCAGAGATCGAAGCTCAGTTTGAAGGAAAATGGATTGTCTGGGACGCACGACTCGTGCGAGTTACTCGCTCACACCCCGGATTTGGGAGACATCGTGGCGGTTACTCACGAGCTTGTGGCGAAAGGTAAGCTGATCTACTTCCATCACATTCTGAAGTCGGGAACGATCCTGGTGGGAGGGATGTGGTAAATGCGTTTCCCAAAATTGACCGTTCGGAATTGTTCGCAGTCGATTACATCCTGGTGAATTAAGGATTCTTGGAATTCGTTCGCATGACCTACGATGTACGAGCAGTGAGTTGAAGCCGAGTCGGGTAATGTGCTTGGTGGAACGTGAACGACGTCGGAATTGGTTTTGAAGGCTGATGACGCAAGTTTTCTCGCTAGCGGCTAGTGCGACAAACTGGAAATAAGGAATCACCAGCAAAGAAGGTTCTACAACTTGTGTTATCCGTGTGGCAGTTCCGATCCGTGTGCAAAGCGCGTTCATCGGTTTTTAAACACATTTCGCACACGGATCGGAACTGCCACACGGATGAAGACAGGCTGAATCGACTTCTGGTGATCGATCAATTGTGAGTTGTGGCACTAGTGTGTGAGTTGAGAAGAAAGTTCAAACGTGCTGATCAGCTTCCTCCGGACGATCTTCAACGGCTTCAAAAGCCTGATGCTGCATAAGCTGCGCGCGAGTTTGGCGATGCTCGGCATTTTGATCGGCGTGACGGCTGTTATTTGGCTGGTTGCGCTAGGGGAAGGCGTTAGTTATCAAGCTCAACAGCAGATCAAGGAACTCGGTGCGACGAACATCATCATCAAGAGCGTGAAGTCTGCTGGCGGATCGAAAGGGTCTGCGGGAAGCTTTTTTGTTGAGTACGGTCTGACGCGAGATGACTACGATCGCATTCAGTCGATCCCGACAGTGAAGCTCAAAGTTCCGATGCGAGATACGCCGAAGGAGGCGCGCTTCCTGGATCGCAAATGCGATGTGCGGTTCATGGGCTGCACACCAGATTATTTTGAACTCAATCATCTGGCGATGGACCGCGGTCGCTTTATTACAGACCGCGACGGTGCGGAGCGTCACAACTTTTGCGTTATCGGTAGCGAAGCTGCGGTTCAGCTTTTCCCCTATGAAGATCCGATCGGTCGATCGGTCAAAATCGACAATGATTTTTATGTCATCGTCGGACAAACGGCGAACCGTCTGCCGTCGGCGGCGATTGGCAGTAGCCTCGAAGGCCGCGATTACAACACCGACATCTACATTCCGCTGGCGACGTTTCGTGCTCGCATCGGCGACCAGGTGTTGATTGCTCGTGCCGGTGCTCGCGAAGGCGAGATTGTGCAACTGAATCAGATCACGGTTGGAGTTGAGAAGATCGAGCAAGTCGAACAGACAGCGGACCTCATCAAGACGTTGCTCGAAAAGTATCACAAGGTTCCGGACTACGCGGTCATCGTCCCGAAGGAATTACTGCGACAGGCAGAGATGTTGCGGATGATGTTCAATGCCTTGTTGGTCGTCATTGCAGGGATCTCGCTGATCGTCGGCGGCATCGGGATCATGAACATCATGTTGGCGACAGTTACCGAGCGAACTCGTGAGATCGGCATTCGCCGGGCGCTTGGTGCGAAACGCCGCGATATCATCAATCAGTTTTTGGCCGAGACCGTCGTGCTCACCGGGACTGGAGGCGTGCTCGGCATGGCCTGCGGATACCTCTGCCGCCCGGCGACGTATGGTTTGCGCTGGATGTTGCAACGATTCTTTCCTGATGTTTGGAAAAGCCTGCCGCAGCATCTGCAAGCGATGGAGCCGATGTTCGCGCTGTGGTCATTTTTTGTAGCGTTTGGAATATCGGTCGGAGTCGGAGTGCTCTTTGGAATTTATCCCGCTCGCCGAGCCGCAATGATGGACCCGATCGAAGCGCTGCGGCACGAGTAAGAAACCATTGCGAAACATTGTTCGTAGGATGGGTACTCTTGCCTGTTGAAACCGAAAAACGGGTAAGAATGCCCGTCTTACAAAACTGCGGCACTACGTCTGAAATCGCGTCGCTATTCGGCCCGATCAACGCGCGATATTCTGACCGCATTGATCGTCTTACAATCCAAAAATGAGGAGTCATTTGGGCATGTCGGCACAACTAAGTCAGCGGCTATTGGGTGAGCTTGAGAGTTTGGTTCTGATCGATCCGCACACGCACATCAATCCGCTCGATCCGGCATCGCACACGTTGGCTGACATCTTGGGGTATCACTACTACACGGAACTCGCGCACTCTGCGGGCTTGCCACGCGAGCAAATAGAGGTGGCGGGACTCGATCCGAAAGAGAAGGTGCGACGGCTTGTGCCGAAGTTAGCCGACATCGAAAACACCGCGCAGTTCAGTTGGTTGTTAGAGATGTGTCAGGCATTTTTTGGTTTCGAGGATGATCGCATCACGTTGTCGAACTGGGAGGCGTTGTACGACACGGCCGCGAAGAAGATGGCTCAGCCCGATTGGGAGGAGCATGTGCTGCACATCAGCAAGCTTGAGCAAATTTTCTTGACGAACAATTTCGATGATCCACTCACCGGCTTTGACTCGAAGCGATATATCCCGTGTTTGCGAACCGACGATTTAGTGTTTCAATTGTCGAAGCCTGAAGTACGCGAGCGGTTGGCGAAGGCAACAGGGATCGAAGTCAGTGGTGCTGCTTCGCTCAATCAGGCGATTGGAAAGCTGTTCGACCATTTCGTGGCACACAACGCGAAGGCGTGCGCGATCTCATTGCCCCCCGACTTTGAACCGGTTCGCGTCGAGGCCGCGACTGCGGACGTCATTTTGCAAGCGGTTTTGAGTCAGCGTGAATTGACCGCTGACGAACAACGGACTCTAAGCCGGTTTGTGTTCTGGACGTTGGCCGAACATTGTGCGGATCGACGCTTGCCATTTGATTTGATGATCGGTGTGAATCGTCGTGTGTATGAATCGGGAGTGTTTCAAGGACAAGACTTGTTTGATCAGCGTGTTTCGTTAATTCAATATAAGGCGTTGTTCAATGCATTTCCACAGGTGACGTTTCCGGTCTCAGTGCTCGCGCAGATCAGCAATCAAGAGTTGGTCAGCTATTCGTGGATTTTCCCGAATGTCGTCACGAACGGACATTGGTGGTATTCGAACATCCCGGCTTACATCGAGATCGACACTCGTGGGCGATTGCAGGCCGTACCGCGCACGAAGCAGATCGGTTACTACAGCGACATGTATAAGCTCGAGTTCGCGCTGCCGAAGTTTGGCATGTATCGCCGAATTCTGTCGAAGGTGTTGGCCGAGGATTTTGTGATAGGACGCGGATGGTCGGAAGAGCGTGCGGTTGAGCTTGGTCGGCAAGTGTTGCGAGGCAACGTTGAGACAATTTTTGGTGTGAGCAGCTACTAATACTGTGGGGGGGCACGGCAGTGTAAGTGTTGGACTGCTCCCATTGCTTTGCAAGTTTGGCATTCTTACGACTTCCGAGCTAAGTTGGTAAGAATTTCGCGAACCTCTTTGGTCTGCGATTGGTGACTTCTTACGACGAGCAAGACTTTGGGGTTCGATCTTGTTCGTCTCGTTGCAGCGGCAAGCCGCAGGTCATACGATCCCTAAATTCTGAAGCTTTGATTCCATTGCGTTGGATCAGGTTTGTCTATTTTGCAGTGTTTTTTCGCGGAAGATTTCGTCATGGCAACTTTGATTGTGCTCCTTGGCGGCAAGGCGACAGCACACCCACTCGGTGAGGGTGAAACGGTGCTGGGGCGTCATCCCGCTTGTACCATTCAACTCGATTCCAACACGGTTTCTCGCCGCCATGCTCAAATCATCAAAGACGGGCAGTCGTATTTCGTCGAAGACCTTGGTAGTGGCAACGGCACGTTTTTGAATGGCAAGCAGATCCCTGGCCGGACGCAACTGAACCACGACGACCGTATCAAGCTGGGGCCGGTGTTGCTGCGATTCCAGACGGAAGGCTCATCAGTTCTCGATACGCCTGCGAATAAGGCTCCTGTTCCGCGACCGAAAGCACTAGCGGAGACTTCGAGCGAGGTCGATTTTGTAGATGACGAAGAGGGCGATTCTTGCATTGAGGCAACACTTGTTGGCGGAATCGGCAGCCCGTTTGGAATGCTCGAAGTTCAGCCGGAAGCGAAGCTGAAAGCGGTTTTGGAAATCACTCGTAGCTTGGCCGGAACTGTCGATGTGAAGGCGATTTGTCCGAAGATTCTCGACACGCTTTTCAGCATATTTCCGCAAGCAGACCGTGGTTGTATCTTGCTCAAGGATAGTGAGACGGACAAGTTGGTGCCGCGCGCGATGAAGCACCGCCGCCAAGATGAAGATGCGTCTGTGAAACTTAGCCGCACGATTCTGAATAAAGTGCTCAACGAAAAGACCGGTATCCTGTCTGCAGATGCAGCGAACGACGAACAGTTCTCGGCCAGCGAGTCCATCTCCAGCCTCGCGATCCATTCGATGATGTGCGTGCCAATGCTTGGACTCGATGGCGAGCCGATGGGTGTGATCAACATCGACACCCAGAATCCGATCAGTCAATTCCGAAATGAAGATCTGGATTTGTTGATGGCGGTCGGCAGTCAAGCCGCATTGTCGTATGACAGTGCGCGGTTGATGGTCACTTTTATGGAAAAGAAGAAGCAAGACGGCGAAATGGATATCGCTCGCAATGTGCAGCGAGCATTGTTGCCCAGCGAATTGCCAAAGGCTCCTGGCTACGAGTTTTTTGCGTCCTATGATGCGGCTCAAGCTGTGGGGGGCGATTATTTCGACGCGATGATGATCGACAAGGAAAAAATTTGTCTTTCATTTGGTGACGTGGCCGGAAAGGGAGTTCCTGGTGCGCTCATCATGGCGCGAATGTCGAGTTGCGTGCAGAACACAATGCAGTTCGTGCATGAAGTCGGTCCGGCGGTTGAAGCGATCAATCACCACATGTGTGCCGCTTCGGTTGAAGGACGGTTTGTAACTTACGTCTTAATCATCATTGACATCACCACTCACGAAATGGTGCTGACGAACGCCGGTCACATGTCGCCGATTATTCGTCGTGCTGACGGATCGTTGTTCGAGTTTGGCGATGAGACAGTCGGGGTGCCAATTGGTGTTGTGGATGGATATCCGTTTGACGTGCTGAATTTCAAGTTGGAACCGGGTGATCTCGCCGTTTTGTTTACCGACGGTGTGAGCGAAGCCATGAATTCCAAGGGGGATCTTTACACACTGGAGCATCTGCGTGAATTCATTAAAAAGGGCCCGCTGAAGGCCGATGAACTGGGCAGAGCTCTCTTACAAGATGTACGTCGTCACGCGAACGGATTTCCGCAGAACGACGATATCACCATCATGACCTTTGGTCGCAATCCTATTTAGAAGCACGTGGCATAGGTTTATTGCCTGTGTTTAATTGATGTGGCTAACTCGCAAATGACACAAGGCAGGCTCACGGAAGTGGCCTGCCTTGTTTTGTTTGTGGTGAATTTCCAAACAAAGGAGAAGTTGTCGAGTCACGTGGTGACTCGAAGTTTCCATCCATCCAAGGAATAAATTCGCTCCTTGACGACTGAGACAATTACGACGACTTCATGATGATCTCAGACGGGGCTTCGACTTTGCGATAACCGAGGCTGCGTACCACTTCGAGGACTTCGCTCCACGTCGGAAACGCTCGGCCACTGCGGCGTTTGTAAGTATCCATCGCACTCATGAATTCGACTTCGTCGAGCGAGTAATCGCGTTCACAGGTTGTCGGGTCGATTTGGCGACGACGTTCGATTTTTCGGCGTCCTTCGAGACGCCGCTCTTCCCCGGGCGGTTTTCCTTGAGGCGGAAAACTACGACGATCGTTGACGCGGCGAGTCGCGCCTGCGCGTTGTTCAACGACCATTTCCATGTCCAACGTGGCTGCGGGCATAGTCTGCTCCATTGAGTGGAATGTGCTTTCCGGAACATCTCCAAAACGGGTCCGGTTTCCGTGTCGAGAATGTCCCACAGTGAGAGGTCATGCTTGACGTTGAACTTTGTCACACATCCGCAGACTCGGCAAATTGAGACGATCAAGAAGGCGGTAATTCTTGAGTCAAATTTGGAGATGGCGCAATCTCGCCGGTCGTAACGATTGCAGCGAGCAACGACCGTCGCACACGCGGCTCGCGAGTGTTGTCCTAATGACGCAGCAAACACTATCTGAGAACGAGTCGATGCCATCGCAACCCAGCCGAATCAATTTCGACGAGTCGTTTTTTGGAACGGCATCCGACTCACCGCGTCAGTTTTCTAAACATTAGGCGACTCATTCTGGAGCTTCATTTGCGGACCAACTGTGCGACTTGAGTTTGATCCTAATTCAGAAAATCACTTTTCCTGTGTAATCAATCCCGTTGTCCAACGGACTTCATTGGAAGAAAGGTTGATGCTCGAGAATGCGACATCAAACGGTGTGAGTATTTCCGTTAAACGATCTAGGTGTTTACCTGCGCTGGTGGCTTCGATCTTTCGCCAATAGGCGAGCTGTCGGCTCAGTGGCTCGTGATTCTCTTTCACGAATTGGCGAGCGACCCTTGCGTTCATGAATAGCCATTGTGGTTGATCCGCAAAATATCGCGAGCGAGTAGCCACGAAGAGAGGCTCTGTGGCCAGTGATTTTGCGGATGGTTGGCTTGCGAATGCGGAGATCAATTGAGGATTCGTTGCCAGCAATAGCTGATGTTCGAAAACACCGAACGCCGGGCGATATGGTCTAAGTCCGTCGAGCCAGCGGGTGACCGAGCGTTCTCCCAACGTTCGCCGGATGACCGCAGGAGACTCAGGATTGCGGCTGTTGTGGCTCATTGCGGAGAAGTTCAATAACGCAGACAAGCCTGAGTCGAGCGACTCACGAAGTGTTGGCCGCTCTGTGACCGCAGCGTCATCTTGCGAAGCCGCGAATTCCCACGCCAAAATCGCATCGACCGGAGCAGTCTGTTCGTTGAGAGTTAGGTTTGGGACAACTGCCGCACCAAGGTTTGAATGGAAGTAAGGCAAGACCTCCTCAAACAGATCGCGTCCCAACAAGCCATAAGCACCCTTAGCAAACGTTTGCCAATCGCGTTGGCTGCGTTCTGATTGGTCGAGCGTGCGAATCCAATTCAACAACTTGGTACTGAGTCGAATCTCGCCAGCGAGCAGTGAATTCGCCGGCAATCGCTCAGCAAGATTGCTCTTCGTTTGTGACGCCTTCACGACCTGTTGCCAAATATCGGGGAGTCCGCTGGTCTCGTGATGGACGACTGCGTGGAAGACAACTCCGTCATGAAGGTCGATACCTGTTGCCAACCATTCTAACTTTTTCCAAACCTCGGAAACCCAGGCGTCCGCTGGTGGTGACTTTTGAAACTCGACGTCCCATATGCGCGGATTCACGACGACTCGAATTGAACAGCTTTCCGCTAACGCGACAATTGCAGACTTGTACGGTGAGGAGTTTGCAAGATTTGTCGATGTTTTTACAGTCGTATTCGACTCCGCTCGTGCGAGCACGCTACGAATTTGTGTTTCGCTTTCACTCATTGCGAGTGTCCGACCGACTCTTGTCGTGAAGATATCTGGCCCAGACTTTTGACCGTCAAGCTTTTTACGGCGACGTTGAAAACTGCGTCCGTATGCTGACATCGTTTGTACTTCGTGAGCTTCTAACTGATCCCAAAGTCGCAGCACTCGATCCCATGAATCATCGCGTTCCGCTTTCGACAACAGCATCGCATCTGGCTTGCCATTCGGGTTCGGGACGATCACCAATAAGACCGATTCGCCAAAAAGCTCTGCTGCAAAACGATCGAGTGGCAGGTTGACGAGCGCTTCGAGTCCAGATTTTCCGACTTGAAATCGGGTATATTCCGGGCCTTGCTGCCATGTTTTTACAAACGGCAATTGTGTCAACCTGCGAAACCACTCCGCATTTGGAAGATCGTTGAGTTGACTCTTCAGCCCATTGATCTCCACGCTAATTCCAACGTCGGCTCCGACCAGTTCAGTCAATGATGTAGTATCGGCGAGTGTTTCACGAGGCAGTAACGTGGCTATCAACAAACAAATACTGATCAATGCAACGCTGCGACGAATTCTCCGCTTGATGATGGTGGCCCGGGTGGCCTCAATCATCGGATAACGCATCACACAACCAAGTCCGGGGACTGATACCGAATGGATCACAAAGTTGGTCATAACATCTCGCGGGAAATGTTGTTTGAGGCGGTCGCAAACGAGATTAAGAATTGTCACGTCGAAGAGTCCTGTGAGGAGAAGATTCGATCAAGTAGCGAATCAAACGCATCGCGCAGTTCATGTCCCCAAGGAGACAACGGTTGTGACAACGAATCAGGAAAACCATTCATCGCGTCGTTGGATCGGAATGGGGATGTTGTCTCTGCTGGTGGCAATAAGAAACTGGCGGTCGATGCGTGCTGCAATGCCTGTGAAACCAGTGCTGAGTATGCCTCTTGGGCATCATTCAACAGCACATCGAGTTGACGATCACTGGCTGAAATCTGTGTTTCAGGCGACGAAGAATGATTGTTGGCAACGATCACGTCATTTGCGATTCGGTGGTGCGCGTATGGCACATTCTGCGAAACACGTAAGCCGGCACCGAATATCACACACATCGCGATCGTTGAAGCAATCAGCGCCCAAGACGCAGATGGAACCGCCGGGCGTGGAGGCAATGAGTGTGTCTCAAATTCGTGTGCAATGGTGGAATGGCGTTCTGGCTCAACTGCCGCGATCACGATTAGATCAGGCATCGATGTCGTAGTCTTGGCCGCAGAATTCGATTTCCAAGCGGCCATGGCGGACGTTGAAAAATTGGCGGGCGAATCAATCTCTGGCCAGCGGCTGGTTACCGCGTTGATCCGCTGTAATTGCTCCAACAAGCTGGAACATGCGCCGCAGATTGCCGCGTGGGAGACGAGATCTTCAGGGTAGTTTTGCACCCGCAAATCAAGTTGCGCTTGCAGTTGTTCTTCAAACTCGAAACAGGTCATGATCGGGTCTCCTCAAATGGCGAATCAATGCATGTGCAAAAGATTAGTTGGGTCGAAATCCTCTTTTCCGTAAGTACTCGGCGATTTCTTTGCGTGCTCTATGCAGCCAAATTTTGATGGTCCCTTCCGGGCGATCTAAAATTTGGGCAACCTCCTCTACGGATAAATCTTGTTGATAGAACAGAACGAAACATTGGCGATATTCGTGGCGTAAAGTGAGTAGCGCGTTTTGCACTTCTTCGGCGTCATCTTGAGGTTGCGAAGGCGGTTGTTCCGGAAGCATGTCCGCTTGCAGATCGCAGGGGATCGGCCTTCGGCCGCGTTCTTCCAAATGAGTTCGGCAACGATTGGCAGCGATCGTTAACAACCACGGTCGCAACGGGCGAACTTGATCCCAGCGATGCAGGTTGCGAAACGCTCGTAGAAAAACTTCTTGAGCGACGTCTTCTGCGTCCTGGCTATGCCCCAACATACGCAGGCAAATACCGAAGATAAGCCCCTGAAACTGCTCGACGAAATCTCGCTGACTCGCATCGTGACCGGTCAGGCAATTTTGAACTAACTCGACCTCGCTGCCGTCCACGGTCAACTTGGCATCCCGTTGTCGAATTGTGATGGCCGAAATGTGCGTCATCGAGTTGACGCGAATCGGTATTGCTTACCTGCGGAACACGGCGAGGGTTTCAGATGCCTCGCAAAGTAGAAAATGCTCAAAACTCAGCAACTCACATCGTTAGTCGAATGTGCTGGCCACGAGCGACTGCTCGAAGGTGCTTCGGCGTTTGGATTACCGCTGGATGTAGTCTTTTGCCAGTTGCCGGGCGAACTTGAAAGCGTGCTTGATGGTGTTCGTACGCAGTTCAATCAGGTCTTCGGAAAAGTTCCTCGTTCCCTCGCTGGTCGGAAGTCCGGCCAAATTTATGGCGAGGGGTAGCAAGTCGAGGAATTCGCGATAGCGACGTTGTTGGTCAGCGGCTGCAGCGGCGGGATTAGGTTCGGACACGACGAAAGCTCCTCAAGGCGACTAGACGTGAGTGCCATTATTAACTGCGGTTCATATATTTTTTGATGATGTCTGCTGCTAGTTGGTTCGGTTTTACCTGCGGAGTAGCCGGTGCTTGGCCGTCAACTGCGGGAGCGGCAGGTGGTGGAGGTGGCGGGGCTTTCACGCCCGTTTCTTCGGGAGGCGGCAATTTGGTCGGAGGTGCGATCGTCGAGTTGATTGCAGCAGTAGACTCCTCTTCCGGCATCTCTTCTTCCATCGCGGCCGGTTGAGCCGCGTACTGAGCTGCCATCATCGCTTGTTGTTGAGCCATTTGCTGCTGCATGAGTTGTTGTTGGTAAACCAACTGCTGCTGATAGGCAGGATCAACATACTGCTGCGGCATGAAGGGCTGTTGCGGCATCCCATACGGGCTTGGCATGTACTGCGGAGCGTAATTTGCAAAGGGAGCTTGCATATATTGAGGCTGTGGATAGCCCTGAGGCATCATCCCTGGCATTCCATATGGTTGCGTCCCCAGAGTCGGTATTGCTTGTGGTGCCATTGGCATCCCAGGAGGGATCGGCGGGGCGACCGGCTGAGTGGCTGCTAGTAGGGCAGGAACTTTCGCTTGTGTCGCTTCGGGAAGCATGATTGGGAGTTCTGGTGTTGTCGGAGACTCGAATGGCACAGCAGGGGCGATCGGATAGGAGACCTGAGTGCTGTCCGCGCTGAGGATTCGAGTCTCACCGCTCGCTTCGGAGACTCTGCCAAGGATTTCGGTTGGTCCAAGATCCAACATCGTTTGGCTGCCGATATCAGTACTTTCGGGTATTTCGGCGAGATCGCTAAGTAAAAAGCCTGTGCCTGATTCGGTAGAAGAGACGGATGCCACTCGTGAGTGATGAACGGCCTGAGCCATTCCTTCGATGACAATTTCAAATTCGAGCTTGCCAATTAAAACTCGATCGTTGGGTTGTAGGACGACTTGGCCTTGGACCCGTTGGCCGTTCACAAAGGTGCCATTCGTGCTACCAAGGTCGCGTAAGCGGATGCCATAATCATCGATTGAAAAGACACAGTGATGGCGACTGACTGACTCGCTGGTTGGACGTAATTGGCAATCTTGCTCTCGTCCCACTAAGAATTTCTTAGTCTGCAATGGGATAAGGGAGCCATGTTGCTTCCCTCCAATAACTTTTAACTCTGCCCGCAGCATGACGCTCACTCCTGGCTCACCGTCAGACACACAATGTTTGAGTAGGATGGACCTCTACGCTCAAGGCGACCAATAGCCGCTTGCGAGCGAGTAGGGATGAAAGCGAAAACGATCCAATGTCGCAACTGAACTGACTTTCGGAAAATGCCGAACGCAATGTGAGATGTGTTAATTTAGCGTTGCGGGAATTCCAGTTGATTGGCTGCAGAACACTACTCCTACGTTTTTCGACTGTCAATCAGGGTTATCCGAAAAGTTATCAAAGTCCGCTGCTAGGAAGTTGTTAGTGGGCTAAATCAGGCGTGATCTCGACCGCAGACGCCGCCGAGCGGACTGACTGAGGAAGCTCGACTATTTCCAACGCGTCTCCGAGCACGCGAGTAATTCGTCGACCTAGTTCTTTGGCGTCATCAGTAGACCAATGAAAAGTTGCAAACAAGTCGTGCAAGCCGAGTAGTTCAGGGGCGAATTCAGATGCCTTCAGCAACAAACTGCCGTGTTGCAGCACTGCTCCGCGTCGTCGTCTCTGGGCACTTCCGAGCACTTTGTGTCCAAGGACGACGAGGTCTGGCGACGCCTCTCTGAGAAAGCAGAGGAATGGTTCGATGGCACTTTTTGAATCGTGACCACGGGGTTGCACATCGACGCCTTGCTCTCGCAGCAATCCCACGACAAGCGAGTGGATCAAGTCGTAAAGTCTGGATGGCTGCTCGGCTAAAGTATGCCCTGGCGGAAGTACGCACGAGTAGGTCTGTTCTTTGTCGTGCAAAATTGCGCCGCCGCCGGAAAGTCGTCGGACACTTGGTAGATGGCTAATGCGCGGGTCCGATTCACACTCTACCGGTTTCTGAAAATAGCCAAGTGAGACAGTCGGCTCGGACCATCGATAGAGCCGGACGAAAACGGTCCCGTTGCGTAATGATTCTTCGAGTAACGCGGCATCGACAGCCATGTTCCATACGCCCGGATGCGGTAGTTCGTCGAGGATCAACTGGACGGGGGCCGTCATGGTTTCCAGCTCAGCACGAGTTGTCGGCCAGCCTGGACTTCGTTGGGGCGTGAGACTGGTGTTGCGTGCGGTGCCTTGTGCAGGAATTCGGCGGGTTCGCCGAGGATTTCGCGAATTGCGTCGGCGAACGCGTCGAGTGTGGCTTTCGATTCGGTTTCGGTCGGCTCGACCATCATGGCTTCGGGAACGACCAGCGGGAAATAGACCGTCGGCGCATAGAAACCAAAATCGAGCAACCGCTTCGCGATGTCGAGCGCAGAAATCCCATGTTCGTTCTTTGGCTTTTCGGCTGAGGCAACGAACTCGTGCATGCAGCGCTCGCCGTGAGGAACAGGGAGTAAATCACGCAACTTTTCTCGCAGGTAGTTCGCGTTCAAGACGGCTTGTTCGGAGACTGCTTTAAGCCCGGCTGCTCCAAGTGTTCGGAGATAGCAGTAACCGCGGAGCAGGATGCCAACATTCCCAAAGTGGCTACGCACGCGACCGATACTTTTTCGGGGCGTGTTGAGTTCAAAGCGGACGCCGTCTGCTGATTCCGTTCGGGTAACGACCGGTCCCGGCAAGTAGTCCGCCAAGAAATCGCGAACGGCAATTGGACCAGCGCCGGGGCCACCGGAACCGTGTGGGCCGGTGAAGGTTTTGTGGACGTTGTAGTGCATCATGTCACCACCGAAATCGCCGGGGCGAGTGATGCCGAGGATCGCGTTCATATTCGCACCGTCGATGTAAACAAGCCCGCCAACGTCATGTAGCATCTGTGAAATCTGGGGAATGTCCCGCTCGAAGATGCCGAGCGTGTTCGGATTCGTGATCATGAAGACGGCGGTGCTCTCGTCGAGCTGCGACTTCAATTCGTCGAGGTTCACAAGCCCGTTCGGCGTGTCTTTGAGCTGTACGCAATCGAATCCTGCGATAGCGGCACTCGCAGGGTTCGTGCCGTGAGCACTTGCTGGGAAGAGCACCTTCGTTCGCTTTTCGCCGCGATCGTGGAAGTAGGCTGCGGCACAGAGCAGGGCGGTCATTTCGCCATGAGCGCCCGCTGCAGGTTGCAGTGAGACAGCGGGAAGCCCGGCAATTTCGCCGAGCATTTGTTGCAGTTCATAGAGCGCCCTCAGCATTCCCTGCTGGCTCGCTTCGTCTTGATACGGATGCAGATCAACGATTCCCGGCAACGAGCACAGCCGTTCGTGCCGCTTGGGGTTGTACTTCATCGTGCAACTGCCGAGCGGATAGAAGTGCGTATCAACCGACATGTTCAACGTCGAAAGATTCGTGAAGTGCCGAATGACATCCGGTTCCGTCAGTTCAGGAAGAGCACGCGTTTGTGTGGCGAGTAGATGGCTTGGCAATAACTCAGTGACAGTTCGCGTCGGCACATCACACGCCGGGTAGATGGCCGCACGTCGTCCCGGTTCCGAGAGTTCAAATAGCAATTTCGTCGCTTGCCGATTTCGCATCATCAAAGCCTTTCCGCCATGAGTGGCTGGCGGAGTTTAGTTGGTGGATTCCGTCTAGGAAACCAAGCTACTTCTTTCGTATCAGCTTTTGAAATCGCATTCCTTCGACTTCAGCGACGATCAGGTTTCCATTTGCATCGAAACCCAGCATGTGAGGTAATCCAAACTCTCCAGGGGCTTTTCCATGTTTCCCCCAACGTTGCCGAACTTTTCCAGCAGTGTCGAGACGCAAAATCTGATGGGCTCGGGCATCGGCGACAAAGAGTTGGCCGTCAGCGTTGAATGCCAAACCGTACGGCGCGAAGCCTTGCCATTCGTCCAACCATTTTCCTTCATCGTCGAAAATCTGAATGCGATCGTTTTCGCGATCGCCGACCAGCAATCGGCCATGTGCGTCGATCACGATTGAATGAGGGAGATTGAATTCCCCGGGTTTCTTACCGGGAATTCCCCACGATTTCAGGAAGCGGCCTTCGGAGGAGAACTTCATCACCCGAGTGTTTCCGTAACCGTCGGTGACGAACACTTCGTCTTTCGGACCGAACGCGATGTCGGTAGGGCGATCGAACTCGTCGTTGCTGGTTCCGGCTTTGCCGGTTCCTAACGCGAGTAGCAATTTACCAGTCGGATCAAACTTCAGCACCCGGTGACGACCGATATCTGTCACCCAAACGTTATCGTGACGATCGACTCGCAAGCCGTGAGCCGTGCCGATCAAGTCGTCACCCCATGTCCGCAGGAGTTTCCCAGTCTCATCAACGCAGAGCAGCGGATGTTGACCGCGATGCAGCAAGTAAATCTCCTTCTTGCTGTTCGTCGCCACTGCCGAGCAACGTCCGAGTGAATAATCGGCGGGCAATTTGAGAAACTCACCGGCGGGTTCAAAGGTGATATCGTCGTCCGCGAACGTGGTGCGTCCGAGGACGCAAATCAGACAAAACATCGCAGCGGCAAATGGTCGCGTGATTATGCTTGACATGAATCGGTTTCCGGTTTTGCGATTGTCGATTGTGGAGCATGCGGTTCGCGTGCCTGCTTAACAGCAATACCATTGGCGCGGGCGCGCACGCCGATGACGTTGAGGATAAAAATCCCTCTTGGCTACGCATCGTGTCCGTTAACGGTGCGTGCCACAACTGACCGCATAAAGCTGTCGAGCGAATGCCTATGAGAACCAGTAGTTGTGTTTTTGTGAAATCGCTTGTAACTCGACCGGCGAGATCACTCAGGTATTAGGAGATGTGTTAGGTTCTGAATTCTGTTTGACCTGAGGCGCGGATGATTATGAACGCTCAAGATGCGAAATCAGCGGACTCGAAATGCCCCCGGTGCGGTGCCGATCTGGATGCAGCGGTGGCGAATGGGATTTGCCCGGCCTGTTTGCTGAAGCAAGCGGCGTTGGGAACCGGGGCCGATAGCTTTCCCTCAATGCCGTGGACTCCACCGTCCGTGGAGGAGTTGGAATCGGCGTTTCCGCAGCTTGAGGTGCTGGAATTGATCGGGCATGGCGGAATGGGAGCGGTCTACAAGGCTCGGCAGAAGTCATTGGGGCGGTTCGTCGCCTTGAAGATTCTCGCTCCGCAGCATGCGGCGAATCCGGACTTCGCGGAACGGTTTGCTCGTGAGGCGAAAGTGCTGGCCGAGGTCAGTCATCCCAACATTGTCACGGTGCATGATTTTGGTCAGGCGGGCCAAGCGGAAAAATTCTATTTCTTGACGATGGAGTTTGTGGACGGCGTGAACTTGCGACAGGCGATGACGGCTGGGCGACTGACTCCGTCGCAAGCGCTGGCGATCGTGCCGCCAATTTGCGAAGCGCTGCAGTTCGCTCACGATCGCGGTATCGTGCATCGGGACACCAAGCCGGAGAACTTGCTGCTCGACAAAGAGGGGCGGGTGAAGATCGCGGATTTTGGAATCGCGCGGATGCTGCGTGGGGTGCTTGTTGTCGAAGGACGCAAGGCCGATGGGATTGATGGGAAGAATGGGGATGATGGCTTTCATCAGACAAGTTCGCTTCATGATTCTCATTCGTCCCATCAATCCCATGAAATCGGCCTCACCCAAGAGTCCATCATCGGTACGCCATCGTACATGGCTCCCGAACAACGTGACCGTCCGTCATCGGTCGATCATCGGGCGGATATTTTTTCCCTGGGCGTCGTGTTGTACGAAATGCTGACCGGCGAGTTGCCCGGGTCGACGTTGCAGCCGCCGTCGAAGAAGGTGCAGATCGACGTTCGCTTGGACGAGATCGTGTTGCGAGCGTTGGATGCGAAGCCCGAATTGCGATTTCACACCGCGACGGAGTTTCGTCAGCAAGTCGAAGGTGTTGTGAACACTCCGCCGCCAACACGTCCTTGCGGCGAACCTCCCGTCGCGCAGGGAATTCCGCTTTCCATTCGTTGTCACGTCACGACACCCAAGGATATCGCCACGTTTTCGGGACAGTTTTTCTTGTGGCGGAATTCGGGGCAGTTGGTTTTGGACGATCGACAACTCACGATCACTCGTGGAGCACAGGTCTTTGCGATTCCGCTGTCGGCGATTCGGGATCTGAGCATTGGTCAGTATCCCATGATGGTGAATCCGCTGGGGCTGAACTTCCTGAGTGTGACTTATGAAACGAGCGGGCGGACGGAGACGTTGTACTTCTCGCCGCATGAGGGCTGGATCGGTGTGCCGACTCAATTCAACGAAGTAGTCGCCACTTGGTTCGAAGCCATTCGAGAAAAGATCATTGCGGCAACGGGACAAGCTCCGACTCGATCGCCAGTGAAAGAGATCGGCTGGCCGACGAAGTTCGACTCGGCGGCGACATTATCCGCGTTTGTATTGCTGGCGATCACGATCGCACTGCCATTGCTACTTCTTCGAACTCAGCCCGGTACGATCGGATCGCCGTCCGAACACATTGGGAGGACCGTGTTGATCATTGCCGGGATGTGGCCGGTGATTCTGATTCTGGCTGCGATCTACGGTGTTCTGTCAGAGGTCTACAACAGGATTGTTCAAGCCAGAATTCCGCGACACGCTGCGGACAATGAGCATTCGAGTGGACCATTGAACGACGCTGGCTCGAGTGATCCAACCGCGAAGGTCGGGCGATCCCTGAAGCCACCTGCAATCATCTGGAGTATTCCCCCGTGGTTTCTCGTGTTCCTGACGACACTCGTTGGCTTCGCTCTGAGCGTCAAGAATGCGTCAGGAATGCGGACGACCGAGGAGGCGGTCCTGCTTGTGGTCGGGATGACCGTGCTGGCGTTTGTGTGGGGTTGCGTGATCGCTTGGGTGATGAGTCGTGAAACTCGCCGTG
>JAPLNX010000077.1 GCA_026400935.1 Planctomycetia bacterium | reverse complement strand
GGCTCAACGCAACTCGCACTCATGCCACGCGAACAACCTCGCGACACGCGCGTCTTGATGCGTGGCGACTTCTTGAAGCCGAGCAAATCTGTAAAGCCGGGCTTCCCTGAGTTCCTCAATGTGGGAGACGTTTCCAACGTGCCCGTTTCCAAAAACGATCAGAGCGAGCACGTTGAAAACGTGCCCCACGACAATGGCCGACTCGGGTTCGCACGTTGGCTGACTGATCGCCACAACTCGACGACCGCGCGAGTCATCGTCAATCGAATTTGGCAGGCGTACTTCGGCACCGGAATCGTCAGCACTCCTGAAAATCTCGGTGTGCAGGCTGATCTGCCAAGTCACCCGGAACTGCTCGATTGGCTTGCTGTTGAGTTGATGGAGCATGGCTGGAGCCTCAAGCATCTGCATCGGCTCATCACGCTCAGTGCGACGTATCGACAGAGTAGCCACATCACTCCTGGCCTGTTCGAGAAGGATCAGTTCAATCGCCTGCTTGCTCGGTTCCCGCGAGTTCGTGTCGAAGGAGAAATCGTTCGTGACATCGCATTGGCAGCCAGTGGTTTGCTCAATGAGCGACTTGGTGGAACAGCGATCTTTTCGCCGTCCCCCGCGTTCTTGTATCTCCCTCCCGCCAGCTACGGTCCCTTCACTTGGATCGAGGAAACCGGCCCCGACCGCTATCGACGCGGTCTCTATACGTTCCGCCGTCGCTCAACGCCATATCCCATGTTGACCAACTTCGACACGCCGAATGCTGACTCCGCCTGTGTGAAACGAACTCGTTCGAACACACCGCTGCAAGCGCTAACGACACTCAACGAAGTGGTCTTTCTCGAATGTGCTCGCGCAATGGCAATGCTGACTCTGACCGACGGCGGTACCGATGATGAAGTCCGGTTGGCATTCGCCTTTCGCCGCTGCGTGTCGAGATCACCAAGTCAGATCGAACGAAATGCACTTTTGAAACTGCTCAACCAACAACGCACGAAGTTCGCTGCCCCTGACGCGAAGCCTTGTGAACTCGCTGCATCTGATCCCGCGAAACCTCCCACGTTACCAAGTGGAGCAACGGCTCCCGACTTAGCCGCATGGACGGTGGTCAGTCGAGTGCTACTGAATCTCGATGAGACGGTGACTCGCGAATGACCAGTAAACAAACAACGTTTGTTCGTCTCCGTGTCGTCCAGGCAATCCGTGTCCAAATCTCAGGGGGTTGAAGAGGTTGGACACGAACTGCACGGAAAACACGGAGGAAGAGGTGGTACTGCAGCAGACTTTGGCCATACTGAAAGATCAATTACAGAATTTGGTGCGAGGCCATCTCTCGGAAACAGAACCGACACCAGCACAATGAAAAAAACCTGATGACCACTTCTTCGTCTCACGTAACTGCCTCAACCTTAAATCGTTCTCCAACGTCAAACTCTATGGGCAAGGTCTATCTCGTCGGCGGTGGGCCGGGTGATCCGGGATTGTTGACGTTGAAGGGGGCGGAGTGTCTGCGGCGAGCAGATTTGATTTTGTATGACGGACTTGTTAACCCGATGCTGCTTCGTCACGGACACGCTGCCGTCGAGCGGACGTGTCGAGCGGAAGGGCCACTGGGGCGACACATTCCTCAAGAGGAAATCAATCGGCGATTGGTTGAGGCCGCGCAAGCAGGCAAGACAGTCGTGAGGCTCAAAGGGGGCGACCCGTTCATTTTTGGACGAGGTTCCGAAGAGGCTGCCGCGCTCGCTGCGGCAGGAATTCCGTTTGAAGTTGTGCCCGGAATCACCGCTGCGACAGGAGCGGCGGTTTACACCGGCATCTCGTTGACACATCGAGATCACGCGTCCGCAGTTGCCTTCATCACGGGACATGAAGATCCCAACAAGCCGGAAACCGCGCTCGACTACAACTCGCTCGCACACTTCCCAGGCACGCTTGTGTTTTACATGGGCCTACATCGGCTGGAGGCAATTTCGTCCGCGCTCATCGCGGCAGGTAAGCCATCTCACACACCGGTCTGCGTTGTTTGTCGTGCGACTCAGCCGCTGCAAAGAACCGTGACGGGAACGCTCGACGATATTGCCAAGCTCGCAGCGAATGCCGGTCTGCATCCGCCATCATTGGTGATCGTCGGCGATTGTGTGACGGTTCGCGAACAAGCCCGTTGGTTTGAGGACCGGCCGCTATTTGGTCAAGTCATCGGAATCACTCGCCCGGAAGACCAAGCGGACGATGCGGCGTTGAAGGCGTATGAACTTGGCGCATTGCCGGTGATGCTCCCGATGATCGAGATTGCTCCGCCTGACAACTGGTCTGCTGTTGATGCCGTGTTGTCTCGATTGAACGAGTTCGATTGGATCGTCTTCACCAGCGCCAACGGAGTGCGCGGCTTACTCAATCGACTCTGGCAAAGCGGTGGCGATGTTCGGTCTCTCGCGAATGCGAAGCTCGCCTGCATCGGGCCCGCAACGGCGGCTGTGCTCGAAGAGTTCTCTTTGCGAGCCGACCTCGTTCCATCCGAGTACCGCGCGGAGGCACTCGCTGCTGCACTCAAGCCGCATGCTTCGGGAAAGCGAGTCCTATGGGCGCGAGCCTCTCGTGGTCGCGATGTTCTGCCGACTGAGCTGATTGCTGCCGGTGCCTCGCTTGAGCAATTGGTTGTCTATCAAAACCGTGATGTGACCGAGCTTCCTCGACCGGAACTCGATCGGCTCGAACGAGGCGAACTCGATTGGATCGGACTTTCGAGTCCTTCAATCGCTCGCTCGCTGGCCCGTCTGCTGACTTCCGCCGCCCGAGCTCAACTTGGTGTCAGAACAAAACTCGCCTGCATCAGCCCGGTCACAACCGAAGCGGCTCAATCGGTCGGTCTGACAATCGCAGCAGAAGCGACCGAATACACGTGGGACGGTTTGTTTCAAGCGATGATCGCCGCGCGGTAAACGATCGGTTTGTGTAGTGCGACGACCAAAATAGCCCCGCCGAGCTTGCCTCGGTGGAAACGGGCTTTTGCATTACGAGTGAACTCGTAGGCAAAATATTTTGACCTAGTGCCACGACCAAGAAATAACCTGCCATTAGATTTGGAGTGCGGCTTGTTGGATTTTTGTGGTGCGGGTGATGCGCCGGTGCTGGCCTGATGAAAACGCCGGAATCTGGGTGAATTGGGATAGCTTAGAAATGCAAAAACTGTTGCGCCTCTTCGTGTGTAGTTTTGGATCACAAGTCCAATGCGAAGGAGCGCAACAGTGGACAGATCTTGGAAGGGTTTT
>JAPLNX010000583.1 GCA_026400935.1 Planctomycetia bacterium | reverse complement strand
TTGGTGGATACAACAACCGTGCCACCGAACGCCCGCCAGGCCCGCTGCCATTCTGGCTTGGACTCCGCCGAATGCACGACCTTGCGATCGCTTTCCAGATTTTTAAAACTCTGCCAGAAAGTTAGCTATAAACAACAGATGTAGTGCTGCCGCGCTTCGTCCGCGCTCAAGGCTCGACCGTAAATTGCGAACTCGTCGATTCGACCATCGAACTCGCGAGTGATTACGGCACTGGGGTCGGACCACGCACCGACTCGCGCAGCGGGTAGGTTGATGCTCGCCATCGTCACGGCCTGCGTCCCCAGTGAGACACCGTTGGCATAGACCGTGATAGTGTCTGCAATCGCGTCGAGCATCGCGACGACGTGCGTCCATTGATTCAGCGGGAAGGTCGTGGCGGAACCAAAATTGGCGTCGGAACTGACCGTGACTCTCAGCGCGCCGGTGCCCGAGAACTGCACATGTAGATTTCCACCGAAGGCATTATCCGCAAGATAGAGCGCATCTAACCCGTCGTAGGACGCCGGGTTCACCCAGGCCTCGACCGTCACTTGGGATCGCGTGCCCAGAGACGGCACGATCACACTGGTGTCGGGATTGCCGTTGAGGAACTTCGGTGCGGTGCCGAGTTGGTTGTTCGCGGCGAATTGCCCCAGCACCACTGGCCCGGAGTACGTTCCGTGTTGAGCGTTGCCGGAAGCATCAGTGGCCTGGGTTCCACTCACTTCATTGAGCGGGTAGTACGCCAACGGCGAACTGGCGAGCACGGCCGCTTGGTAGGACGATGCCACCACTCCATCCAGAGCATACGAACTGCGGTCCTTCACGATCGAGCCGCCTGCTTCGTTGAACGGGAGCCATAGACGCAAGCTCGGATCCGAAGCGTTGATCTTGCCGGTTCGAATCTGAGCCACTTCGGTCGCGTTCAATGCTCGATGCCAGACGGTCAAGTCATCAACCTGCCCGACCAAGGACGAACTAACGACGAATCCGCCTCCCAGCGACGTTTGATGCTGACCGACAAACAGCCCATTGCTGGCAACGTCCAGTTCCGGCAAGACGAGCGTCGGTTGAGTCGCCAAAGCTTGTGTGATCGTGACGTTGTTCAACGTCGAGGTGTTGCCTCCTTCACGATTGTGGATCGTCACCAAATTCGAGCCGGTGTTGAGTGTCGAGTTCGCCGAGATCGTGGCCGTCGAGCCGTCGCCGCCTACTTCCGTCACCGTTGCGGTCATCATCGAGCCGTTGTCGGTGATGACGAACGTGAAGGTGTCGCCAAGATTGGCGGACAATGTGCCGGAGGTCAGCGATGTGAACACGCCACCGGCGCGCGTGCCGATGGAGATCGTGTCGTTCACCGCGTTGACGAACAATTCCAGCCCGGATTGCGTCTCAAAGAAAGCACCCGTCGGAGTGCCATTGCTGCGTGTCAGGACTTGGAACAAGTCCGTGTCGCTACCAAACGTGACGGAACCGGTGATGCGCACAGTTCCGTTCGCCAGATTGAAGCCTTGCACCGTGTTGAGATAGTCGCGATCGGAGAAGACTGCTCCACCGTTCGTCACTGCAACCGCGCGTGGCGAGGTCCATTTGCTGGTGTCGAGCATGCCATGATGGAAATCATCGGTGAAGCCCGCGTGCTTGAACGCTGCCGCAACACCATCCACGAGCACGCTGATCGAACCGGCGGCCGCATCGCGAATCACTGCCACATGGTGATACGTCCCATCGGCCAAATTCGGAGTGGTGAAGCTGACAAACTGCTGATCGCGATAGCCGACGGTCAACGTCATCGAGTCGTCGAGTCGAATTTCGTATTCGTCGGTCTCTGTCGCGCTGCGAGCGGCGCTCATGACCGTCTGCGGCCCGGTTTTGGTCGTCTTCAGCCAGAACGTGGTCGTGACACTGTTGGCCCCGTCCAGAGCGGTCGAGTTGATCGCGACTCGGTCATCCGCAAACCGCCGTGCTCGCTGGATCAAATCGGTTAGCGAGCCATCCGGATTCGTGATCGTCAGACGAACGTCCGCCGCGTTCAGATCCACGCTGCTGGGATCGGTGACGATCAGCGTGTCCGTGGTCACTCCGTTGACTTGCACATCAAACCGTCCGGCGGACGAGCCGTTCACAACGGTGATTGTCTGCCCTTCGTTCAGACCCGTGTTGCCGTTGGCCGTGCCGAGATTGGGCACCGCCGTGATCGTCGGCGCGACATTGCGAATCACCAGCGGGAAACTCCCGCCGTGGACAGTGACGGTGGCGATTCCGTTTTCGGCAGTGGTCAATCCAAACGAACCGGTCAGTGTCAGCGGTCCGGTGAACGAAACATCGCTGCCCCAAGTCGGGCCATTGGTCAATGTGCCGTTGATCGCCGTTGGCCCAGAACTGGCGACGGTTGTGCCGGTCCCTTCGTTGAGCTTCCAGAAGCCAATCGGATTGCTGCCCACGCTGGGCAGATCGCTGCGACGCACGGCATCAAGCTGAGTCGAAGTCAACGAGCCACTCCACACCCCCACGTCGTTGAGACGGCCGTCAAACCCTTCAGTCCCGGCGCTCGATGCCGCACCGAGAACAAACTTCGTCGTCGTTGTCGAACCAAGTGTGCCAGAGACATTGCCGATCGACGCGCCGTTCACGAAGAATTCGACCAAGCCACCCGACTTCACAGTGGCCGCGACGTGAGTCCATTGACCCGCTTGCAGGTTGGCGTTGGTTGTGGAAAAGTTTGAGAAGCCAATCGTTGTGAAGCGGAGTTGGCTGCCGTTTTGCTCGAAGCTCCAACCGCCGGAGCCGCTGCTGTTGTCACGGCTGATGATGCGGTGCAGTCCGGTCACGACATCCGGTTTGATCCAGGCGGTGACCGTGAAGTTGCTGGTGAGACTGCCGAGTGGCGTGACCGAGGCGCTTCCCAAATCGACGAAATCGTTCACGCCATCAAAGTCGAGCGACGCCAAACTCCCACCGACGTTGATCGCCGAACCTTCGTTGATGACGAGGTTTGTCCCGAGCGGCAGAACGCTGTTCGGCATCGTCAGCGTGGTGAGTTGCGAAAGTTGACCAAGCGTCGTCAGCGTTGCGGCTCCGACCGGACTCACTCCTGTTCCTTCGAGCTTGAGGCTGGTCAGATTCGGTAGTGTCGTCAGCGTGGAGACGTCGGTCACTCGATTGTTACCGGTCAGGTCCAGCGATTCGAGTTGCGGTGTTCCAACCAGCTCGCCGGCTGCCGAACCAACCGTTTCTCGGCGAGGAGTCAGTTCGCTCAAATCGTTGTTGTCGAGCAAGCTCACAGCGGCCGTCGTGAATGTCAGCTTCGGTGGATTGGCCGCTTCGCGGCTTTCAAATTTCAGATCGTTACCGGAAATGCTCTGCGTCTTCAGAACCAAACCGCGATTGCTGGCCGGGTTGTCGATCCATGATTGAATCACCGACTTTGGCAACGTGAATTGGACGTAGTTGGGTGTGCCATTATACGCCACCGTTCGTTGATCGAGGATTGTGCTGTTGATACTGCCGGTTGGCCCGCCACCGGAAATGTTTGTAAACGTCGTTGAGCTATCCCAAGTGACCGTCGCCTCACGCAGTTCGACGACCTGCGAAAAGCCATTGGTATTACTGGCGGGCAAGTACAACGCGAACGTGACGTCACCTGTCACCGTGCGACCGGCATAAGGAGTGAGATCAAATCGGAACTGAGGCGTCGAACGGAAACTGGACTGCCCAATCAACCATACAAGGGTGTCGGCCCCGTGAGTGCTCGTTGCGCCACCCAAGCCACCATGCTCGGTAATGAAGGTGTCAGAAATTGGTGTCGCCGTCTGCGTTGTGGTCGTCGTGAGTGACAGGTCCAGGTTGACGAGATTGACGGCACGGTCCAAGCCATCGAGCGACGCGACCGAGCGGCTGTTCAGATCGAGAGTCGTCAGAGTTCCAAGTTGCGTGGCGGTCAACACGTCATGCAAGAGCGGAGTGGACGTCCCGGTGACGACCGGCGTGCCGTTGACAATCGTCGCCGTTGACCAAGACGGCAATTGAGCCGCTGTCGCCGCAGCGAAGAGCGCTTGGCCGCCGGTGGAGGCTTGATTCACAACAGCGTTTCCGGAACCTTCGTCGAACGGGAAGTAGCCGATGAGATTCGCTGACGACGGACTGACGGTGCGGGACATGTTGGCTTGGATTTCCGCCTGCGTGCGCGGTCCTTTCCAGACACGAACCTCATCCAAGTTGCCTTCAAAGTAATTGGCGGCGGTTGGCTCAAAACGACCGAGAATCAACGGATTCGTCGAAGAGTCGAAACCAATGTTGGCACTTGAGAATTTCAGTTCGCCGTTGAGGTAGAACTTGACCCCTGTCGCCGGATCGAACGTGACCGCCACATGTTGCCAGCGATCAAACAACACCGGAGTCACCGTGTCGTTTCGGAAGCTGCCTCCGTGGTAGACACCCCAATTCGCGCCGTTGATGTACACGGTCCAATCATCTGTTGATTGTACGTAAGTTTTCCAGCAATTCATGATCGCGGCACGCGGTTTGCGCCAGAGATATTTTCAGATGTTCATCTGCCAATATTTCTGGGAGCGACAGGATGTCCGACGCTGTGGATCACGGATCGATTTCT
>JAPLNX010000363.1 GCA_026400935.1 Planctomycetia bacterium | reverse complement strand
ATACCTCGAAACGCATGATCTGAATGACCTCAAACAACTCGTCCGCGACGTCCAACTACCATTCCCAGTTCTCAGATGCGGATAATTGGGTAGAGACCAATGAGCTTGTCTCGGTGGATTCGGGCTTTTGCACTACGCGGAGTTTCACTCGAAATCATGACTGCCGTAGTGCAAAAGCCCGCGAGCAACCGAGGCAAGCTCGGTGGGGTCGCTTGATTGAGGACTAGCCGCCAGCAAAAGTACGTGGAAGACCGCACGGTAAATTTCTGGCGATTGGCTTGCGAAGTGCAAACGGAGTCCTGGAGTTACCTGACAGCGCTTGTCGAACGACGGGCAACGTGGGGAATTCAGGGGTTTTCACGATGGTTGCTCGCATTCCTTCGGACATCGGCGTCAGCGAACCTGCCGCTCAGCTTCAACGCACTACTGCGCGCAGGATAGGCTGGATGCGTTCCTGGTTTGAGCGGCTGCGTTATTTGGCGATCGTCGTTTTGCTCTTGGGTGTCTTGAACACGGGACATACCACGCATTGGACGTTCGGTTTGGCTTTGAAGACCTCGGCGAGCGTTCCGCGATCACTCGCCACAGCCACAGTGAAACCGGAACGTCAAACGACTTCGCCGAAAGAACTATCGAACTTGGAACTGAGCAAGGAGTCGATCGAGAAGGTCGGCATCCGGTTTGGTAGTGTCGAACGGCGACCGATACGACAGACGATCTCGGCTCACGGAGTCGTCTCGTACAACAAGAACTCGCTCGCACGGTTATCGTCGCGCGTCCCTGGCACGGTTTGGCGCGTCGAACGGCAAGTCGGACAGGCAGTTCACAAAGGCGATGTGCTGGCGATTGTGGAAGCTCGCGACGTCGGAAAGGCAAAGGCGAATTTGTCGCAGGCGGTCGTCAAGCACGGGCAAACGATGCGACTGCGCGATCGGCTCAAGTCGATTTCCGAAGCGGTTTCAGAACGCGCACGCACCGATGCCGAGGCCGAATATCGTCAAGTAAAAATCGAGTTGATGAACTCGGTGCAAGAGTTGGTCAACCTGGGGTTACCGCTCGCGCTGCGGGAAGTGCAGGACTTGGACGACGAACAATTGGCGGACAAGCTTCATTTTCTGGGACTGCCCAGTGAGTTGGTGGCGACTCTGGATCTGCGGACCACCACGACGAACTTGTTGCCGATCTGCGCACCGTTCGACGGCATCGTGATCGGCCGCGAGATGACGCTCGGCGAAGTCGTCTCTCCGGGCGAGTCGCATTTCGAGATCGCCGATATCCGCCGCATGTGGGTCGTGTTGGAGGTTCGGAAATAAGACGCGAATCTCGTGCGGCTCGGTCAACGCATCGAGTTCACCCCCGATGGAATGCCGGGTGACGTCGTGGCCCATGTGGACTGGATCAGTACCGAAGTGGATGCCGCGACGCGCACGCTGCAAGTCCGCGCGGAAGTCGATAATCCCGTGCTGCCGATCACGACGGCGACGATCGGTACGCCCTCTTCCGAGCAACGGCTGCTGCGAGCACAAGCCTTCGGCATGGGAGAGATTCTGGTCCGCGAATCGGATTGGGCACTCACGGTCCCGAACGAAGCCGTGCATTGGGAAGGGGGACATCACGTCGTGTATGCCTACGACGGCGAGCGTTTCTCGAAAATCAAAATCGTCGCCGGAGTCTGCGAACGGCATTGGACGGAAATTCGGTCGGGCCTGCTGGAAGACATGGTCGTCGCCACAGAAGGCAGCCACGTCATCAAGGCGGAACTGCAACTCGTGGCGAACGAACCGTAAGCGATTCGCAAAACAAAAACGCGCAGGCGAGCGGGGCGGCGTCAGCCCCCCGGTGTCATCGTTACAAGACCGGGGGGCTGACGCCCAATGGCACTTACTTTAGGAGTCTGGTTTGGGGCCGGGATTTTTGGGTCTTCTTTTTTGGAATTGGTTGGATTTTGGTCGTCGGGGGTAGGCTTCTCGGGCGAACGAGCGGCCGGGACGATTGGGGAGTTTGTCTT
>JAPLNX010000016.1 GCA_026400935.1 Planctomycetia bacterium | reverse complement strand
GGTCCTGCTGTCGATGACCGAATACCTCGAAACGCATGATCTGAATGACCTCAAACAACTCGTCCGCGACGTCCAACTACCATTCCCAGTTCTCAGATGCGGATAATTGGGTAGAGACCAATGAGGCAAGCTCGGTGGGGTATGTGAAGGGACCGGTTATCGTTCCCAATCAATCTGCTCGAACAGTCGCAGTAGCTTCTCGCCGCGGGCTTGATTGAGTTGTCCGACGAACGCAATTCGGCCCCGTAAGTGTGCCGCGAAATCTTCGTGAGCATCACGGTTCTGCGTCGATGGACCGAGCTTCACACAGTTGTTGAGGATCGCTTTCAGGAGGTCGAACTCGTCGCGGCGAATATTGGTCTTTTGATTGACGACAACTCCGGTCACGAGCTGTCGTCGGCCGCGCCGAATCACTTTCCGCTTGCGGTGATTCAGCGAAAACCGCTCCGATCGCACGATCTGCTCGGTCAGTGGAATGACACAGCGCAACGCATAACGAAAGTCATCGTTGCCGGAGATCGTGAGGTCATCCGCATACCGCGTGTAGTTGCCGCCAAACTTCTTGATCAGTCCAGACAACCGCACGTCCAAACCAAACGCAGATAGGTTCGCGATCGTCGGCGATGTTGGTGCTCCCTGTGGAAGATGACGACGAACATAGAGCGATTTCGTCCCTTCGTCCCCATCAGGCACGCTCAAAGACCACGGCACCGCTGATGTGGTCAGTCGAGCCAACCAAATTGCCGCTTCTCGGCAATATCCAATCGAGCGAAAGATCGCGACGACTCGGCTGTAGGTGACGTTGGGATAAAAGTTCTGTAGATCAAGTTTGATGATGACCGCTTGTCCGACATGCGGTCTCGCGTTCGAGACAATCGACCGTCCGCGCACAAACCCATGCGCCGCTGAATGTGCCGGGACCTTCTCCAAAATCTCCGTGAGAATCTTCCGCTGCACCGCTTTCAGTGTTTGCTTCGGAGCTTCGATCAATCGCCATTGAGTCAATACCGGGCAACTCATCGGCGCGCCAGCTTCGATGCTTACCGAACGCTTTTTGGCCCAATGATAAACATAGTGAGACCTCTGCTCATCCGGCGGTCGACGATCAGAGGTGCCGCGATGCACGAGCCAAGCGAGTTCTCCAACTCGAATTCCCAACCAGTCGGCCAATTGCTGAGGGGTCCGAAACACTGGCAATTCACGCGACATCAATCGCGAGTCATCACCATCAAGACTCAGATCATGAAAGTGCCGACGATCTGCGTCATGATTCGCAAAGAGGTAAGGGACTGACGAAGTCCTCGTTGAAACCTCAGATTTCAAGAGCTTCGTGATGTATTTTGGCTGCTTTTTGCTGCTATAGCCTTGCCGTATTGTAAGCCTAATACTTGGGTGCCGACGTTTGCCGCCAGGCCACGTCAAACTCAATGGCAAAGCGACCTGCTCGCGAACAATCTCTTGGGGAGTTCTCCGACTACCGAATAACCAAGCCAGTAAATCGAAGAGAAATTTCATTCAAGAACGCGACGCCAGTGATGAGTCGGAAATGAGAATGTGGTTGGTGGGCTGCTCAACGGGTCCAGTAGCGTATTCACCGTTCCCGTACATCGCTGCGGGAGGGTGAATACGGCGACGAAATCGAAACAAGCTAACGACTACGGGGTAGCCCCGCAGCGATGTTGAACTGCCGTCTTAGACAATTCAACAACAAGGCTTGGGCAACCCACCGACCACATCGCGGACTGTAGCGGAAGCAGCGGAACTGGCAAAGCACTTGTTCGGTTTCGATTGATCCGATCAACTCAATCTGAGTAACCGATACTCCGTGGATACATCAAAAGAACTCAAATCGGGATTGCGAGGACGCACCGTCCAAATTCGAAATCCCCGTTGACCATGTTGGCGCCGAGGCATACTGTCTCGCCAGGAGTTTTCCGATGAGCCGTTCCTTTCGTCTCGCTGTGATGGCCTGCATGTTGGTGGTCTTGTTGCCGCCATGCTGGTGTTGTTCGTGGTCACTGACCGCGACGCCGAGCAGTTCGTGTTGTCGAACGATCGTTACAACACCGAAGCGATCGTGCTGTAGTCATACCGCGAAACCAGGGCAGAAATCAGAACGTGCATCGACTCCGAAAACTGAAAAGGATTGCTGCGCTACAGCGACAAAGCAGATTGTTCGTTCGGAGATAAAGCTCCCTGATCCGCTGGTCGCAATCGCCGATTGGCTCGGCCCGTCGAGTTTGAGCCGTGACGCGTTACTCCGAAATGTCAGCGCGGTTCGTACCGCTGCATTGGGAAATCAAAGTCTCCAAATTTGGCACTGCAGTTGGCAGTGTTGAGCAAGTTTGTCGAGGCTGAATTTCATTCTTTTTGGCAGAGCAGGCTGATTGTCTGTCGGCAATCGCCTCCAACACCTTATCAAAAACTAACAGTCGAACAGGCTGTTTCTACGGTGTTCGATTCAAAACATGCATTTCGGAGAAATTCCATGAAGACTTCTATGACACAAAATGTTTCTGGTTTGAGCCGTCGCGGTTTGCTGGTCGGCTCATTGAGCGCCGCTGGCTTTGGATACGTCCTGTCGTCAGGACTGCTTGCCGAGGACAAGAAGGCAAAAGTCGATTGCTCGAAGAAGTGCCGTGAATGCGCCGTCACGTGCAAGAACTGCATCACTTGTTGCAAAGAGGATCGGCCCGACTGCGCCAAATTGTGCGAAGCATGTCATCATATGTGTCTAACATGTGCCTCGCTGCACGAACAGAAATCGGCACTCGTCGCCGATGTGTGTGTATTGTGTGAAAAGCTCTGTCGCGAATGCGCGGCGCTTTGCGACAAGGGGACGAAAGATTGTTGCAAAGAGTGTGCAAAAATGTGCCGCGAATGCGCCGATGCTTGCAAGGCAAGCCGGTAATTCAAGTTGGCTGCTGATGTGGCGCACGCGGTTCGCGTGCGCCTTTCTCATTTCAATGCCGCCAAACAATGCCGCTCGTATTTAGCACGACGCACGCGTGGTTCCGTTGCCACTTTTGCTTGCGTGTCATGCCTTCCGAGAGGATTAATACGGTCATTGAAGCATGACGATCACCTCTCGATTGCTTAGAGTCCAGCGCTTCAGCGGCTATCAATCGTTCGCTCAAGCACGAATCGTCGTGCGGCGCAGGCCGGTCCTCCACGATGGAGCATCGAAATGGTTCAACGCATCTCAGCCAAGGGATCGGCGGTCATGAATCTCAAACGCAAGGATTCTGAACAAAAGAGAGGTTGAGGAAAACATCGCTGGGAGATTCGCATTGGGGTGTTTTGGAAAGATCCTTTTGGGAATGGAGTCCCAGCGATGCACCAGCACTTTACG
>JAPLNX010000232.1 GCA_026400935.1 Planctomycetia bacterium | reverse complement strand
GTTCGTCGATCAGGTCCGTGGGATACGTTCGGCGAGAAGCTCCATTCGTGGCGGTCATCTTCGGGCACTCCTTTGCTGAAGAAGGCACCAAACATAGCCGCCTCAACGAGTTAGCCCTATCTCACTTTTCGGATAGCCTCTGACATCAACCAGCCCACCGCCTTGTGAGTGAACAGGTCACTGCCGCATCTTTCTCGATCCTCGGCTTGCCGTTTTTGCGCATGAATACATTACCGCAAAAAAGCGATTGAGCACATATGTTTAATATCGCTTCACTGGTGTCTGAATGGAGCGTTGAGAATCGCCACTACGGTTGCTCGTTGCTGTGTCGTTGGCTCTATCGCGCCAATCGGTACGAGCGGACCAAGGATTCTCACAATCCGACGTTTACTTTCGGCAACATCATCCAAGTGCGACCTATGTTTGCTGTGATGCCGTGCCGTTTGGTGCGGACGTTGATCCCGGACTATTTCCTCATGACCGAACAGGAATCGGCAAATGTCGCTCAGCACCCCTCAGGCTTCTTCCCGCACAGCTTCGGGCGAAAAACCAGCCCGACTTTCGTGGACGATCTTTCTCGTCAGCGTCGTCGGGTTGTTACTGGAGATGATGTTGATCCGGTGGATTGGGACGGAGATTCGCATTTTCGCGTATCTGCAGAACACGGTGCTGATTGTTTGCTTTTTGGCATTGGGCATGGGCTGTTTTAGTTGTCGCCAGCCCGTCCAATTGGCTCGCGGCTTGGCATCGTTTATGGTCTTAACAGCACTCCTTTCCGTCCCATTTCTCAAGCCCCTCAGCCAACAGATCACGCATCAGTTGGGAGCCTTTGGCGACTTGGTGATTTGGCATCAAATCTTTCTTCAGAGCGGTTGGCAAACACTGATCCAGGTCGCCTGTGGCCTAGTGATGACGTTCGCAATCATTCTGCTGCTCTGGGAAGTATTCTTGCCAATGGGCCGCCTTCTGGGTCGTTCAATGGACGATCATCCGCGAACCATTTTTGCATATTCAGTCAATGTTGCCGGTAGCTTGCTTGGGATTTGGTTGTTCGTGTTGCTCAGCGGTTTGGCGACCGGACCGATTGTTTGGGTCTGCGTTTCGGCTTTGATTTTGGCATTCATTGCCTGGAACCAAACCGACCGGCGACAAAGCTTAGGCTGCCTTGCTGCTACGGTGCTGCTGGCCGGATTTTCAACAAAGGAGCCAAACGCTGTTGAGATCGCTTGGTCGCCGTACCAAAAGCTGACTTTCGCTCCCGCCAGTTATCAAGACTGGGAAGGAACCAATTTTATCTTGGTAAACAATACCGGCTATCAAGCACTCATCGATAACAGTGACGCCAAAGTTCGCTCAAACCCGAAAGTGCCGACCGAACTTCACGGACTGACTCAGTACGATGTTCCACTAGCGTTTCATACGCAACCGGAACGTGTCCTGGTCGTCGGCGCGGGGTCTGGAAATGACGTAGCTGGAGCACTACGCGGTGGTGCGAAGCGAGTGGTTGCCGTGGAGATTGATCCCGCGATCATCGACTTCGGACGCCGATTTCATCCCGAACATCCTTACGACTCACCGCTGGTGCATGTCGTCAACGACGACGCGCGTTCGTACTTCGCCACCAGCCAAGAGAAATTTGACGTGATCATTTTCGGGTTGCTGGACTCACATACAACGACTTCAATGACGAATGCTCGTTTGGACCATTACGTTTACACCAAAGAAAGTCTGACACGAGCTCGCTCCTTGTTAGCAGAAGGTGGGACCATGGTGCTCAGCTTTGATTGTGCGAGAAACTTTATTGCCGACCGCATGTCGTTGTGCCTGAAAGAAACCTTCGGCCAAGACCCCTTAGCGTTTCGGATTCCGCACAATTCGACAGGCTGGGGCGGTACCGTGTTTGTCGCTGGAGATCAATCTGTCATCAGCCACCAATTGGCAACAAATCATCATCTGCAAGATCAAGTCTCACGTTGGCAGGCCGAAAATCCGTTGACTCTGCCGCACACAACACGCATCGCGACCGATGATTGGCCTTACATTTATCTTGCGGGCCCCAGCGTTCCAACGTTGTATCTCCTTCTAGCGGTGTTACTGATCGCCTTGGTTGGCTACGGACGTCGGCGTTTGCAGAGCAACGACATGTTTACTGGATGGAACCGCTCACAGGCTCATTTCTTTTTTCTGGGCGCGGCCTTCATGTTGTTAGAGGTTCAGAACATCAGCAAAGCTTCGGTCGTTTTAGGCAACACATGGCTGGTGAATGCCGTGATCGTTTCGGGCATCATGGTGATGATTCTGCTGTCGAATTTCATCGCGGAAAAATTTCCACGTATCCCACAATCGGCAGCGGCAACCGGACTGCTTGGTTTGTGTGTAGCGCTGTACTTTGTGGATCTATCAAGCTTTGCCTTCTTACCATTCGTGACCAAGTCGCTGCTAGTTGGATCGCTGACAACGATGCCGATGTTGTTCAGCGGCCTGATTTTCATCGATTCGTTCTCCAAGACAAAAGACAAGAATTTGGCATTGGGTGCGAATCTGTTGGGCGCGTTAGTGGGCGGCATCCTGCAGTCGGTGACATTTCTCATCGGAATCAAAGCACTGCTCCTCCTCGTCGCCGGTTTGTATTCCATCGCTCTTTTGTTGAAGCCGCAATCTGTCGCCGTTCATTCGACTGCCCAACACGAGCCTGACGAGACCGCTGACCAGATCCTCTCTGAATTGGTCGAACTTTCTGGCCAAATCCAAGTGGTGCAACTTCATCAGCAGCAATCAATCAAAGAAGTTGAGGCGATTTGACTATCTTCCATCTTCTCTTGCCGGTAGCCACGAACTCCAAACCCATGATACAAAGCGACTGTGGACATGCTGCGTTGGCTCCTCAAGGAAAGTTTCATCAACTCCCAAGGAGAACCGCATGTCCACATTTCTCCAACCCAATAGATCCGCCAGGCGGATGAATCATAAACAAATCTCTTTTCTCTTTGATCGAAAAGCATCAAGCCCGCGCTCATGAGGTTTGCGGCATGGCTGAGGAACAATGCGAGAAAGAGCACGGTGACCATGTCGCAATCTGTGACTGCTGTGCTGCGATGTGGACCGAAGTGGATGCCGCAAAGGTTGAAACGGAAAAGCTCTTGAAGATGCTCAAAATTGACAAGTTGCCCATCCCCAAGAAATCGACTGAGAAAAAGGCTGCAAAATAATCGAGCAATCGTCCGACGCGATCTCTGAACGAGAGTTGCTATAAAAACCCACGACTGATTGGTCGTGGGTTTTTCGTTTTCGGTACACTTCGGCCAAAGACGGGAGTAATCACGGCTAATGCGAGATGCCGAAATGACTGATTCACGGATTTGGTACTCGTTGCCGCTCGCCGCCGTCGTTCAGGAACTGCGTGCAGACTGCGGGCACGGACTGACCAGCGACGATGTTATTCGCAGGCGAGAGAAGTGCGGCGATAACACCCTCGCCGAAGCTCCCGCGACGTCACGCTGGAAGAAGTTGCTCGAACAATTCAAAGAGCTCGTGATCTGGATTCTGATCGTTGCCGCAGTGATCTCCGGCGTCATGGGCGAGTGGGCGGATACGGCGGCGATTCTGGCAATCGTGCTGGTCAATGGGATCATCGGCTTTCTTCAGGAGGAGAAAGCGGGGCGGGCTCTCGCAGCATTGCAGAAGCTCTCGTCGCCGATGGCGAAAGTGATCCGCAATGGCGAACTGCAATCGGTCGCCGCTCGCGAGCTTGTTCCGGGTGATCGGATCGAACTTGAAGCAGGCGACAACATCCCGGCGGATGCGCGATTACTGAGCGGTTTCAGCATTCGAGTTCAGGAAGCATCGCTGACGGGTGAATCGACGCCGGTAGACAAGGAGGCCGACTGCGTTTTGATGGAGAACGTTCCGTTGGGCGACCGTCGCAACATGGTCTTCATGGGAACGGTGATGGCGGCAGGCAAGGCGAGTGCCGTCGTTGTCACAACTGGAATGCACACAGAGTTGGGAAACATCGCGGGCCTGCTACAACGCTCTGAGCCGGAACCGACACCGCTGCAACGTCGATTGGCCGAACTTGGCAAGGTTCTTGTGCTGGTTTGCTTGGTCATCGTGGTTGTCATCTTCGGGTTGCAAATCGCTCGCGGCGGAAAACTGTTGGAAACCTTGCTGATCTCCGTCAGCCTCGCAGTCGCGGCCGTACCGGAAGGACTTCCTGCCGTTGTCACACTGACGCTCGCGCTGGGTCTGCAACGGATGGTGAAGCGGAACGCGCTCGTTCGCAAATTGCCGAGTGTCGAGACGCTGGGGTCTGTGACGGTGATTTGTTCTGACAAGACCGGAACGTTGACTCGCAACGAAATGACCGTTCGCGAGATTGCGGTTGGCGAAGATCGTTTTGACGTAACAGGAGGTGGTTACGCTCCGCATGGGGAATTTCTCAAAAGAGGTGAGTCGCGCTGTCATCCACAGGATGAACCGGACCTCCTGCAGGTGCTGACAACGGCCGCTCTGTGCAATAACGCAACCGTCAGCCCACGTGGAGATGAAACGAATGCTTGGCAAGTCATCGGCGACCCGACGGAAGGAGCGTTGATCGTTGCCGCGATGAAAGCGGGGGTTTCGGCCCGCGATCGTAACCAGCATGTGCTCTACGAAATCCCGTTTGATTCGGAACGCAAAGCGATGTCAGTCGTTTTACGAGGGGCGGATGGCTCGCAAACGATGTACACGAAAGGGGCACCAGAGGTGTTGCTCGCGAAGTGCGTGTCCGAACGTCGCGGCGGCAGAGTCGAGCCACTTTCAAACGATCGCCGCCAAGAAATCATGCGATCGAATTCCGAAATGGCGGGGCGCGCTTTGCGAGTGCTCGCGTTGGCTTATCGTGATCATTCGGAAACGGCGCCCAATGAATTCGACGAAGCAGACCTCATCTTCGCCGGCTTGATTGGCATGATTGATCCACCTCGCGAGGAAGCGAAGGATGCCGTCCGGCGATGTCATGCGGCAGGCATTCGACCGGTCATGATCACCGGCGATCATCCCGCAACCGCATTGGCGATTGCTCGCGAATTACACATCGCTGGCGAAAACGACCGAGTCGTCTCTGGGCAGGAACTGGATGCCTTTTCTGATGACGAACTCAAAGCACAAGTCGATCGGATCGCCGTTTATGCTCGTGTCTCTGCCGAGCACAAGCTGCGAGTCGTCAACGCATGGAAACAGCGTGGTGAGATCGTGGCGATGACCGGCGACGGAGTGAATGATGCTCCGGCCGTGAAGGCCGCCGATATCGGTATCGCGATGGGGGTCACGGGGACCGACGTCACGAAAGAGGCGTCCGACATGGTCCTGACCGACGACAACTTCGCGTCGATCGTGAATGCTGTTGAGGAAGGTCGCGGCATCTTCGACAACATTCAAAAGTTCGTGCATTACCTCTTGGCCTGTAATGCGGGGGAAGTGTTACTGATGTTTTTCGCTGCGCTGATCGGCTGGCCGGTTCCACTCGTGGCGATTCAGATTCTGTGGATCAACCTCGTGACCGACGGGCTTCCTGCGTTGGCATTAGGCATGGAACCTCCCGAACGAGACATCATGCAGCGTGCGCCACGTCCGCCGCACGAAACGGTCATCACTCGCAAGCGCGGATTACTGATTCTGTTTCACGGCACTTTGATCGCGACTGTCGCAGGACTCGGTTTCTGGCTGACGTATCAAGGGGACGCGGCTCAGGTGGGACGTGCTCGCACGGTCGCATTTTGTGTGACCGCGTTCTCGCAACTCTTCTTTGCGGTCTGCTGTCGCAGTCAGCGATTCACGATGCCCGAACTCGGACTGTTTTCAAACCCACACATCTTAGGTGCCATTGTCATTTCTGGGTTGCTGCAGCTCAGTGTCGTGACGCTTCCGTTTGCTCAACCTGTGTTTGAAGTGGCCACGCACTTGACGTGGGAATGGCTGCTAATTGGCGCACTGTCGCTAACACCCGCGACGATTGTTGAAGTCGGCAAACTATTGCTCGCCGCTTGGCGAAAAGCTGGGCATCGCCAATAAACCCCACTCGGTCTTTGATGAGATCGTTAGCACCATCGTTTAACCGCACGCCGCAGGCACGCGCGTTTTGGGCGTAGCCGTCGCGTTGGTAACTCTGAAACGCGCGTGCGGTCTAGAATGGTGAAAGCTCTAGGCGAGGATCCCTTGGACCACGTCGCCATGCACGTCCGTGAGACGGTATTGGCGGCCCTGATATCGGAAGGTCAGCCGAGTGTGATCGATACCGCAAAGGTGCAAGATCGTGGCTTGCATGTCGTGAATGTGGACCCCATCGGCGACAACGTTCCAGGCGAAATCGTCGGTCGTACCATACGTTGTCCCGCGTTTGACACCGCCGCCGGAGAGCCACCAACTGTAGGCTCGACCGAAGTGGTCGCGGCCTTTCGGATTCGCTGGATCGCCCTGTCCGAACGGAGTTCGTCCGAACTCGCCGCCCCACACGATCAGCGAATCGTCGAGCATGCCGCGATCCTTCAAATCCTGCACGAGTGCCGCGCTTGGTCCTTCAGTGTCGCGACATTGTTGTTCAAGCTGCGTGTGCAAGTTGCCGTGCTGATCCCAGCCAGCGTGCATCAATTGCACGAAGCGGACACCTCGCTCGAGCAACCGGCGGGCAACCAAACAGTTGTTGGCGAACGAACCTTTGACGAGCACATCAGGGCCATAGCGATCGAGTGTGGCTTTCGTCTCACCAGAGAAATCGACGAGGTCAGGCACGCTCGTCTGCATTCGAAACGCCATTTCGTATTGAGCAATACGAGTGTCAATTTCCGGATCGCCATAGTCTGCCAAATGCGCGGCATTCATTTCTGCGAGGTCATCGAGCAACGCGCGCCGTGCTTCGCTACTGACACCTGGCGGGTTTGCGAGGTATGGGACGAGATCGCCCGTGTTGCGAAACCGTACTCCTTGAAAACGGCTCGGCAAAAAGCCGCTCCCCCAGTAGTAATCGAAGAAGAGTTGTCCGCAGGTCTTCCCTTTGTCGCTCGATGTCATCACGGCGAAAGTCGGCAGATTGTCGGTCTCGCTACCAAGTCCATACGAAAGCCATGCTCCCAAGCTCGGTCGTCCGGGGACTTGGGCACCCGTCATGAAGAACGTCACACCGGGAGCGTGATTGACCGCTTCGGTGTGCATGCTGTTGACGACGCAGATGTCATCCGCCATCGCACCGACGTTCGGCAGCATCTCGCTCAGAGCAATACCGGCTTGCCCATATTTCTTGAACGGCTTGATCGACGGCAAGCATGGCCACTTGCCATAACCGCTCGACATGGTGGAGAGCCGTGTCTTTCCTCGAATCGAATCGGGAATGTCCTTCCCCGCCATCTCGCGCATGACCGGCTTGTCTTGGAACAGGTCCACGTGCGACGGGCCACCACCTTGCCACAGCATGACCACACGCTTGGCCTTCGGCGGATGATGCGGCAGTCCCGGCAACCCTTTTTCCGCCGCGTGCAGCGAGCCGTTCGTTCCGGCAAGCGAGGCCAATGCCGCCAAACCGACTCCCCCCGCGGAAGAACCGAAGAGCTGACGCCGAGTAACACGAGCGATGTTTTGTTGATGCAGGTCGATCATGAGTTTGTTCCGAAGTCATCCGAAATGTCAGCGAGGGCTAAACCTTCAATACGAACCGAGTCTATTGTCTTTTGAGGCGTCTCGCCGTTGCTGACGCTTGCGGCTATTTGAGTGTTACATCCCTGAGTTTCAACCTTCCGGACGCAAATTGTTGCTCGGCCTGCCAGCGCCATCTGGCGGCCCAAACTGACCTTTCGCGCCGCGCGGATTGAAATTCGGCATCCGTTTGATGGTCTCATTGAGGAATTTATCCATGGCGGGCGCCTTCAGGATATCTTGAAGCTCGCGAATGCCGGGAACTTGCTCTTTGAGGTATCGCTGTTGCAGTTCGAGGAACCGTTCTTCGCGGTTGTATTCATTGAGGCGTTGACGTTCTTGCGGCGGCAGCGTTTCTGAATAACGCATGATTGCATCGCTGTTGGGAAGGTGGTCTTCAATGGTGCGTTGCATCTCGTTGCCCAGACCACGGACCAACGCCATGAGCAATGCGACTCGTTGTGCATCTGGGTTGGGTCTCGTTTTCAGAAGCTGCTTGATGGGGCTGTCTTCCGAAAGAGCGGACATCACTTTGTCAAAAGTCGAACTTTCTGGGCCTCCGAAGATCCTTACGTGAGGGGGGCCGAGCGGATGCTGCTCCAACGTCAGCCGCACAACTCTCACTTTTCGGCTGAAGAAATCGGCCTTATCCAATTTGTCTATCTCTGTTCGGGACTTCTCGGATAACTGTTGTTCGAGAACTTGAGTGATGGCGGTCATTTCGAGAACCGATGATCCCAAGCGATCGCCGAACGGAAAATCTCGACCGAGCAATTTCTCCATCAGACGCATTCGATCGCCACGAACTGCGAGCGGAGGGCCGCCATTCGGTGGACGCGGATCGTTTGAGCGCGGGTCAGGCGGAGGCCGTTCGCCGGGACGCCCTCGCTCAGGTTCATTCCGGAAATCTTCGACAAGATTCATCCGCTCACGCGGATCGGCGGTGCGACGCAGTTCGAACCGCTGACCGGGCGAAAGCGTATTGGCCCACGCTTCGTATTCTTTGAACACAGCTTTGAGTTCGGGGTCACGCTCAATCTCAACTTGCAGCCTTCGCAAACGACTTTGCTCATCAGGCGGCAGCTTTTGAAACGCTCGATAGCTTTCTTCGAGACGTAGTCGCTCAATCGGGGTCATTTCGGAAATACATTTGAGATTCTCGTCACGCTTCGATAATGGCTTGTCATCAGCGGCGAGTAACCACGGCGGTAAAGTGAAACACCGCAGCGTGAGGAATAGGACCACGATAACTTGCCGGAGTTGTCGGCCAGCATGATTTGACTCAGCAAATCTTTGCGCTCTTCGCTCCTCTGCTGTGGTCTCTTCTTTTAACCGCATAGGAGCGAAGAACGCAGAGACTCGCCCGAACCAATCGATCACGGTATAGGAATTTATTGCGGTCGCATTCCTCAATCGCAGCAGCGTGAAGGCGCGGCTCAGCTTCGTAGGACGAGCACTCTTGGCCGTCACTTGTTGAGAGACGGGCAGGAGTGCCCGTCTTACGACGTTGTTCTCAGCGACGTTCGGGCTGTCGGCGATCATCACGTGGCCCTCTGCGTTGGAAGTCTCGAAGGAATTCAGCGTCACCGATCTCTTGATAGAGATCGAGGTTTTCGATCAACGGCAAATCATCGAGCAGCGGATCGGGCGATGACTGCCGAACCAATCGTCCGAGGAAAAAGCAGAACACCGCGATCACCAGCATGCTGGTAATCCAAACAATCAACGGTTTTGGCGACGACACTTTTCCATTTTGTGTTTTGACCACAACGGTCGGAGTCGGCTCATCCGTGAAAGCAAAATCGGTCGACACTTCAGCAGCCTTCATTGTCGCCAAAGTGCGATTGCTGAATTCCCCCGAAGCAGACGGACGCGGTAGCAAGTCGAGCAACTCCCACGCTCGATTTAGCTTCTCCACTTCCGCGCGAACTTCAGGATCACTCGCCAGCGATTGCTCGACGTCGCGTGCAGCCGCTTCCGGTAACTCGCCGTCGAGATAAGCAACGAGCTTCGCTGTTAAAGATCCAGATTGTTCGAGTTCGTCAGACATGGGGGAAAGAATCTCAATTCGCTGGTATCACAACGCAATTTGTAACGTTGAGCGATCAATATCTGAGGTCACAAAAACGGCTCTAAGTAGACACGTAAGTTTTCTCTCGCTCGCGACAGCAGCGACTTGACCGCCTGTGGTGTGAGGTCCATGGTAGTCGCAATATCGACGTAGCTCATTTGCTCGAACTTGTGCAGCAGCACCGCCATTTTTTGACGGTCGCTGAGTGAATCGAGTGCCGCTCGAACGAGTGTCTGTGTTTCCGTTCGATCAAGCACGCGAGCGGGCATTAACGCGGATTTTTCGGCGAGAAAGTTTTCTTCAGGTCGAACCCCCATCGAGCCAGACTCATTCGTCGCCAGAGACGCTTCGTTTCGGCGTGCACCGTCACGTCGATAGTTGCTCGCAAGATTGTTGGCGATTCGAAAAAGCCAAGTCGAAAACTTGGCTTTGACCTCGTACTTTTTGCGGTGTCGATAAATACGCAAAAAAACTTCTTGTGCGAGGTCTTCAGCAGCCTCTTGTTTCCCGATGATGTGATACAGCACGGCGACCAATCGGTCCTGATAGTTTTCAACCAATACCGCAAACGCTGCGTCATCACCCTGCCGAGCGCGCAGCATTAATTGCACGTCGGGATCGTGTAGGTAAGGACTGAGGTCGGTCTCGGAATCCACCACCCGGAAATGTCTCCGCAGCGATCGGGGCAATCTCGGTCATTTAACCCAGGAGGCCCAAGAAAGTTTCTCGGCTGGGTACCTCAACATTCTGGCGCAAACAAACCGCTTACCGTATGACGACGTTATTGACCGCGAGCAAGCGATCGGCAGATTGTAGTTTTCAAATCTGGCCGCCGTTAGCATGACCGCCCGTTTGTTTTGAAGCCCGGTTTCGGTTTAGTGTCACACGATTGTTTAACCGCACAAACTCCGTCCTCTCTGAGCGTCTCACTCCGATATGCCACAGTCATCGCTTCCTCTCAGTTATTGCACGAACCTGCATCCCGGACTAACCATCGCCCAGGTGGAGCGAGGTTTGATCGACTTCACGGTCCCCGCCGGAAAGCAATTTGGATCGCCGCTTGCCGCAGGGTTGTGGCTTGCTCAGCCGGTCATTCGTGAATTGGTCGCGGAACCAGATCGCGTTCGACGATTTGCCGAACGAGTTGGCGAACTTGGGCTTTGCACTTACACGCTTAATGCGTTTCCGTTCGGAGACTTTCACAGCGAACGCGTGAAGGAAAACGTCTATCTTCCCGATTGGACGCAGACGAGTCGGCTCGACTACTCGTGGGACTGTGCGCTGGTTTTGGCCGAACTAATTCGAGCGACGATGCCAAACGGCACAGAAGGAAGCCTTTCGACAGTGCCGCTCGGCTTCAAAGCGCTTGCGAAAGCCGCCGAATTTGAGTCGAACTGCATCAGCAATCTGATCGAGTTCGCGCGGCGGCTTGCTCGCTTGGAGTCGGAAACCGGCCAGGTCATTCGACTGTCGATCGAACCGGAGCCTTGTTGCGTTCTCGAAACAACTGCGGAGACCGTTGCATTCTTTGGGCGACTGAGAGACCGGGCTGCCAATGAAAACGTGCTCGACGCCGTCAATAAATACATTGGCGTTTGCTACGACGTCTGCCATCAATCAGTCGAGTTCGAAGATGTTGCCGAATCGATCGCCACGCTGGAACGAGAAAGCATTCGGATCAACAAGGTGCATATTACTTGTGCGTTGCAACTGACTCTCCCGGAAGAAAACGCCGTCGCTCGCGAAGCGTTGGCACATTTCGTCGAACCGCGCTATTTGCATCAAACCTTTGCGAAAACGGCAACAGGAGTTGTCCGAAGCGTCCTTGATCTCACCGCTGACCTCGCTCGCACGCCGCCAGCCGATTTCAGGAACGCCGATTGCTGGCGTGTTCATTTCCATGTGCCGGTCAATGCGGAGCGAATTGGCCCATTGGAAACAACTCGTGAAGATTTGAAATTAGCGCTCGCGGCGGTCCACAAATTGGCGTATTTGCCCCACTTGGAAGTTGAAACCTATACCTGGAATGTCCTTCCGGGAGCCGACAAACCGGACTTAGTCACGGGGTTGGCGATGGAACTCGCTGCCACGCGAACTCTGCTCAACCAGATTTCAACGGGCATAAATTAGAAGCGGCGGCAGAAATGGTCGGTGCTTATCCCTCACGGTCAGCGCGTATCAAAGTTGTTGACCTGTTAGGACTTCCGCAAGGAAGTCGTCGTTCCAGCCGGCTATTTGCATTTTGCCTCGTAGGCTTTCTTTGAGCGGATGGTGTTTGAGTCGCGTGATGGCGAAGCGGCG
>JAPLNX010000287.1 GCA_026400935.1 Planctomycetia bacterium | reverse complement strand
TGTGTCGGCGGGTTCCAGCCGTTGCAAGAGATGTGCGGCAGCGCGTTTTGTGGCTCCCGTTTGAGCAAACTTGTCACGAAGCTGTTCGACGTCCTCGGTGACCGCGTTTAGTCGCTCTTGAACGCTCAACCAACCATGCAGTACCTCGGTAATTCGAGTGACGTACTTTGAAGTTGAGCCGATCACGAAGAATTCTGGAAAGACTTCACGATTCACGAACAAGTTGGGAAGCGTCATGTAGCGGCACTTCACCATCGACTTACCAACGAGGTACGTGAACCAATCGGTCGTGTATTGCACTACCGCTGGCTTACCACGTGCGAGCACTTCGAGACTGACCGACCCAGATACCATTGAACAGAAAAGCGACGCCTGAATGACCTCCGGCGTTTTTCCAACGAACAGATGCACGGGGAGCCGACCGGCATGAGCCATTAAATACGAACTGCAGAAGCGACGATGCTCTTCGCGGTAGCAGGCCACCAAAAAGCGAACATCCGGATGTCGTTCGTGAAGCTGCCTCATCACTTCGATCATGATCGGAAAATTGTGCTGTACCTCTTCTCGACGTGAGCCGGGGAGGATCGCCACATTGCGGTACTTCTGCGATTTCCAACATTCGAGGAAATGATTGTCGGTACGATGTTCTGCGACTTCGTCGAAGAACGGATGCCCGACGTATTCAACCTTCACGCCACGATCTGCGTACCACTTCTGCTCGAACGGTAAGCCAACGATCACCTCATCGGCAAAGCGGCGAATTTTTTTAATCCGCCAATCGGCCCACGCCCAGATTTGAGGGGGCAGATAAAAGATGACTCGTATTCCTTCTTGCTTTGCGTACTTGGCGATCCACCAATTGAAGCTGGCGAAGTCGATCAGCACGACTGCATCAGGACGATTCTCTCGAAAGTATTTCCTCGCTTGCTGAGCGACTTTGTAGAACTTCCAAAGCAACGGGATAACAGCAAAAATCCCCATCACGGCCATGTCCGTCAGCCGGAAGTTAAGTTTGCAGCCAGCCGCTTCCATTGCCGGGCCGCCGAACCCCACGCAGCGAACTTTCGGATTGCGCGTTTGCAACTCTTGAATGAGATGAGCGGCGTGTTGATCGCCGCTCGGTTCACCGACTGAAAAGAATAGATGCATGGCGAGTCCCTTCGCATAAGAGCCTCATCCATGAGGCTCTTTTTTGCGGGGCGGGACAGTATGTCGCACCTGGAAAGTGGTCAAGCCGGGGTCCGGTTTTGGAAGCGAAGCCTTCGCAAAGATTTCACATCACGGCTGCCGAGTCGTATCGCTTTCCAGAGTCAGGTCGAGTTTGGCGGGGAGGTTTTGGCCGTTGATGGAGAAGTCGACGTCACCTTGAATCCGTAGCTTCCCTTTGTTGGACTGAAACTGACCAGCCGCCCGATCGAACAACAACGTGTTGGATGACTCCGTCGGTTTCAGATCGCTCTTCGTAACTCGCAGTGGCAACTTGGAACCTTCTGCAATGGAAAACGTCGTGGCAGTGGTTTTGGCTTGGATTTTGTCGTAGGTCTTATCACCGTCCTTCACTTCACCGACATACTTGTATTCGGTCGTCATACTCATGATCTGACCGCTACCAAGACTGAGATCGGAGTTTCGGCTCCACGTGTCACCGATTTTGACTGGATCGGACGGCAATCTCTCAATTTCTTGGTTGGCGTTCTTCTTAGCAACCTCAGGATCGAGGTCACCGCGTGCTTCCTCCGAAACTTTCTCAGCCGCTTTGTCGAGTCCTTCGACGGATACCACTTTTCCCGATTGATCGTAGACGAAGACGATCTTCGCTTTCGACAACGCCCCCATCGCGTCCACAAGTGGCTGTAATGCGGGACTTTCAGCCTTCTTGTTCGGGTCATCCGAATCGAACGTCAACAAAAGTCCGCCAGGAAGATTCACGGTGATCGACAGCTTGTCGACATTCTGATCGACTCGAATTTTGCCGTCGGATTCTCGCTTGCCAGCTTTCGAAGTCACGATCACAAACCGATCCGAAGATGTCTCCAAATTCATGCCCGCCAGGGAAAGCGTTTGCGTCACTTTCATGTTTGTGTGATTGACCGTCTTGGTCCCTTCCACAAACTTCTGTTCGAGTTTGACCTGAGCCTGAGCCGGTATCGTCCAGCCAACGGCGAATAGTGACAGCGAAAAGATGCCAGCGTAACGCACGGTTCGCCCCATGAGCTTCAACATGAATGTGTCCTTAAGAGTGGTTAAAAAGAGCTGACTGTGATTCGAGAATGGTCGAAGAATCTTAAACGAAGGCTGCTCTTTTTTGCGACGTTCTTGAGACACCGACTGATCGATTCCTGATTCGATTACGATTTCATCCATCACCGCCGTACGGTTGCACGTTGGATGCGAAGCCCCTTCATCTCGTGGCGCGGTAGTGTGCCGGCAGCGACAATGGTGAGTTCGGGGCGAAAATGCAGACGGTCATGAATTGTGGCCGCGATGCGAGCTAGCAGATCGTTCAGCCGGTTCTGTTCTTCAATGGACTGCGGCGTGCTGAGTGACGTCTCGATAGAAATC
>JAPLNX010000235.1 GCA_026400935.1 Planctomycetia bacterium | reverse complement strand
GGCAAACCGACACAATCGCAGCCCGTAGCTCGGTTCTGCCCACCGCACCGGCGCATCACCCGCACCACAAAAATCCAACAAGCCGCACTCCAAATCTAATGGCAGGTTATTTCTTGGTCGTGGCACTAGTGCAAAAGCCCGAGTCCAACGAGACAAGCTCGGTGGGGTTTGGGAACATTGCTTGGTTGAAGATTAGTTAGCGACGCTTACTCCGGCGCGTGTCGTCCGACTTTGTTGATCCGACCGTAGACGTCGTTCAGGATCCAGTGAAACAACACCAAATGGATCGATTCGACCATGCCCATATCGTCGAGCGGCACATGCAGGTTGTTTTTGGCCATTCCTTGGAGCTTGCCTCCGTTGTAGCCGGTGATGCCCCAAGTCCGGAGGTTGTGGCGATTCGCCCATTCGACTGCATTCAGAATGTTCGGGCTGTTGCCGCTGCCGCTGATGGCGATCAGCACGTCGTCAGGTGACGCGAAGTTCTTGAGTTGCTCGACGAAGACGCGGTCGAAGCCTTCGTCGTTACCCCAGGCGAGGATGTAGGGAGTGTTGTCAGTGAGGCTGAGTACCTTCAAACGCTTCATGTTGTCGTTAAGAAAATCTTCGCGACGGAGCGTGCTCTTGCCGAGGTCCTCGCAGAAGTGTGACGAGTTTGATCCGCTGCCACCGTTGCCGATGATGAAAACGAACCGACCGTCTTGATAGGCCGAGTAAATGTCGTCTGCGAGCCCAACCGTTTGGCTGAGGTCCAACTTATCAAACTCCTCGGCACAGCGAGCGAGATATTCCTTCGGGTTGAGATGGGCACCGAGCATCAAAAAAGTCCTTCACGAATAGTGACTGAGAAACGAGCAGCACGATACGGAATCTAGCAGTCGAGCGGCCTCGCGAGAAAGCGAGTTTACAAACGTCGTCCAGACGCTGGCATGTGTCCAACGAAGCGAATATCGGACAAAGTCGAAAGGCGAGCGACAAGAACTAAGAAATCATTAATCACATGCCTCAAACGCCACATGCCTCAAACACAGTCGCGATCCCTTGCCCTTGTCCAATGCAAAGCGAAGCGATTCCGTACTTGGCACCAGAGTCACGCATGCGATGCAGCAACGTCGCGACGACGCGAGCGCCGCTGGCTCCGAGCGGGTGTCCGATCGCGATGGCTCCACCGCGAGTGTTGACCTTCGTTTCGTCGATGCCGAGCAGTTTCAGGACGGATAATACTTGCACGGCGAATGCCTCGTTAACTTCGATGCAGTCGATGTCCGACAGCTTCAGGCCCGCTCGTTGCAACGCCTTTTGGATCGCTGGAGCCGGGCCGATTCCCATTTCTTCGGGAGCGACACCGACGACCGCCATTGAGCGGATTTTTGCGAGCGGCTTCAATCCCAGTTCACGAGCCTTGTCTTCAGACATAATCAGCGAGGCCGCCGCACCGACGCTGACTTGCGAGGCGTTGCCAGCAGTGACGCTTCCGCCAGCCGGATTGAATGCCGGAGGTAGTTTGCTCAAACCTTCGACCGTTGTGTCGGATCGTAATCCTTGATCGGTTGTGATGAGCGCCTTCAGTCCGATTTCATTGCGTCCCCAAGTGGGAACGATCTCGGCGGCGAACTCTCCTTTGCGAGTCGCTTCACAAGCCGACTGTTGGCTGCGAGCAGCGAACTCATCTTGTCGCTGACGGCTGATGCCGTACTTCATCGCGAGGTATTCCGCCGTTAACCCCATGTTCATGATCGCTTCGCTATGTTTGCGAAACAGACTCGGCGCCGGGTCGTAATCTTTGTTGGCCGGGATGTGATCCATATGTTCGACGCCACCGGCAATCTGCACGTCTTCGCAACCAGACATGATGCTCATGGCGGCGTCATTGATTGCTTGTAGCGCCGATCCGCAATTGCGATTGATCGTGACGCCCGCGACGGTGACAGGCAGGTCCGCCATCAAGACCGCGATGCGACCGACGTCGTAGCCTTGTTCGCCCTGTTGTTGGACGCAGCCCCAACGGACATCTTCGATCAAACGCGGATCGATTCCTGTTCGTTGGACGATCGCTTGCAAGAGGCTTGCGGAGAGTTCGTCAGCACGGACATCTCGAAAATATCCCGCTTCTGCTGATGCTTTGCCGATCGGCGTTCGTGCGGCATCCACGATCACGGCTTGTTTCATGACGATCTCCCTATCTCAGTGATACATCGAATCGACGAACTCATTCTTCAAGAGCAGGACAGAGTGTAGCCGTCATTTGTCGTTCTTCGAGGTTCGACGCCAAGTTGTCGTGGAAAATACAGATTGCCGAATTCAGGCTCTTCGCCATTCCTGTTGACAATACGAATCAGTCGGAAGGCTTACCACAAAGGCACGAAGACACAAAGATTGTGCTTGGGTCGTTTTCAGCTCTTCGTGTCTTTGTGCCTTTGTGGTTCAATTTTTCAATTCAGCAAGGATGGCGAAGACCCCAAACGAAGTATTGCGTGGTTCCGACAATCAATAATGACGCGTCCCAGATCCGACGGAGCTCAATCGGTCTTCGACTTGAGGAGTTCCAGCAGCGTTGCGTCTTTCAGCTCTTTCGCTGCGGCGGCTGCTCGCGTTGAGAACACTTGGCCGATCTCCGAGAGTTTTGAATTGGCCGTGCATTCCGCAGACAACAAGGCATTATCCCAGGTTTGAGTTCTCAATGCGGAACCGGGTTTACTCTCGGTGGAATCGCCCGACAGTTTTTTCAGCAGAGACTCTGCCGCGGGTGTATCGGCTTGTGAGATGCGAATCATTGCCAGCAAGACATTGACGCGCCCATCAAAGCGTTTTGGCCCTTCGGTCGCGACAAATGTGGCGAGCTCATCCAAGCGATTTGCCTCGCGAGCCGATTCGATCAACAGATGCGCGGACGAAATCAACTGCGGCCTTTGGTCGTTTACGCGAGATGCTCCCACCATCAGTCGGAGTTGTGTGCGCGAATCCGATGAGCCCGAATCCGGCAAGGTCCACGTTCGCCACAGCATGAAGCGATCAGTCGCCGACAGAGTTTTTGTTTTCTCACGCAAGACCGACAAGACTTCGCCAGGATTTTCTTCTGCGAACTTATCGGGCCAGCGTGCATCCGCTGCCTGCCCGAGCAATTCGAGCGACTCTTTTGCCATTCCCGCAGCGGCGTATTCACGAGCGACATTGAGCAACTCCATCCGTCGAAGATGCTGCCCATCCATCGCGCCAGCCGCCGACCAAACACCCTCCATGTGACGTAAGTGAGCGGCGATTATGTCGCGGCCTTGATCTTGTTCCGATTGCTCCAAGAAACATCGAGCCAGCCATCGTCTCAAATCGGCGGCGGGAAATTCCGCCTTCGCTGTGTTGTTTGGTAGTGATGACAAAAGGCGTGCGAACAATTTCGCCGTGCGGTCTCGCGGTCCCGCCTGCAGTGAAAGTAGTCGAATGATTTGCGTTACGACTCGTTCATCATAAGCAGACCAGGACCATTCCGACTGACCTTCCAACGCGGCGAATTGTTCAGCGAAGAGAGTCTCGTCGCGTGTCGCCAACGCGAGTTGCAACCACAACAGCCGCAGCGACATCTCTGACTCTTTCGTCTTCTCGCGTGAATCGAGCCGCTTTCGCAGTTCATCGACTCGCGATTCTGCCACCGCGATTTGGACCAGTCTTAAGCCGAGACTCTTTGTTTGTAGTTCCGCCTTCAGGCGGTCTTGCCCCGTTTCGGGCAAGCGTGCTTGACCGCCTAAAGGCGGAATTACGATCGTGTCCCGTTCGACCGGCAACGCAAACATCGCGACTTCATCTGGTCGATCTGCGGGAAACACCGATTCGGACAACGTCGCGAAGATAGATTCAGCGGGAACCTGCTTCTCTCGCCAACGCGGCTCGAGTTCCTGCCATGCGGCGAAGACGGTTGGGCTGAAGGATGAGAGTAATTCTGCTCGTGATTTGGCGACAAACGTGACCTCGCCTGAAACGCCATTATCTCTGGAAAAGAGCTTTAGGGTTTCCTCAGGCTTTGCCCACTCCGCTACGGTGTCACGGAACGTTTTCAACGAGAGATCAGCATAGCCCGCATCCAGAGTCATACTCGCGAGATCGCGAGATCGCTGCCAACGGACGTCCGGCCAATCGCCACCGAGGATGACAGTGTCATGAAACAGCATCGGCACCCAATCACTCGCAGGACGCGGGCGGAGTGCTTCGTTGGTCAACGTCGTCCACGCGGACAAGGCTGCTTCGCGGTCGTTGCGTTTGAACGCAAATTGGCCTTGCTCACGAAGCATGGACCAGAGGAAACGTGGATCGCGTTGTTGTTGAGCCGCAGCAAGGGAGAGCTTAGCGAATTCCTTGTGGAGCACGTTTTCAATGTGCTCTTTTTCGGACACGTTAGAAACGTGCCCCACGGCAGTGCACTCGCGTGCGATGATCCACAAGCCGAGTAACAGATCGCTGGATTGATTCGGCTTCGCTGCGGTCTCTGCGAGCGCACGAATCAGCTTCAGCTCAGACGGCGGTTTCGGTGATGACAACTCCGCCAGTGCGGCGGTAATTGCGATCGAAAAATCATCTGGGAATTGCTGCTTGAGTTTATCGAGTTCGACCACGACATCCGGCCAAAGTTTGTCGTCTGTCGCGGCCTCTTTCAGGCAGGCAAGGAGTGGGCTGTGCAATTGCATTTCCGCGACCGATTCGCCGGAGACATGTAGTAGCAAATCGAGCCGTGGTCGCGACGACCCGCGAGCGATCTGTTCGTGAGCTGCCAGTCGAAAAATCGTCGGCAACATCTCCGGCTTGATCGCCGCGCACGATTGAGCGAATCGTTCCTCATATTGCTTGAACCATTTTAAATTGTCGTTTGTGGCATTTGGCTGCTGAGCACGGGCTCGCAACGACTGAGCGATGCGTGCGGCGATGTAAGGTTGATTGAGTTCTTTTGCGATCGTTGAGACTTCCGAAAGAGTGCTGGAGATCGACTGATTGCTCGCCGCGTTAATCTCGTCGGATGGCAACAGTGCCAAAAGCACGTCGATCGCCATCTGTTGAAACTCCGGAATCTTGCCATGCACGCGGCAGTGTTCGAGCACAACTTGACGCATTTCCCAAGACATCGCCGTTGAGGTGGCCGGTTCGTAGAATTTCATCGCGACATCGACGAGATCCTTGTGCCGCGCGACTTCGTAGCCCATCGACAGCGATAACAACACCGGAAGTGGCGGCGGGATTTCTTTCAGAAGAGTCGTTAACTCTTCGCGAGCTTGTTTCGTGTTACCTTGCCGCATCCGAACCATTCCTAATAGAGCGCGACCGCCCAACCAGCCGGGATGTTTCGTCAGGGCCGCTTCGGTGTCGCGAGCCAGTTCATCGAGCTTCTTCTGGCCCTGAGCCAAGTCGAGCAATCGCGGCATCAGTCCTTCGATGTTGCGTCCGTTGTCCAATCGCAAAACATCGACGCCGCTCCAATTCGCGACTGCTTGCCGATCGGCTGCGGGAAGCACGACCTCGCGAGCCAACTCCCACATCTCCTCTTGTTGCCAGACCGACGGGCTGACCGCCAACAATCGCTGAGCTAACTGCGGACGGAAGTCGGGCGATTCGCGCCACGCTTTCTGAAACAACTCAATAATCAACTTCCCACGAATCGGCGGTCCTTCGAGTTGATTCACCAATCGTGCGAACATCTCGACTCGTTGAAAATCATTCGCTGCCACTTTCGATCGCAGCACAATCCGAGCAAGGTCTTCTGCGTTTCCAAGTTCTTTGATGACACTCTCTGCTTCAAACAAAACTTGAGAGGTCGCGTTCGGCGATTTCTCCAGCACGAACAAGTAGTGTGGCACGGAGCTCTTTGCGTTTCCTGCCGCGACGAGTGACCGCGCAATTTGCAGGCGAAACAAGGGGTCGGGAGCTTCCGACGTGGCAACCTTCGCGAGTAGCGATTTCTGTTTCTCTGTGGCGACAGCGGCTGAGTATTGCTCCATCAGTTGCGTGAAGAGGCGTAGCGAGTTCGGCGCACTTTCGAATTGCTGCTCCGACTGCTCGATCATCGCCGCAAGTTTTCCTGCCGACGCTAACAGGCCGAATGCCTTCTTCCGCGCGTCTTCACTCGCGGCACCAACTCGCATTTGCTGTTGAGTCGCAGTTGCCGCTTGAGCTGCCGACAACGTCCGCGCCGTCGAGATCGACTGCGTCCGCCGAATGATCTGCTCAGCAACGGCACACGCCTCGTCCAAATTCTTTTGGTTCTCATGCTGCAACATCACCTGCAACAGAACCCCGACGTCATTCGCATGTCGTTGCGGAGCCCGCACCAACAACGCCTGCGATTGCTCCTTCAACCCCAACTCCGAAAGCTGCTTCGCCAGAGCAAGCTCCTCGGCCGGCTCCAACTTCACGCCAAACAATTTTTCCGCTGCTTCCTTCGCTCGTTCGGTATTCTTCAACTTCGCAGCCAGATCGAGTGCTCGCAGTTCAATCTCTTTGATCAAATTTCCGTCGCTCGATTCGATTCGACTGAGCAATTCCAGTGCGACCTCTTTCGATCCATGCCGTTGATGGAACCACGCAATGTCGAACTGCAACGCAGGAAGATGACCAGCGAGATCGAAGACCTCACCCATCACCGGCAGTGCGGCATCGTTGCTCCCTTCCCACACGAAGAGGCAGGCCATTCCCAACAGTGCGACATATTGCTCTCGCGACTGCGGCTCCGCCTTCTGGATCTTGGCTTGCCAGTGTTCGCGCAACTTGTCGGTCCATTTCCCTTGTGCGGCAATTGAGTGAGCCTGCATCAACACTCGAATCGCGGCGCATTCCGGCATCTTGACGAACGTTGGGAACTCAACCGTTTTCGGCAACCCATGTTCGGCATCCTGCCACACGAACCAGCCTTGTCCCGAATTGGCGATTGAGCCCAACTGCGCCGCAGAAAGCGGCAGTCGATTCTGCGGTCTGCTGGCAACACCCTTTAGCGCGTAACACAAATAGGTCACGAAGGAGTCGGAATCTGCGGAGAGTCGAGCCTGCGAGAGCGGCCCCCAAGCTTCGTCCAAAATCTTGAGCACACGTTGCTGCGACTGCTCACCATCCTCAGCCTGCTGACTGAGTGGCGTCACTCGCAGCATGAGATACTGCACCCAGGACGCGACGTATCCAGGATTCGCTGTTTTCATTCCAGCAGTGCTGACCTTCGTCGAATCAAAGGCGGCAACGTATCGCCCCAATAGCCGCGCGACTTCATCGGTCGCATGACGTTTGGCCGCGTACTTCAGGAGCCAGGCAATTGCGCTGGGATTCGGAACAGATTCTTCAATGTCCCGCAACAAGCGGTCGAGTTCTTCCATTCGGTTCGCACGAATGAGTTCGCGAGCGACTTGCTCTGCCATGAGAGTGGAAGAATCCCAATTAAGCGATCCTTGTTGCATCATCGATCGCAGCAAAACCTGCAAATGCGTGATTGCTGCATTATCGAGCGACTCACCGGGGCTCATCGGGACGAGGCCAAAGAAGTGTTCGGCCGATTCGTCGCGAAGCGAGATGAGGGCTTCAAGCGCTAGCCACTGCGTCGCCGCGTCGTCGGGAGTGAGTGACTGCAGCTTGAGGCACGCTTCGACCAGTTTGACATTCGGCAGACCGTTCCAGCGTGCGTAAACATCATCCCATGCTCCGCGAATTACGTTGCCATTTTGCTCGTCTGGCCCGATCCGCTTTTCGGTGAGCGTGCCGAAGCGTGACTTGGTGAGAAAGGTCTGCACGCCCAACATCAAGTGTCCATCAATGGCCAGTCGCCGAGCTTGTCCGTAATCGATAACCGGAAATCCCGTGTTGGTGAATCGCTCACGGATGCGCTGAATCCGGGCAACAGCGGAGAGTTTCGGCGATGCAGACTTCGTCAGGATGCTCGGCGTGTCGTCGTCGAGTGGTAGTTTCATCAACTCTGACAGGATCGCTCGTTGCTCGCCGGATTGGCCAAGCTCGCCGAGTGCGATCGCTTTCCGAACCATGAATTCCCATTGTTGCGGATCACGATCCAACGCCATCTGCGAAAGAGCTAAGACCAAATTTACTGATTGTTTTTCATTGCGTCCGCCCATTGAAGTCAGCAGGCGATCAAGCTCGCGCAATATCTTCGCTGGATCACGTTCCGATTCGAGCCAACGAATCGCGAGGGCTTCTGATTCTTGAACCCGACCAGCTCGACGGAGCAACGCGATCAGCCTCTCTTCGTGGTTCAAGCTGCCAGCCTGCGATTCAGAACCGGATCGTGATTGCGCTGTCGCCAGCTCCACGATTCGTCGCTGATGCACGATCGCCGCGTCGATGTCGCCGCTGGCTTCGCAGAGGGCGGTCATTCGTTTCAGCAGATCGAGATCGCGCGGCTCTTGCGGCAAGAGTCGTTCGAGTTCGCGGCGGGCTTGTCCGGCGTCCCCCGCTTGCTCGTGGACTTGGACGAGGCAGAGCGTCGCGTCGCGTGACAACTTGGGGTCTTGCCGCAAACGTTCGAGCCGTTTGATCAGTTTGTCGAACTCGCCGGGAAGTGCGGCGAGTTCGCTCAGCTTGCGTGTCACTTCGGTGCGGTCGTCGAGTTTCGCTGATTGCTCAAAGACGCGCCATAACGATTCGCGAGCCTCGTCGATGTGATTGGCAATCACCAATTGCTCGGTCAGCTTCAACGCCAAACGCTTATCAGCCGGGTTCTGCCTTGAGGCTCGGCGGAGCACGTGCAGTGCTTCCGCTTTTAGGCCGAAACGCAAATAGACATCCGAAACGAAATCCGCCGGTTCGGGTGCGCCCGGCGCTGCCGCCAACAGATCGCGAGCGGACTTCAACGCCCGCTCCTTCCGGCCCAGCTTCACTTCCAATTCGGTGATGGATCGCAGTGCATCAACTCGGAATCGACGATCGACCGCGATCAGCTTGTGTTGCAAATCAATGGCCGGTTGCCACTGATTGTCCTGAGCCAACATCCGCGCTGCCGTCTGCAAGAAGATGCCGGTCTTCGGAGCAAGTTCGGCTGACTTTTGCGCTGCAATTGTCGCTTCTCGAAGTTGCGCCGACGCTTCGAGCAATCGGGCGAGGCGGAACCATTGCGCGGCGGGTGTGTGTGCCACAACCACACTAGCCCGACGCGCAAGCGAGGGGTCGTTGGACTCCGTTGCGCGTTGACCCTTCGGTGAATCGTTTGCCTCCACCCCTCGCTTGCGCGTCGAGCTAGTGTCGGACGAGTCTTCTCGTCCCAAATCTTCACGCAACTCTTCAATCACCGTCGTCAGTAGCTCGGCTTCCGAAAGCACATCAATCTCCCGCTGCACGACTCGATCAAACGTCTCCGGAGAATCGGCCAACTCAGCGGCCGCGCCGATCGCTTCGCGAGCGGCTCCGAATTGCTTCCACTGGCGACGCAACGCAATTTGCTGAAACAGCAACTCCAGCGATTTACGATCGAACTCACACGCGGCATCAATCGTCTTGAGCGATTCGTCGCGATACCCGAAGCGACCGAGCACTTCGGCGAGATGTCCCAGATTCGTCGCGGTGCGCCGCGGCTCTTCCGCCATCGAACGCCACACGGCCAACGATTCGTCCTTCTTCTTCAGCGCATCGAGCACTTCCCCCAACTCTTCGCGATGCGGCAACGTCTCCGGTGCCAGTACAACCGCTCGGCGCAGCAACTCGGCCGAGTCATCCAACAACCCCGCCTGCCGCATCAGCCCGGCAACTTGCGCGGCAACCACCGCATCCTTCGGCTTCGCCTCAACCAGCTTTCGCCAAATGGATGCCGCCTTCCGTAGTGCAAGCATCCTGCTTGCAACTCCCTCACGCTCTGCCGCATCTGCCGCTGTTGTTGGCGTGGCCGGCGTTGTTGGTTTGTCTTTCAGTGGCAAGCTGGAAGCTTGCACTACGTTGAGGACCGCGAAGCCCCAATCGCGAATGTAGTCGGGGTTGTTGGGCGTGATGCGGTCCAACTGCTCGTACTGCGCGACCGCCTCGGCGAACTGCTGCTGCTTCCCAAAGAGTTCAATCAATTCCAACCGCAACTCCGCAGACTTCGGCGATTGCTGAATCGCCGACTCCAGCTTTTTCCGAGCATCCTCCAAACGCTCTTGCCCAATCAATGCTCGCGACAACCGAATGATCGCGTCGGTGTCGTCGGGATGTTTCGTCAGACGGCCTTCATAGTGCTTGACCAACCCAGCCGTGTCCTCATTCGCGAGGAACGCTTGCTCGATCCGCCGTCGCGTTTCGCGAAACAACCAATGATCGGGCTTCAGTCCGCCGAGCAACCGATCGCTCTCGCTCAACGCCTGCTCGGTCTGTCCGAGCTTCAGGCGAATGTCGATCACTTCGAGTTCCAGCTCCGACCGCCGATACAAATCTTTCGCCGCTTTCGCCGCCGCTTCATAACGCGGCAGCGCGGCAGCGAGATGCCCGTCATCGAGTAACGTCCGCGCGATTAACTCCGGCACGCGCGGATCGTTCGGGACCAGTTTCTCAAGTCGCGACCAAACCTCGATCACTTTGTCACCCGGCTGCAATCGCTGCTGCACTCGACCGAGCGTTTGAAACACATCCAGCAATTCGGTCGGAGCGGGCTTCCGCTCGATCGCCCGTTCGAGTGCCGCCGCCGCATCGGGCAGCCGATTGAGCGTGATCAGACTTTGCCCCAGCGCGAACGAGGCCAGCGCATTCGACGGCGAAAACTTCTCTGCTTTCCCGAACGCTTCGACCGCCGATTCCGTTTCCCCGCGCGAGTCGTCAATCACTCCGACAACCATCCACGTCCGCCCGACCTCTTCCGGCTTCGTCTCATCCGCCGCAACCGCCTTCTCCCGCAGCCGCTGAGCCAACTCATCCAGCGATCCATGCTCCGCATGAAACTCCAGCACACGATCTAGCGCCGTCCCCTTGCGCGGATTCCGTTCCAACACCATCAAGAACCGCTCAGCGGTCTTGCGAGCCTCGTCGTCGGCACTGTCGTCCGCGAACACCTGACAAAGACCGCTGAACACCAACAAGCTGACGAGCAGCACTCGAACGCTCACTTCGACGTCTCCATGAGGTTTTGATTTGAAGTAGATTGCTAATGTGTCCTCCAGACTAAAGTTGTGGGTTGGGCGAATCAGCCGAAACGCGTTAGCGTCCGGTTCTAACCGTGGACAGACCCAACAGTTGATTCAACCGACCCCAATTCCAGTTTGAAAAACGCACTTGCAACGATCCATTGACGCAAATTCGCGTCGCAGGAATGCCGCGAACCATGCTCCTATAGCATTCGCGAAACGCGTTGGCCAGAAACGCTGTGATGTCAGCGGAGTCCCCTGCTGTGTTGGCTCAATCCTTCAAGCCGCCTGCGAAATATGCGGGCGATCTGAGCGGCTATCGGTCGCTGCTGAAGTTCGGTGACGAATCGCCCAATGTGGTCACCCACCGAAGAATCGAACGTTCGCGCCTTGATTGCGATACGCAGTGTGGATGACATGCCCAGACCGTCGACAAGAACGCAGCATTTGCGTCGAGATCCTGTTCAATCCTGACTTGCCTTCGACCTGTCAGACGCCAACTTCTGTAGATGACTCATTCGTTGCAAGGCCGCCGACTCCCATTCATCGCTCCTGGCCGTGAAGAAACCAACCGCGACTTGAAACGTCCCGTCGAACCCGGCGGGCATCGTTTTTTCTGTGAAACTCATGAGTCTCAGCTTTCGATACACGCCCGGCGCATCGGTGAATTGCAACCAGACATCTTCCATTGCCGGACGCTGCACGACGTACAAGACCGCTCCTTGTTGAGCGTGCGGACTGTAGACCGCCATCCAACGAGCAGTTTTTTCGAGTCCCTCTGACGGCTTCCCGTTCTCGCTTGAAAACGTCCCCCGCTTTTGAACTCCTTTGTCGTCACCAAAGAGGTACTCGGTCGCCTTCGGCGACCACGCATACATGAGCGGATAAGTCACCTTCAAATCGACCGCCGCGTTCGTTTTCATGCGAACAGATTCCGTCAGCACGCCGTCACGCAATGCGACGCTCGAACTCAGCCGCACTGTGCGAATCGTCGACTCACGTGTCATGCGGAACGACTTGCCCTTCAAATCTATCGTCGCAGTCATCTCCATCATCGGACGCTCATCAAGTTCAAACTGAACGAGCGAAACTTGCTCCTTCTCGATTTCGCCCGGCTTGCCAGGGACATCCAAAAAATGAGCCGAGCCCAAAAACCCGACTCCTTTGATATTGAGCACGGAGCCATACGCGCTGTCCTGAACCGCAATTTCAGAACCCCGATAATCAACACCACTCAGCGTCCACAACTTCGGCCCATCAATTCGGATCAAGACATCGCCCACCGTCACGATTAATTTTTCAGGCCGATTGTCTTTGCCCACCGTTTGATTCGTCGGCAAAGCATTGTTCAGAGTTGCAGACTGATCTAAGCCATCAGCACTCACATTGCTCGCGGATGTGGTAAACACGAGCAAGGTCATCCAGCCAACGAAGGCGACGTATCGTGCCACTCAGTTTCTCCTTTTGCGACACTTGTAATACCAGTTTCGAAAACCGAGCGTCGTTGGTTCGGGCGTGTCACAAACTCATACCAGAAAGGACGCATGATGAGGAAACAAATGAAAACAGCTTTAACGGGAGACTAATGGCACAGTCGTCAAATCTCATCACGCATGCCATTCATAACACGGCGAACCCTCCGCCCTCTGCAGGAACCATCACTTCGCCTGACTTCTTCTAACACAGTTGGCAGAGAGCAACATTTTGCGAATTTCAATGACTCAATGCCTGCCACTCAACACGAAAAGAAATTCAAACCGCGATTTAAATGCAGTAGCAAACGCGTTTCATGATCATCGCGACGACCGCTCTAGGTCATGATAGTCGGTCAAGTGTTTCGGTGGGCTCGCGGTTCGCAAAGCGTTGAGCACGGCGACGAGGTCAATGACCTCCTGAGTGATCGCACCGGCAACCGGAGACAAATGGCCGGTCGAAGCAAGAACCATCCCGATGATACTGAGAAACATCCCCCCCACCGCGCTTTGCAACGCGATTCGTCTCAGACGCTGGCCAATGTGCAGTAGCTCATCAACTTTGCTCAGCGAGCTATCAAGAATCACCGCATGCGCGGCTTCCGACGTGATATCGCTACTGCCACCGAAGGCGATGCCGACGGTGGCCGTCGTTAATGCCGGGGCGTCGTTGATGCCGTCGCCGACGAAGACGGTGTTGGCTCGTTGTGTCTCATTGCGGACGATCGCTAGCTTCTGTTCCGGCGACTGGCTGAAGTGAACTTCATGGATGCCGACCAGTTCCGCGAGGTAACGAACTTCCGATTCGCGGTCGCCGGAAACGATCATCACTCGCTCGAAGTGATGATTCGGTGCGAGGTGCTTCACGAACGACGCACCGTCTGGACGAGGTTGGTCACGAAAACGAAGCGTCACCGGAATCGTTTCATCAATGATCGCAATGCATTCCATGCCCGCCGTCTGCGGCGGAAGCTCGTAGCACACGGGGCTCGCATCTGTGGCCTTGTCCGGTTCATTCGCACGCAAGCCGCGTGCTCCACCTTCGGCGACTAAAAGCTTACTGCGACTAGTGATTCGCACATGTCGGCCGCCGACGATGCCGGTCAGCCCTTGGCCGGGGAGTTCATGGACCTCGGATGCATCTTGCAATGCGATCCGGCGATCACGAGCTAAATTCAAAATCGCTGCGGCAAGAGGATGCTTTGAGTATCGCTCAACACTTCCGATTAGCGACAACGCTTTCTCTTGAGAGATCGCATCGCCGACGATGATCTCAGTCAGCAACGGTTGGCCGTAGGTCAATGTGCCGGTCTTATCGAAGATCGCAGTGCGACAAGTTTCGATCCGTTCGAGCACCGACGGATCGCGAATGATGATGCCCCGCCGAGCGGCCAGCGAAATCGAACCGATAATCGCGACCGGAATCGCAATCAATAACGGGCACGGAGTTGCGACGACGAGTACTGCCAGAAAGCGATGCACTTCGCCGCTCAAGCCCCACGCCATCAGCGCGATCGCAACGGCCAGCGGCGTGTAAAACGCGCCGAGATGATCGGCCAAACGCCGCATTCGCGGACGTCGCTGCTCCGCTGCTCCGCTGCTCGCATGACGTGCATGATCTGTGCGTATCGTGAATCCCCCGCGATCTTGTCTGCTCGGATCGTCAACGCCGCTTCGCCATTCAACGCGCCAGAGATCACCGCAGAGCCGGACAGCTTCGGCATCAAGTACGGTTCGCCGGTGAGGAACGATTCGTCCATCGTCCCATGCCCGTCGATAACGGTGCCATCGACCGGACAGATCTCGTGCGGAAAGATCAGCAGCGTGTCGCCGATCACAACTTGGTCCACGGCGATGTCGTGAATCGTCTCATCCGACTTGCGATGCGCGAGCGTCGGCATCCGTCGAGCCAAAGCTTCCAGAACCGACGACGCGCTGCGCACGGCATATGCTTCAATCGCCTCCCCGCCGGAAAGCATCAGCACAACCAGAGTGCCCGCGAGGTATTCTCCCAAAACAATTGAAGTGACGATCGAGATTCCGGCAAGCAAGTCCGAACCAAACTGACGGTGCAACAGTTTCCAAGACAGTTCCGCAACCAACGGCAAGCCGCCACCAGCTAATGCAGCGATCAATGGCCATTCGGCGAAAGTAAACGGCCCAAACGATTGCGAACCGCGAGCGGTGAACCTTGCCGCGAAATGCACTGCGATTGCAATTGTCGCTAGCAACGCAATCCACTTCTCGAAACGGTGTTCGTCGGTTGGTGTAATCGATGTGGTTGCTGCGGTGTTGTTGGTCATATCGCCCTTGGGAATGCGCGTGTGTCACAGCACCGCACTCCACTGGAGTTATTCGCGCCACGACTTCGGCAAGTCCGACTTCGTGTCGAGCAGGATTTCGAGGATCGCTTTTCGGTCGTCTGCCGACAAAAGTTTGAACGTAGGCGATTGATCACGACCGGTCAACACGTCATGCAGCTTGCGATAGACGACCTCTTTCACTTCGCTTGGGAGTCCGTCGAACGCAGCAGAGTAGATCAAGTAGCTGCAGGAGTATTGGAAGATTCGCGTTTCGAGGTTGAAATCGCGCAACGAGCGGCCTCGTTTGTCGCGCGGACCGCGTTGAGCGAATTGTTCGGCGAAGCCTGATGTTCCTTGTACTCGGTCAGTCAGCGGTGCTTCGCTCACAAACAAGAAATGCTTCAACACCAAGTCGGCCGAATGATCGATCCTTCGCTGAATGCTTTCTGTGCGAGGTGCGTCTTTCTCCTTGTCAAGATTTCTCAGTATCTCTTCGTCGCGCAGTGCGAACTTTGTTTGATAGTTGGCCAGTGTCAGCGCGTTGTGAGCGGGGGCTTGATGCTCCAAAACGAGAAACGCGACGATGTCGCTGTGCGGCGTGAGATATGGCTCAACATCGATGAGCTTTGAAAGATCGGTGACGTTCGCTCCGACGTCGGGATCGAACGCCTCTGGCTCGCGAGCACTCTTGGCGATCATGTTTCCCATGTGCCGCTGGCGACCGTGAGTGCCGCTGACGTACCAGCCTCCCCAACGCTCCTTCAACGGGCTTTGCCACGTCGTTCGATAGGTGCTGGTACTGAGAATTGGATTGCCGGTCGAGTCGGGAAACACTGACCGCACCAAATGGCCGGGAATCCCTTGAGTCACCGACGAGGCATGGCAGAGCGTGCAAGTATCGGTGTGTCGCGCGAACTTCGGTCGGGCCACTTCATCTTGATCGAGCGAATAAAAAATCCCGCCAAGCTGCGGATCAACGGCTGTGGCTTCGACGACATCGCCATTCACGCACCAGCCGACGTAAACGTCATCGTTGAAATAGATCGCTCGCGGCGTGCGTGGATTGATGCGGCTCCGCTGAAAGCTGGTTTTGGAAAAGACCAGCATCTGTGACGTCTCTGAAACATTCAGCGTCTTCAGTACCGATGCGAGATAACCGCTTTTGTCGTCAAACTTCAGTTCGACATCCTTGGCGTTGATCTTCTCTTGCAGCTTACTGATCGGGTCCGTCAGCGGCGTCGTGAGATAGTTGATCGGCTCTCGTTCAATGTCGAACTGTGCGAAGCCGCTCGTGGGAAGTGCGATGATTACAAAGAAGAGTGCGATCCGGATCATGGCAGTCTACTTTCAAAGGCGTGGAGTGACAGCACGCACTACTCGGCAAACAACATACCGCCGAACTTACTTACGCACCTGTCGATGGTACTTCCAGCCGGGAAGGAAGAAGCTGAGGCCGGAGACGATGCCGAACAGCGCGATGCGGAGATCAGGAATCGGCCAGAGTGGCATCAGCGACATCACGACGCCGGTCAGGAACATAGCGGCTGCTTGGAAGTAGAACCGGCCAGACAAGATGGCCGCTTTCACCAAGAAGACCATGCCACTGATCAGCCCCAGCACCGGCGAGAGCGAGAGGACATCTAAGCCCAAGGACCATTCGACGACATACAGCCCCGTGCTAGCGATCATGCTCCCGGCCCACGTGTGCGCGATTTGGCGTTCCACAAAAGTGATCGGACCGGCTCGACGACGCAGGCTCCAAAAGCACGCCGCCCAGATGCCGAGCAACACCACCCACAGGCCGGGATAAACCCAACGAGATTTTACTCCGCTGAGCAACAGCACGTTCGTCAGCAAACTCATGGATGAGATGACGACCGCATGCCACATCCAGAGTAATCCCCAGTTCTGTAAGACGACCGCATGATGCGTCTCGCGAAAAGCTCGGCTGAGGATCTGCGAGAAGTGTCCTGATCGGGCGGAGATCGGCTCGTGAGCCAAGAACGCTTGCAGATCGTCGGCGAGCGCATCGGCAGAGGGATACCGCAGGTCGCTTGGCTTTTGCAGACACTTCAGCGCGATCAGTTCGAGGTCTGGATCGGCACTCGGATTCAACACGTGTGGTGGGATCGGGTCTTGCTCAAGCACTTGCAAGATCGTGTCTACCGGCGACGCTGCTTGAAACGGTGGTCGGCCCGTGAGCATCGCAAACAGGATCGCTCCGAGACTGTAGATATCGCTGGCTGGACCGACTTCACCTCGCTGACCAGCCGCCTGTTCGGGAGCCATGTAACTTGGCGTGCCGATGATCGCGCCTGTGGCCGTGAGATGAGTCGCCTCATCAACGTAGCCATCACGCTCCGCGTGATGAGCCGATCCGGAAGACGCTCTGATAACGGACGAGTCTTGTACCGAAATCGAACTCGCTCCCGAGTTGATCCGTATTACATCAGGAGTTTGAGCCCGCGTCGGCTCGTCTCCCGGAGCGAGACGGCGACGTTGCGACGCATGCAACTGCTTGGCGAGACCGAAGTCGGTGACATACGGGCGGCCTTCGAGATCGATCAAAATGTTTGACGGCTTGAGATCGCGATGCAGGATGCCGTGCCGGTGCGCGGCGGCGACTGCTCGGCAAATTGGTACGAGCAGTTCTGCCGCTTCGCGTGCGAGCAACGGCCCGTCGGCCAATCGCTTCGCGAGCGTGGTCCCTTCAATCAGCGGCATGATGAAAAACGGCTGGCCGTCGAATTCTCCGACTTCATGCACCGAGACCACATGCGGATGTTTTAGCTTCGCTGCCGCTTCGGCTTCCGCACGAAAGCGAGAAAGGTCAGTCGCGGACGCCAGTCGGCCTGGCAAAATCATCTTTAACGCAACGGCGCGGTTCAGGCTGATTTGTGTCGCACGATAAACGACACCCATGCCGCCGCGACCGAGTTCCTCGTGCAATTCAAAGTCGCCAACTCGTCGCCCCGTAGCATACGCGGCCCGCGTGTGTGCTCCCTCTTGCTCAGCGAAAGACTCAGGCGAGCCGCCTGAGCTACGAAGGTCATCTGAACCAAGGGCAGAACTTCCGAAATCCTCAGCGAGCATCGCTGTCGCCCACAGTTCTCGCAGTTCGGTTTCGAGTTCCGGATGCTCGCGAGTCACCGCGACAAAATCCGGCATCCGCCCATCACGCGACGACGCGATCAGCCGTTCGAGCAGAGTAAACAACAATTCGTCATGGTCTTCAGACATGTTGCGAGCATGGTTGACGAAGACACGTTGAACCGCAAGCCGTAGGCGTAGCGGTATCGATTGAACGGCACCGCGAAACCAGCCAGTATTACTCGGCCAGAGAGTGCAACAAGCCAACGCCGGTCTGGTTGAAGGAAAGATGCCGTTGTAGGCCGATTGAGGATGAACCACTAAGTCACAAAGGCACGAAGATTGTGGCAACGGTCATTTGCAATTCTTCATGTCTTTGTGCCTTTGTCGAGGCTGTTTCAAAACTAACCCGAAGCGCGAGCGAGGGCGATT
>JAPLNX010000546.1 GCA_026400935.1 Planctomycetia bacterium | reverse complement strand
GTTCCACGAACGGTTTGATCAACGAGTACAAGACGCGGCGTAAGTTGCCCTGAGTCCTAGTAATTAGAAACGCGAGTTCTGAGGTTGCACATTTGGACAAATCGTGACACTCAATCCTTCTTGATAGAAGCGCAGAGTCATTGTTGCCCTCATCACGGCACGTCTTCGAAATGTCCATGGTTGGAACTCCGGTTGATACTTTCACTGGTTTGTTGTTTTCGTACTTCGTGCCTTTGCGGTGGAAAATAAGGATTTCGTTTCACCGCAAAGGCGCGAAGTGCGAGAAGAAGAAGAAGACGCACGCTTCGGATTACAAGGCCTTCGACTCACTGACATTGCTATGCCTGAATCATCTCCCAACGCCGAACAACCCGCCGCTGATAACGACATAGATTCTCCGCGGAATCAGTCTGCGAAAGTTGACGTGCGCGCGAAGGTGCGAGCATTGCCGGCAACTCCCGGCGTGTACTTGATGAAAGACTCACTAGGGCGAGTCATCTACGTCGGCAAGGCGCTGAGCTTGCGAAGTCGTGTTGCGAGCTATTTCAACTCGGCTGCATCGGTTGATCGGCGGACGCGTGACCTGGTACCGGAGATTTACGATCTCGATGTCATTGCTTGTGATAGCGAGGTCGAAGCGTTGCTGCTCGAAGCGAGGCTGATCAAAGACATTCGTCCGCGTTTTAACACCGAACTCAAGGACGACAAGACTTTTCCCTATTTGCAGATTTCGACTCGTGAGGAATTTCCACGGGTCGAATTCACTCGTAAGCCTCGGACGCGCGGAGTGAAGCTGTTCGGCCCGTTCACGAGCGCGAAGCGACTGCGTGGAGCGATCAGCGTCTTGCAGCGGATCTTTCGGTTCCGGACATGCTCGCTGGACATCACCGAAGCGGACGAACGTTGGCGATGGTTCCGTCCCTGTTTGCTCGCCAGCATTGGACAATGTACGGCTCCCTGCAATCTACGGATCAACAAGGAGGATTATCGACGTGATATCCGACGACTCTGCATGGTGCTCGAAGGAAAGAAGACAGCGCTCCTAGAAGAATTGAAGACGGAGATGTTCGCCGCCTCAACCGAGCTAAAGTTTGAGCGAGCGGCACGCATTCGCGACGAGATCAAAGCGTTGGAAACGCTCAATTTGCGTGGCAACCTTAAAGACCACGAACAGCCCGAGGTCTTTCCAATCGACCCCAAGAAAGGCTTGCGCGGTTTGAAGAAAATCTTGAATCTCGCAGATGTTCCGCGACGCATCGAAGGGATCGATATCGCACATCTTCAAGGAGGAGAGACAGTCGCGAGCTTGGTGTCGTTCCTCGACGGCCTTCCGTTTAAGCACGGCTACAAGCGATTCAAGATTAAAACAGTGTCCGGGATCGACGACTTCGCCTCGATCCGTGAAGTTGTCAGCCGTCGGTTCGGCCGATTGCGAGAAGAGGGCGAATCATTTCCGGACTTACTGTTGATCGACGGTGGCAAAGGACAACTCAGCGCGGCGCTCGATGCGTTTCGGTTGTTGGAGATCACTCCGCCACCGATCTTGTCGCTCGCCAAGCGAGATGAGGAGATCTTTCTCCCCGGTGAATCCGAACCGATCCGATTGAGCAAACACGCTTACGCATTGCGACTGTTGCAATACGTCCGTGATGAGGCCCATCGGTTTGCACAACATTACCACCATCTGCTGCGGCGAAAGGCGTCTTTCGACGAATGACTTTGGTCAGCATAAAAAAGGCAACGTTAGCACGACGCGCGCGAGCGTGATTCTTTGAAATTCGCCAACGAGTGATCAAAACCGAAACCGCTCGCTTGCGCGTCGTGCTAGTGAATTCAGGCTTCCGGCAAATCGAACTCGACGCCTTGAGCCAGCGGCAATGTGCCTCCGCCGTTGATGGTACACGTCTGGCGACGCATATAGGCCTTCCAGGCGTCTGAACCCGCTTCGCGGCCGCCGCCAGTTTCCTTCTCACCACCGAAGGCTCCGCCGATTTCGGCCCCGGAGGTTCCGATGTTGACGTTCGCGATACCGCAGTCACTGCCGCTCGCAGAGAGAAAGCGTTCGGACTCGGTGAGGCGATCGGTGAAGATTGACGACGACAATCCTTGTGAGACGGAGTTGTGTTGTTCGATCGCCTCGTCGAGTGAGCGATAGGTCATCACATAAAGGATCGGGGCAAACGTCTCTTCGTGAACGATCGGCATTTCTGAGCGAGCGCGAATGATCGTTGGCTCGACGAAGTGACCAGGGCGTTCAATGCGACGTCCTCCGTAGAGAACTTCGCCGCCGGAGTCTGTCGCCGTTTGCACAGCAGCGAGCATTCGATCGACGGCAGCCGAGTTGATTAGCGGGCCAAGTAACACCCCTGATTCCCACGGGTTGCCGATCTTCATGCTGCGATACGCTCGGATCAACCTTTCGATGAAACGATCGGCAATCGACGTGTGCAGAAACAATCGACGCTGTGTTGTGCAGCGTTGACCGGTTGTGCCGACGGCAGCAAAACACACCGCACGCAACGCGAGATCAAGGTCAGCCGACTCGGTCAAGATAATGCCGTTGTTGCCCCCGAGTTCCAGCAAGCTGCGACCGAGCCGTCTCGCAACTGTCTCGCCGACTGATCGTCCCATCTTGCAGCTTCCGGTCGCAGAGATCAGTGGCAATCGTGGATCAGCGGCCATCCATTCGCCTACGCAAGGTCCATCGCTCAAACACAATTGGCAGATACCGGGAAAGCCGTTGCGAGTGAAGACCTCGTTGACAATATGCTGTACCGCGATCGCCGTGAGCGGAGTCACTGGCGATGGCTTCCAAATCATCGTGTCGCCACAGACGGCCGCGAGCGCCGCGTTCCACGCCCACACCGCAACCGGAAAATTAAACGCGGTGATGATTCCAATGGCTCCCAGAGGATGCCATTGCTCGAACATTCGATGTTGCGACCGCTCAGTTGCAATCGTCAGCCCGTGTAACTGTCGCGACAGACCGACCGCGAAGTCGCACATATCGATCATCTCTTGGACTTCGCCCCGTCCTTCCGACAAAACCTTGCCCGCTTCGAGCGTGACCAGTAAGCCGAGATCGTCTTTCTTCTCTCGCAGTGCAATGCCCAATTGGCGGATGACTTCGCCACGCGCGGGAGCCGGAATATTGCGCCAGGATCGAAATACGCTGGTCGCTTGCTCGATCACACGATCGTAGTCGGCTCGCGATGCAGTCATCACACTTGCAAGCGGTTCGCTAGTCGCAGGGTTGTAAGACACGATCTCTCCGCCCGAAGGATTGGAAATCCAACTGCTTGAGCAGACACCGCTATTGAGTGATTGCAGGCCGAGCCGATTAAGAACGTCATGCATGGTATGTTTTTCCGAGCGAGTTTCGTGAGCGATGCGAATGGCGAGAACATTAATTCAGTACTTTATCAATCGCGATGGCCAACTCTTTGAGAGTCTCTTCGGCGTCGCAATGGCGGTAGCGGGCTTGGTTGTCCCACCAGAGGACTCGACCACCGGTGCCGATCAAATAGATAGTGGGGCGGACTTCGTAGCCGGGAGTCATTGCACCGGTGTTGAGTGCGTTGAAGCGGGCGATTGTTTGAGGTGACGCCTGATAGCCGCTGAGCCACGAGATCGAGAACCGTTGAGCGAAATCTTTGACGGTGCTTTGTTCGTCCGTCGAAATGCTCACAAACGAGACTCCTTTGGCTGCGTACCTCTCATGAAGCTCGACCAGCCCTGGAGCAAAGCTTTCGGAATAAGGACACCAGAGTCCCCAAATATCGACGACGGTGATCTTGCCAAGTTTGGCCTCGCTTCCTGGCTGCTCACTGCCGTCATTATTCAACCAACCCTGTGCCTTCAGCGGCGGCATCTGCTCTCCGATTTCGAGTGGTGTGTTGGTGGTCGCGGTTGCCGCCGGAACGACGAGTGGCAACGAAGGGAGTTGCGGTTCCGATAGCTCGACCCATCCAGTAAACAGCAGCAAGCCGACCAAGAGACCCCCGGCGATCCAAGAAACCTGTCGAGGTAATCGAATTTGGCCGGCTTGGTACTTTCGCAAAAATGCAATGACGAGTAACAAAACGGCCCCAATAACGGCGAAGGCAAAAGCAAAAGTCAAAAGTCTACCTCTTCAGTCAGTACCGCTAGCGAGACTGCGCCACTTTTCGTTTAAGCTTGCACCAATGGGCGGACCATGGAAAGCTAACGCCGTTCAAACAAAAGGTCGGGATTTCCTGGCCTCACTGTAGTAATGCTTTGGTTCACACGATTCGTGCAACAGGTCAGTCCGAAAGGGACGACCATCAAGAGACTGAAACATGCTCAACACGCTTTTGCAAACTCGACGGCAATGGATGCGGCATTCGACGCGAGGTGCGTTGGGGTTGTCGTTGTCGGGATTGTGGCGCGCTCAAGCGGTGCTGGCGGACGTCAGGAAAACGCCCGCCATCTCAAAGATTCGATCGTGTATCATCGTTTTCTATTACGGTGGGCCGAGCCACCTTGATACTTATGACTTGAAGCCAAACGCGCCTGCCGACGTGCGTGGTGAGTTTCAGTCGATTGAAACGTCGGTGCCGGGGCTGCGGATTTCGGAGCACCTGCCACACATGGCGAAGGTCATGCACAAAGTTGCGATCGTCCGCAGCATGACGCATCAGAATCGCCTACACGATTCGGCATCGACCGAAGTGCTGACTGGTCGGCAGTCCCCACAAGGGGATCGTGAAGAGTTCGCGGCGATCCCTCAATTTTATCCGTGTTATGGTTCGACCCTGAGTTACTTCCGTCGCGAACGGGGCATTGAGATTCCTCACGCAGCGTTGCCGTTCGTGTTTCACAACGTGGTTGATGTTCCGTGCCAAGGAGGCGGGTTCCTCGGTTCGGCCTTCGATCCGTTGCAGATCAGTGTTGACGCTGAGCAACGTGCTTATCGAGCGGGGCTATTGTCACCGCCGGAAGGGAAGAGCCTTGCGAGTGTTGGTGAGCGACGTCGTTTGCTCGATGTGCTCGAAAATGTGTCGGAGGTGAACACGTCAGCCGAGCGACAATGGCGGACATTTTATGACAAAGCATTTCGACTGCTTGGTTCAGAAACGCTGCGACGAGCGCTTGATCTATCGCAAGAACCAGCGGCGGTTCGAGAGCGTTACGGACATGTGCCATTTGTCGCCATGAATGGTGACACGAGCCAATCGGCATCTGCCAACAGCCGAGCGATGCGCGGTCAAAACTTGTTGGTCGCACGAAGACTCGTTGAAGCGGGTGTTCCTTTCGTCAACGTCTTCGACTTCCAGCAGCAGGGCCAAAACTGGGACGCGCACGCCAATAATTTTTTCCACCACAAACACTACTTGCTCCCGCAGACGGACCAGAGTCTGTCGGCGTTGATTGAAGACCTTGATCAACGCGGCTTACTGGATAGCACGCTAGTCATCGCGATGGGGGAATTCGGCCGGACTCCGCGTATCAATGCGAACGCAGGTCGTGATCATTGGCCCGATTGCTATTCGATACTTTTGGCGGGCGGAGGCGTAAAGGGTGGCTACGTTTACGGGTCGAGCGACAAGCTGGGGGCTTACCCTGAAACAAATCCCGTTCGACCAAGTGATCTCGCCGCGACAATTTATGATCGCTTCGGACTTGATGCCGCGACGGAGATTCACGACCTCACCAATCGCCCGCATCGCATCGCCGATGGCCAGCCGATGCGCGAATGGTTCACCTCTACGTAACCATCACGTTCCGCGACACGGCTGACTACTCAAACAGAGCAGTTTTCACTGCCAAGGCGCAATGTACGTGAAGGAACACTCCCGAATTAGCTCTTAATAGCCGTGATGCACGGCGACTTTGTAAACGGCCAGCATCCTGATTTCTTTATGACTCTTTGCGGCTTGTTGGTGAAATTCCCTTCCTTGAAAACGCTCAGTTTGAGTCACTAAACGCCGCAAATGGACTTCACGCTCATGACAACCGCAGCAGGTTCAACCCGCCGACGAATCGGAATCTACGGAGGCTCGTTTGACCCGATTCATCTTGGCCACTTGTTGTTGGCGGAGACTTGTCGAGAAGTCTGTGCATTGGACGAAGTTTGGTTTTTGCCCTGCGCAAATCCGCCACATAAACCTGTTGGAAGTTTGTCAGCGGGTCAGTTGCGAGTGGAAATGATTGAACTGGCGATTGCTGGAAATCCTTGGTTCAAAGTTTGTCGTATTGAACTCGACCGGAGCGGACCTTCTTTCACCGTCGAGACCTTGCGGCAACTGACCCTGCAACATCCCACGGCGGAGTTTTGCTTCCTCATGGGAGCTGACTCGCTGGCCGATCTACCGCAATGGCGTGAGCCGCGAACGATTTTGGAATTGGCCGAAGTGATCGCAGTTAATCGAGGCCACCAAACTCCGCTGAGTGTGGACTTATTGGAAAACCAGTTGGGCTCATTGGCTCGCGATCGAGTGTCTCTGGTCGCGATGCCGGCGATCGACGTTTCTGCAACGGATCTGCGTGAGCGAGTTCGGTCGAATCGCAGCACCCGATTTCGAATCCCGCGTGCGGTGGAAGTCTACATCACTCAACATGGACTCTATCGCGAATAGACCTGCAACCAATTTCGACCGGTCACTCCGTGACCTGCAATTTGCTTCTTGCATACCCGAAGTTAGGAGACTTCGGGCGTCGCAAAGAAGATCGAATTCGCGCAACGACAACGTTTGCTGATCAACAAGGGGGCAATGAACGGCAAGTTGACCAGCGGCAGGCCGGTGGTCGTGGCCAGCAGCATCGAGACACCGTTGACGCCGCCGTCGATGAAGTTGCTCGACAACAAACATCCCTTCAAGCCCAAGTAGGCCGAAAAAAATTCCCAGGATGATGAACACTGAGTTCAGAAATTCTCGGAGCCATCATTTCATGCTTTGAGTCGCAGTATTCCGATGGCGTTGGCCACTCGTTCGTTGGTTTCGGCAGCTAAGAATCTCACTTCGTCAGCATGACGAGAGGCTGACTATGAAGCGGGCGACGTCTGTTGAGCCAGCCAGTCCTTTGGAGTGAACACGGGGATGACCAACTTGCCGATGAAGTGCCGAGCGTTCCAGGTCAGCAAGCACTCGGCCTGCGGTGCGAATCGTTCAATCTGAACCGCCTGCACGGCGTCACCCAGCGCCATCTGACGAGTCATCTGGTCAATTAGGTCTTGAACTCGGCAACCGGCGTATTCGGGTTGCGATTTCCAATCCGGGATGACGGTCAGCCGATACTGACGAGCCACCTGCCGTGCTAACGCGGGAATCTTCGCTGGCGAAACATTGAAGCTGAGGATGCCGACGACTTCCAACAACGCTTGAGCCGTGATCCCCACCGCGCGGCGTTCCGAACGCAGCCGCTCCAGCAATTGTTGATTCACCGCAAAGTTCGCATCGCGCGGAAAGCGAATGTCGATCAGCAAGACATCGGCGTCGAGCAAAATCACGGCCGCATCCTCGACTGCCGCAAGGCTTCGTCCACAGTCGGAAACGCCGGTTCGGAGCCGTGGATTTCCTGCAACAGATCACGCCATTCGCGATCATCCTCGGCCGATGGTTCGGCGGGAGGAATCAGCACTTCGACCGTTGTGCCGACGGGCAAGCTCACCTGCTGCCGAGGCACAAAGACTCGTCCATCAAATTCCGCCTGGAGCGTTGACGCACTCATCGGACACCTCACGGGCTTGGCTGACTCGAACTCGCGCGATGACTTTAACACCCCGTCCAATTCCACGCATGTCTGATCTTTGGAATATCTGTTTGCAAACGACAACCGATCCCGTCGGCGAAGAGTTCAGGAGTTCTCGGAGTAATCGTTTCATGCTTTGAATTGCGGCGGTCCGATGACGTTGGCCACTCGTTCGTAGGTTTCGGCAGGTGCGATCTCAATTCGTCAGCATGACAAGAGGCTAGGCAAAGCGTCGTTTGCTATGGACGGTCTCAACCTGGCCTGATGAAAACCGTCAAGTCGTTGCACTGAGTTTTGTTGCGCTGGGGAGCGTTGATTGGAACTCTCGGTAAGCGGCTTGGCGTTTCGAGGTGAGTGTCTCGGTGATGTGCGTTTTGATCCAAGCTCGGGTGTCTT
>JAPLNX010000338.1 GCA_026400935.1 Planctomycetia bacterium | reverse complement strand
TTGATCGACCGTCACGGGATGGGCCGCACGGTCAGCCCCACGCGACTCACGTCTCGTCAATCGGAAATCCTCCGCCAACTCGAACTGCCGACCCCTGCCGAAACCCTGCGTCGCTTGCCCCCGCGACCGCCAGACTGACGCCAAACAACTCGCCGCCGATGCCCGGTAGCTTGAAGCGTTCGAAAGGGTGCGGAAAATGGGGTTAAACGACTTGTGCCAACAAAACCAACTTGACTTTGAATAATCTCGGCCCGCGGGGACTATTCATGGCCCACCAATCGTAAGTTGATAGGTCGCTGAAGTCGTGAGACTTCAGTGCCCCGATCTCTCACGAGTTCGGCTACTCAACAACTTGAAATTGGCGGACTACTAGCAGAACATCGGGGCGATCAACCGGTATCTTGATGTCCGCTTTTTCGGTGCTCCGTCCCGAATGCCGCTCGTAGAAAGTTTCGGTTCTATATTTTTTGCGCGGTTTGCAGAATCGTTTGGTGAATCAGATCAGGGGTTTCGTCGTTGAGTGGTCCGAGGCCCGTGGCGAAGTCCAGTTCGTTCATCGTCTTTTCGGTGTCGAGCAGGCTGCGGGCGACAGTGTCGACTTGGCTGGAGATGTAGTCCGGCTCTTGGCGATTGACTCCGAGTTCGGCCAGCGATTTTATTTTGTTTTCGAGTCGGTTGAGTTCATGGCCGACAAACTCGTAATTCGCTTGGGCCTTATCAAAATTCGCCAAACGTTCCTGGCAGGTTTGCACGTTGTCTTGCAGAGTGCGCCGCATCTTTTGAGCGTGCGGTGATTCGTCTGTGGGTGGAATCTCGCCGAGTCGCGTCTGGGCGAGTTCGATGTCGTTCACGATTCGATCACGCTTGGTCCGCTCCAAAAATTTGCCCAGCGTGAATTGAGTGAACATCAGCCGCAGGAAAATCCAGATCAGCCGATCCAGTCCCGCGATTTGAAAGGACTCCAGCGTCTGGCCGGAGTCCAGCGTTCCGGATTGCTGCAAGTCGTTGGCGATCTGTCGCAAGTCCTGACAACTAGTTCGCAGCCGTTCATAGCGGGTCAGAAACGGTGTGGGAAGTTGTTTGAGAATCTGACGTAGCACGACGTTGGCCGATTGCGAGTTCTTGCTGCGTTCCACCGCAGCGTCTTGAGCGTCCATCGCGCGCTGGAACTTCGGGTGACTCGCCAGCATTGTCAAAAAGCCGACTTCGGCAGCAGCGACCAGTGGTAATGCGATGTCCGGCCGGCCGCTCAAAATCGAGAAGCCGACGCCGCCAAACAAGGCCAGCAGATTCCAGCGAATCTGGAATGCAGATCGGACATATTTCAACAGACTCACTTATTTGATTCCAACTTTGTGATCTTGTCGCGGATGTAGTACACGGCTTCCAGGAACTTCGGCTGACGCTGCATCTCATTCGCCGAGCAGGTGGCCGGTTCGATTTTCAACTCTTCCAGGATCGTACCGGGGGAGTTGCTCATCAAGTACACACGGTCTCCCAGAAAAACCGCCTCTTCAATCGAGTGCGTGATGAAGAAGACGGTTGCTTGCACTTCTTTCCACAGCTTGACCAACAAGTCTTGCATGTTCAACCGCGTGAGCGGATCGAGCGCCCCGAACGGCTCATCCATCAGAATGATTCGCGGCTTCAGGATGAGCGTGCGGGCGATGGCGACTCGCTGTCTCATGCCGCCCGAAAGTTCGTGCGGATATTTGTGAGCGTCGGTTCCGACATTCAGCCCCATCTTATGAATCCATTCGCGGCCGAGTTCATCCCGCTGCTTTCGCGGCATGTGCAAGCACTCCAGCCCGAACGTCACGTTCTCCAGCACGGTGAGATGATCGAAGCTGGTGTAATCCTGAAAGACCATTCCGCGGTCCGAGCCAGGACCAACGACTGGCTGACCCAGCACCAGCACTTCGCCAGAGGTGGCGGGATGCTGTGGCTCCAGTCCGGCGATCGAACGCAAGATCGTGCTCTTGCCGCAGCCGCTGGGACCGAGCACGCAGATGAACTCTCCTTTTCCGACGACGTCCTCGACCACAAACGTCACATCACGGATCGCGGTGAACTCGTCCGCCTTCCCCGCGTTGTAGGTCTTGGTCACGTTCCGAAATTCAACGACGTGCGGGAGAGCAACTTCTTGCGGAGTGCGCACATGGTCGAGAACGGTTCCCATTCCGATGACTTGGGCTGGCGGCTGGCTCATTTCGGTCTCTCTTCCGTTGAGACGGACGGAAGGCTGGCCGGCGTCCGATAAAAGACCAGCGACTTCAGGCTCTCCCAAGGGATGAGCGTGACTCGCACCAGCGAGCGAAGCATGCCATCGCCTCCATACAAATGCGGGAACAACTGCCGCTGAATCCAGGCCAGAAGTTGGTCAATGACCAGCGCCACCAGGGGGATCACGAGGATGATCAAGTAGATGTGTTCGCGAAAACCACGGCGCTGGAAGATCTGAATCTGATAGCCCAGCCCTCCGACTTCGTCAGCGATCTTGATCGACTCGGCCAGCATGATGTACCCGAACGCCAGGCCGAACATCTGGCGGCAGGCACTAAAAATCGTCGGGGCCGCCAGCGGCACGAGCACTTTCGAGATCGTCTGCCAACGGCTGGCACCAAGCGTGTAGGCGGTGTCGATGTAGCGGGCCGACACATCCATGATGGCTCGCGCGGCATCGGAGGTCACGAACGCGACCGATGCCACGAAGATGAACATCACCTTGTTTTTCTCGCCTGCTCCGAAAATGAAGATCATCAACGGCAGCACGGCCGCAAGCGGGACGTTGCGACCGATCATGATCAGCGGCGACAGAAAGGCGTGAACTCGCGGAAAGCAGCCCGCCGTCACACCAATCGGAATGCCGACCATCAACGCCAGCGCGAACCCAATACTGACTCGTCGCAATGTCACCAGTACGTTGCGAGTCAGAGCAAAATCATTCCACAGCTCTGAGAACCTGCTGAATGTTTCCGCCGGGCTGGGCAGCGTCAGGGGACCGACGAGACGAGACTCGGCCGCCCCCTGAGTGATGAGCCACCAGCCGGTTAAACAAAGCAGGATGCAGGCCACTCCCAAGCCGATGGCCTGCAACCTCGACACCGGTCTGCGTAACGTCAGCCAGTTGCGCAGCAGTCGATTCAGAAGTGAGGAGTTCATGCCGACCTACTCCTGTTCCGCCGCGTAAATCTTGACCTCGACGCGGCGATTCTTGGCGTGGTTCAGCGGGTCGGAGGTATCGGCGGGGTGATCCCAGCCGAAGCCCTCGACGTTGAACCTGTTTTGATCCAACTTGAACTGCTGGACCAGCGCTTGCTTCACCGCATTCGCTCGACTCTTCGACAACTCTTTTGGCATATCGTCGGGGACTTTGCCGCGCATCGATCCGTCAGTGTGTCCCTCGATGATGATTCGGGCATTGCCAAACTGGCCAGCCAGCTTGGCGATTTCCTCGACGACAAACTTGGCCTTCGGGTCGTAATCGACTTCCAGTGTCTTGCCCTCTTCATCCTTCGTGATCTTTTTGAAGATTTCAAAACTGTTGGGATAGAACTGAATCACGACCGTGTTGGTGAGAATTTCTTCGGCCCCACGCACTTCGGTGGTCGTCTTGGGGACGAATTGGGCAAGCGACTCATCCTTCTGCGAACGATACTTGTCGTCCTCGCCCAGCTTGTCGATGACCGTGAAATCCATGACTTGGTCGAACGGCACGGACTGATTCTTCACCTGCCGAATGGAGCGATAGAGGTAATAGGATTGATTCCAGACTCGTGCGAAGTTGGTCGGGTTGTTTTGGTTCTTGAAGAACTGATGGTTCTCGGCCCAGTTGGTACTGTGAGCATCGCCCAGCATTCCGAGTGCGTCGGCCGGGGGCAGGCCATATCCGGCGGCCATCAGTTCGGACACCTTCTGTTTTTCGGCGTCCTGTTTGAGAGCCGCCATCGAGTCGAAGATGCCTCGAACCAAACCCTCGATCATCGGCGGATGGTCGTGAGCGAAGTCGGCGCGAGCGAACCAAACGTCAGCGATCAGCTTATTTGCGGTCCCGGTCGACACGAGCAGGCGGTTCCCTTTCACCTCCGACAATTTGTAGATGTCTGGAGCCCACGAGACCGCCGCCGAGATCTTTTGGTCCGCATTGAACGCTGCCGCCGCCTCAAAAGCCGTGCTGGTGAAGTTCAACTTCACTTCACCGGGTTGAACGCCGCCGGCCACGAGCATGTTCAGCAGGAAGTAGTGCGACGGAGAGTTCTCGGCGAGAGCGATCGACTTGCCACGCAGGTCGGAAACGGTCTTGATATTGTCGCGAACCACGATGCCGTCGCCCCCATTCGACCAGTCGATCTGTTGGAAGACGCGCGGCATCACGCGGCTGTCTTTCGGATTGCCCGACGAATCGACGAAGCCATCGACGAACAGCGGCAACATGTCGAGCGTGGCCCAACCGATCTGCACATCGCCAGCCGCGTAGGAGTCGCGCATCTCGATCGGGTTATCGATCAGCACCAGCTCGACTTTGAAATCTTTGCCGTCCGCCGCTTTCCATATTTTCCCTGGCTTGAATCCGTTGTTCGCATGAATGATCGGAGCCCACCCGGCCCACACATTGAGCGCGAAGCGAACCGTGTTGTCGGCCAGTGGCTTATAGGCCGCGATCCCCTTCACGGGAGGCAGTTTTTCTGACGGCTTGAACGAGTATTCCTTCAGCGTTGTGACGCTCGAATCGTCATGAGCCTCGACCGCGCCGGGCTTAAATTCGTCCCCACCACCGCCGAGCTTCTTCAGATCAATCACTTCGTTTGGCTGATCCTGCTTCCCCTTCGGCGCGAAAACATCCGCACGGAACATCGCGAACGCAATCAAGCCGAAGACGACACCTGCCACCGCGAGATAGAACGGAACTTTCGGTTGACCTGCCATGATTTGCTTTCTGTTTTTGGTGAGCCGGAGGCCGTCAGGCCCCGGACATGATCCAATTTCCCCAGTTGTCCGAGGGTTAACGCCCATCGGCTCGCCTGTTTGGTGACGAATTCGCCCCTTACCCCAGGAACTTCGTCTGTGGCCGGTTGGCCTGTAGCGAGTGCAAAGTCTGCATCACGTTGAAGGCGGTCAGTTCGCACAACAGTCGTGTGACTTTGTCATGCAGTGCATCGTCGAGTGACGGCTCAACTTCATTCATCCGCTCGACGAGCCGCTGCTCCTGAGCCGCCAACTCCGCATCGTCCACATGCCCATCGGAGATGGCCTCCATGAATGTGACGAGCTTCTGCGTGTAATCGTCAATCAACGTCGTTTGGGATTTGTCATCGAGCCAGCTTTGCCGCACTGGGGAATCAGCCATCGTGAAATCCTTCAAGGTATGAATTTGAAATCTGAGATTTGAAATCGGATTGAACAGCGTCGCCTGCTCCGTTTGCTTCACTGAGAATTGTCAGCTCTCCACCAACTGGCGAAGGACGCTCATGCGTTCTTGCAGCTTGGCTCGCGCTTCGGGCGAGCCGATTTGCTCTCGCCATTTCGGAGGCAGGAAATTTCGTTCGGTACATTCGAGGACCGCCGCAATTTCTTGCATCTCTTTTTCCAAGCCTTCCGATGACGGAATGAACTCGGCGATCGCTCGTTCGAGGTCTGTCTTTTCAACGAGATCTCGTTCGCAGGACAAGGCACCGCGCCGCGCGGCAAGTAAGATGCTTTCCAAATCCGCACCGCTCAACTGACGGTCGGGCGAGACATCGGGGATCGCGTCCGCCGCGAGCGGCACTTTGTTTTTCTTCGACATCGCCAGAAACATTGCCGCGATGTCCGCGCTGGTCGTCGGTGCGAAGAGCGGGATGTGAACCTCGCAGCGGCCTTGTCGCTTCAAGTCGATCGGCAACAGATCAGGACGGCACGTCAGCAGCATCCAGATGATCTTCCCGCGATATTTCGTGTCTCCCATTTGCTGAGCGATCATCGAAAAGACGCGACCTGACGTTCCGGAGTCCCCGTCTTGATTCCGATCACCCAGCGTCGCATCTGCCTCATCGACGATCACCACCACCGGGCCGAGCGACTTCAAGACCGTCAGCACTTGCTCCAGATTTCCCTCAGTCTCACCGACGAACTTCGATCGAAAGTTCCGCAGCTTCAAACAGGGGATGCCCATTGAGCCGGCGTAGCACTCGGCCAAGAACGTCTTCCCGGTGCCGACCGAACCGCAGAACAAATAGCCCATCGGAGCCGTATCGAGTTTCCCTTCGGCGATCCATTTCGCATCTTGCACCAAACGAGCTTTTGCTTCCGGCTGACCGACGATCAGGTCCAGCGTGTGCGGCGGTTCGACGAACTCGACGAGTCCCTGACACTGCCGCTCGATCATGTTCTTCTTGAGCTTGCGAAACTGCTTGGAGTCGAGCCCGCGGACGCTGGCGTTCGACAACAGCACGTTCAGATTCACGAGACTCAGCCCTGCGGAATTCTGAACCAAACCTTCTGTGGTCAGGCCACCGCCGGAGATATTCGGTGCCGTCGCCGCCACGAATCGTCGCCGGTCTTCATCACTCGGGAGGGGGATCTGCAGCGAAGCCACATACGGATTGTTGACCAACCGCTCGCTGATCTCGGACAGCTTTTCCGTCACGAGGCAGAATGCCATGTTGAGCCGCTTGAGATACGGATTCGAGGCCCAACTGAGGAATCGGACCAACCGCGACGCCTGCCCGCGCGCCACGGAGGCCAGATCGCCCGTTGGCACCAAGAACTGAGCATGCTCGAAGACCAAACCAATCCGCTTGCGATTGGCGATGTTGTCTTCCAGCAGATTCCGTTGCAGCAGCGACTCTAGTTGGTCGAGCACTTTGTCCGGGTCGCGGGTCCAAGTCGTCGGCGCGCCGAGCAACGCTGTGACGTGCTGCATCATCTGCTGCAATCGCTTCGAGTCTGCTCCCGCCAGCGGGTGCAACCCACGTCCCAAATCGTAGCTCAACACGATGTCCCACGAGCCAAAGACCTGCGAGGCCAGGAAGTCGCTCAGAGACGTGAAACTGTCTTTGCCGTCCGCAGCCGATTGCCGAACCAAATCATGTACGCCGCCGTGCAGCACAAACGTGTTGATCGTGCCTGAGAAATACAGATCGGCCAGTTCCTTCGCCCAAGTCGGACTCCAAGCGGGAAGCGACGCGGTCAGATCCTCGGCTGAGTTTTTATTGTCAGGTTCGTTCATCGACTCCGTCACTTCCCAAGCCGTGTGATCCAAGACCGCTCACTCACTAACCCGAAGCGTCAGCGAGGGCGAACGCTCCAAAACACTTCGCCGAAAGTTCAGCCGGATAAGCAATCGCCCTCGCTGACGCTTCGGGTTAGTGTGTCGCTATTCACTTCCCCGCTTGCGTCACCGTCGCCGGGCCGAGTTCCTTTTGATCTTCCTTCACGCCGGCGGTTTCGGGAGTCACAAGTCCCATCTCCATCTCGAACTGCCGCAGCGCTTGATCGGCCATGACTTTCTCGGCGGCTTGCTCACGTTTGACATCGACGATGCCCTCTTGCGACAGGTCGGCCGCGACCCGCGACTTGGCTCGATTCAAGCCGATCTTGTCCTGAATGACGTTTTCGATCTGACCGAAGTCGGTGGTGACATCGAAATTGAACGTCTGCGCGAGCTGGGCGATCTCCGCTTCCGCCTTGCTCATTTTCAGTTCGGCGTCGTACTTCTGAATCTTCTCGCGCACCTTGGCGAGCTTGCTGCTGGCGTGTTTGATTTTTTCGAGGCTGTTGTTGTACGCCTCTTCGTGCATCTTGAGCTGAGCCTGATTCTCTTCGAGATCGCTCTTGGCCTTCTGCATTTCGAGCGCGAACTTGGCGGCGGACTCACGATCGCCAGCTTGCAGATAGGCTTTCACCTTGGCTTCCAAGTTGGCGGCGTGTTTCTGAGCGTTGGTGACTTGCAGAGAAACTCGCTCGACCAGCGCCCGATACTGCTCCAAGCCTTTGCGTCCGTCTTGCAGTTGAGCGACGGCTGTGTCGTATTCGTACTGCATCTGAGCGATCGGATCAGCGGTCCAGAAGAAGTTGGCCAGTTTGTTGACCTGTGCTCCGAGTACGGCCCACATTTTATTGAAAATCATGCCAAAGCCTTTCATCAAACTGGAACGTGAGAGATGCCCTGTTGAGAGGTGAAGGAGGTTGATAGCCCTCACCGTTCTGACTGTCAATCAACCCTTGCGCGTCCTGCCTGCTTCGTTTAGCCGCACGCCGCAAGCACGCGCGTTTGAGCGGTTCGGATCTGTGACACTCAACCAGAACGCGCGTGCCTGCGGCGTGCGGTTAAACGACGAAATGCCTCGCAGGCGTTCTCGTTCAAAACGCGAATCGGACTTGAACTAAACGGTGTTTCAGCGGCGGGATGGCCAACGGTTGAACCAGAGGTTGGCCAGTCGCCACACATTCGTCCCAAGGCGGTATCTTTTTGTCTTCGCGATAATACCGTTCGACGTATCGCCAATCCGTGGCCACGAAGTCGGAATACCACGAGTCCAAGTGCGTGACGCCCACGTCGTGCAGCAGACTCAGCCCAAACTGCGCCGCTTCAAATTCGTAATCATGCAGGACTTCGAGGAATCGTTCCTTCTGCGAGGTGTTTTGCAGCGCATCGAGTTTGTGTTCCAACGACGGCGCGACCCATTGGACCGAATGACCAAACAGGTGCAACAAAATAAAACACTGCATCTCCAGGCCAACGTCCGGATCGACCACGATTCGCCGACCATCAAACGTGCCGGTTTTCGGTGGCTCCAAGTCGCCGTATTCAATGGCAAATCCGTACTCTTGGATTTTGATGGTTGCGCGATTCCACAGTTCTACAAGTTCATCTGTCGCCAAATGGCCGACGAGTTGGTCATCCCGGTCGAGAGCTTCTACCCAGTCACTGCCGCAGAGATTCATTCTGAACCTTTCTGAAATTCTGAAATGTCCTGCATTGTCATCCGTGTCTTTTAGCGAAACTGGTTTCATCCCGCGTCGGTCATTGTGCCAGAGTACGGAGCATGAGAAGTTCGCGGCCGGTCATCGCGTCTCTCAAAACTCGATGTTGGTCTTGGGGTTTGTCACGTTCATTAGAACTTGGCAGTTGGGCAATGACACTTTGAAGTCAGCGGCCGCTTCGGCCGAGAAGGCGTGGCCTTGCAGGTCAAGCCACCTCAGGTCTTTGAGGCTCGTCAGGGATCGCAGTCCCTTGTCGGACAGTTTGAGTTTGTCTTTGTCGGCCGCTCTGGCTTGCTGAAGGACTAGAAACTTGAGGTTCTTCAACGTCGAGATCTGCGCCGCTTGGTCGTCAGTGACTCCGGCATCGGGGAGGTTCAAGGATTCCAGCTCTTTGAACTTTGTGATCGCGGTCACCAGTTCCTGCGTGGCGGTGGCGTTGAGTATCGTCAAGTCGCGCAGGTTGCTGAGAGCCGTCAGTTTGCGGACGGTCTCCACAGTCTCCGGGGAACCTTCGAGGCCGATGTTTATCAAGTGCGGGCAGTTCTTCAGTTCGGCGGTGCTCGACGCGGTGGCCGACCACGCACCGGTGACGTGCAGCGCGATCAAGCCTCGGTGTCGCGAGAGTTGCTTGAGCAATGCGTCGTTCACCGAGGGAGTGAGCATGACGATGTGGCTGATGGCGGTGATCTCTTTCCACATGGCATCGGGTATGCCCGCGTCGTCCGTCATCGTCGGCAATCCAATCACGCCCCAGCGTGAGATTGTTTCTGGCAGACCAAAACCTCGATCCAGTTGAGCTAGGCGGAGGGATTCGCGATTGGCTAACTTCGCTTTGACGTTCATCCGCTGGAGGTTCTTCGACGCTGGCCGCCATGTGTGAAAGTTGAACGAGTCTGTCGGTTGGACGTCGGAGGACTTGGTTCGCGTTAATGTCATGACGGTGAGGACTCCATCTCCGGGCTTCAGCTCTTTCGGCCGGCCGGCTTCGATCGGCGACATGGCGAGTTTCAACGTGTCTCCGGCGAGCGAATAGACGCCCAACATTGAGGGAGATGAATCGCCTTGATCGAATGACGAGAGGTCAATCGCTTTGAGGGGTTGTGTGGGATCAACGGTGATAACCATTGATTCGCTTCTGCCTTTCGAGGCGAACGTCAACACGTCTCCCTGGAAGACGACGCGCTGCTCTTTGATCGAAGCCGCCACTTCCGGCGGCAAGGGTTGATTCGCATTCGTTGCGTAATCGGTGACCTGCCAGGTTCCTTCGAACGCCTTGAGGTCAGCCTCCGCTTTCTTGGGATCGACGTTGGTTTTGAGGACCGTTCCGTCGGGAGGCAATGTCGGACGATCTGCCAGAGTCCAGACTTTGACCATCGCATCGGCACCCGCCGACGCCGCCCACTTTCCGTCAGGGCTGAAGGCGACTCCGCGCACCTCGCCTTGATGCCCTTCCAAAGAGAGCAGTTTCTGCCCGGTCCCGGCGTCCCAGACGCTTACGAATCCATTGCTGCCGGCCGTCACCAGACGTTGTCCATCTGGACTGACCGCGACGCTCTTCATTTGATTGGACTGATGCGCCCGCGACTCCGCTAGTGACTTTGCCAAGCGACGGTCGCGCAGAGTGAGCAAATTATCGCCGGTCAGCGTGTCCCAGATCTTCACGCTACCGTCATCGCTGGCGGAGACGAGTCGCTTGCCGTCCGCGCTGAAGGCGAGGCATTTGATATAGAAGTCATGACCGTGAAGCCCAAATGATTCTTCATGGCTGGCCGCTTTCCACACTTTCCCGGTGGTGTCACCTGATAAAACCCCAATGGCCAGCCACTGGCCGTCGGGGCTTAAGGCGATCGCTCCGAAGGACTGTAGCTTCTCCTTCAGTGTGTCGATCACTTTGCCGTTCGCGCTGTCCCAGAAAGTGACCGTTTGGTCTTGGGTGGCCGAGGCGATGCGTTGACCATCGGAACTGAAGGCGATGCCGTTGACGCGGCCAGTGTTGCCGGCAAGCGATTGCAGTTCGGCACCAGTCGCGGCGTCCCACACCTTCACGACCTTGTCAACTCCGGCGGCGAGACGTTTGCCATCCGGGCTGATCGCCACGCTTGAGATGGCATATTGGCCATGCGCGCGAAGCGTGAATCTCGGCTTGCGATCCGCGACATCCCAGACGACGACGCCATCGGAACTTCCCGAAGCCAGCCACTTGCCATCGGGGCTGATCGCCACGGAAGTCACCGCTTCCGCATGGCCTTTGAGAGTGACGGTCAGCGGATCATCCTGCGTCGCCTGAGTGACTCGTGCGGTTTCTGCGCTCAAAGTCACGGGATGGTCAACCTCGCTCGGAGGCATTGGCCGGCTCGCGGCGGACTTCTTTTCGTCCTTGGGAGTCAACGTGATGTCCCACAACTTCACCGAGCGGTCATCGCTGGCGGTCGCGAGTCGTTTCCCGTCGGGGCTGAAGGCCGCGCTGTTGATCCTGCTGGAATGGCCCTTCACGATGAGCAGTTCTTGCCCGGTCTCGGCGTCCCAGAGGCGTGTTGTCGTGTCACCGCTCACCGACGCCAGACGCTTACCGTCAGGACTCATGGCCACGTCCGTGACATTGCTCGTGTGGCCGATCAACGTGAGCAGTTCCTTCCCCGAGGTCGTGTCCCAGACCTTGATCGTCTGGTCGTCGCTGGCCGAGGCGAGTCGTTTGCCATCCGGGCTGAAGACGATGCCGATGACGGCGTCGCGATGGCCTTTCAAGGACAGCGTCTCACGACCATTGGCGGCGTCTCGCAGTTTCACCGTCATGTCATGACTGCACGAGGCCATCTGTTTTCCATCGGGGCTGAAGATCACGGTGTTCACGTTGGCGGAGTGTCCTTGCAGGGCAAACGCTTCCTGACCGTTCGAGGTCTCCCACACCTTGACCGTCAGAATCGCCGCCGAGGCAAGGCGCTTTCCGTCTGGACTCAATGCGACGCTGGTGAGGTAGTTCGTCCCCGCAGTGATCGAGAGCGTTTCACGCCCTGTTGTGGCGTCCCACAGCTTTGCCAACTGGTCCCGACCTCCCGATGCAACTCGCTTTCCGTCGGCGGTGATGGCAACACAAGTGACCGGGCCGGTGTGACCCTTCAAGGTGAGAAGCTCTCGTCCGTCGGAGGCGTCCCAGATTTTTACGGTTTGATCTTCGCTGGCTGTCACCAACTGCTTGCCGTCCGCGCTGAACACCACACCGTCCACGTCGCCTCCATGTCCTTTCAGCGTGAGCACCTCGTCTCCCGCCTTGAGCACCGGGATCGCGGCCGCTTGCTTCCTGGGAGGCGAACCCGGTGGAGTGGCTCCCGGAACGAGATCCCAGACTTTCACGGTGAGATCATCGCTCGCAGACGCGATCCGCTTTCCGTCACCGCTGAAGGCCACGCTCGCCACTCGCTGAGTGTGACCCTTCAACGCGGCGAGTTGCCTGCCGGTTACGGCATCTGACAGGAGCACTTCATTGTCGTAGTTGCTCGTGGCGATCCATTTGCCGGTCGGGTTGAACGCGATGCTCCATGGCGCGGCCTTCAATGTGAGTGTGGCCTGGCCGGTCGAGACATCCCACACAGTTGGCCCTGAGGGATGGCCTGAAGTTGCTAACCGCTTCCCGTCGGGACTAAACATCAAGCTGCTCACTCCGCCCTGAGGCAACTTCAGCGACAGCAGTTCGTGACCGGTGGTGGCATCCCACAATTTCACGGCTTGGTCCGTGTTGCCAGCGGATGCCAGTTGTTTGCCGTCCGGGCTAAAGGCAATCTGCCAAGCGGGAGTCCTGACCGTCAACGTCTCCTGGCCGGTCGTGATGTCCCAGACCTTGAGTGTGCCGTCGGTGCTGCCTGCCGCCAGTCGCTGACCGTTGGGAGCGAAGGCCACGCCGACGATCGTTGGCTGGAGTCCATTCAATCGGAGCGTCACTTGGCCGGTCGCAACGTCCCACAACGTCACCGCCTTGTCGTGACCGCCCGTTGCCAACCGCTTCCCGTCAGGACTGAATGCCATGCGGTTGGCGGGGAGGTTCA
>JAPLNX010000157.1 GCA_026400935.1 Planctomycetia bacterium | reverse complement strand
GAGGGCCAACGTCTTCTGAGTACGATCATCACGCTCTACCACCAAGGCCTCAGTCACGCTGCCTGATCGCCATCCGGTTCATACGCCGCCATTCCAAAGTTGCGCGCACAGCGCGCATAATTCACAATCGAAGACTCTAATTGATTTCGATCGCAAAAAACTTGGACACGGAGGTCGCGGAGGAAAAATGGGGTTGTCGTTAGACTCTGACCGGAGTGGTGTACCTCACATGGCAGGAATTGAACGACGCGGATGGAGTTCGTGGGATGTCGGATAAGCCTCAGCGGCGTTTGCCGCATTTTTTGTCTGGAAGTGCTCCCGGCCATTGGCGGCATTTGCAGAGCGTGTACGGTCACGTTGATGCGGAGTTTCGGCGGCATGCGGCGGTGATCAAGGCGGCGAGTTGGTCGTTAGCTCCTGAGCGATGTTGGGAGTCGCTGCGTCATGAGTCGCGCGCGCAGCAATTCGAGTTGAACCCTTGCCCCGTCTTCATCATTGGGCATTGGCAATCAGGTCATTCGTTGATGCACGAACTGATGGCACACGATCCACAATTCGCGGTCGTGAGGCTGCTGCATAGCGTGTTGCCGAAATGCTGGGTCACCCTTGAGCCTTGCCTCCGGCGATTCTTGACCAAACGATTGAACCATACTCGGCACGTGGATGACTTGCCGCTGTCGTTGGAGGCTCCGCAAGGGGACGACTTCGCGATGGCGGGATTGTGTGATGTATCGATCTATCACGCTTACACATTTCCGCGTGCAGCGGAGTTGGCCTTCCGTCGTGCGGTGCTGTTGGAGGATTTGTCGGATGAAGAGGTTCGTGTGTGGCAGCGGACTTATCGTGGCTTTTTACAGAAGGTCGCGTGGTTCACCGGGAAGAAACGGTTGTTGTCTCGCAATGGAACGAACACAGGGCGGATTCCGCGGGTGCTGGAGATGTTCCCGCAGGCGAAGCTCATTCACTTGATCCGCAATCCGTATGAGGTTTACGCGGCACAGACTCAGCGTTGGCGAGAGTTGACTGGCTTGTGGAGTTTGCAATCAGTGCCGGTGGAATCGCTGACGAGTCATGCGGTCGGCTGCTATCAAGTGATGTTGCAAAAGTATCTTGTCGACCGAACGCAAATTCCGTCCGAACAACTCGCCGAAGTTCGCTATGAAGATCTCTTAGAGAATCCTCTCGGGACTTTGGAATGCGTTTACTCGCAACTTGAGTTGTCGGGCTTTGACGAACTGCGATGTCGCTTGCAGAATGCCGGGTCCGCTCGGCCAGGAAAACTTGCCGGACACGACGAGACACTACTGTCGAGTGAGAGAGAACTGGTCGCAAACGAATGGCGTTTTGCGTTTGATGCTTTTGGATACTCTCGGTGAATCAAGACAAGCGATGAATCAAGACAAACTTTTTAAATGGCTACACCCGCTGGCGGGGAGTCGTCTTTCAGTATTGAGCCGAGTCGTCCGCGAGAATGGTGTGAATTCCGTTGGCTGGAAGCAATTCGCGACCGCAGCGGGATGTGCGGCTTTTGGTGCACCGATTCGAGCTTATGAACGATTGCGACATGGCCGAGCGATCGCCAATCAAAAGCTTGATCCGCCGCCAGTCTTCATCATCGGACACTGGCGCAGCGGCACGACGAACATGCACAATCACCTGCTGCAAGACCCGCAGTTCGGTCACCTCAGCCTGCTGCAATGTCTGCTGCCTTGGGGCAACATCACACTTTCGCCATTGCTGCGACGAGCTCTCCAGAAAAGTCTTCCTGCAACTCGACCGATGGATGGGGTACAGCTTGGACTCGACGAACCGATGTCTGAAGACTTCGCATTGGGTGCGATGACCGACGTTTCGCACTATCACGGCTATTACTTCCCGCGTCAGGGAGACAGCATCTTTCGCCGCACAATTCTGTTCGAGGGCTTGTCCGAAAAAGAGACCGCACAGTGGCAAGTGACATATCGGTACTTGCTGCAAAAGGTCGCCTTAGCCAACAGCGGTCGGCAGTTGTTATTGAAAAACCCGGCGCACTCCGGACGCATTCCAACGTTGCTCAAGATGTTTCCGAATGCGAAGTTCATCCACGTCTATCGGAACCCGTTCGTCGTCGTTGCATCAACGATGAAGTTGATGGATCGCTTTTTAAATTTGTTCTCGTTGCAACAACACGATTGGAACGCAGTCCAAGAAGATGTCTTGCAGCGTTATCAAATGCTGATGCAACGTCTGCTGCGCGACAAAGGGCTGATCCCGCCAAATCAATTGGTCGAAGTCAGTCACGAAGAGATGACGCAGCAGCCGATGGCCGTTCTCGAACGGATTTACTCACACTTGAGTTTGTCGGGATTCGAGGCCGCTCAACCACAAATGAGTGCTTACGTGCATTCGATGTCGAGCTACGAAACCAACCGCTACAAGTTTGATGAAGCAACGGTTGATCGTTGGACGCCGTTCTTGCAAACATCGATTGATCGCTGGGGCTACTCACCTCCCACAGACAATCGCCCTCATGCAAACGAAGTGGTGAGTGAGCCCGTGGCTTAGCTCGACCTTTTCCTTCTCTATTACCAGAGTCGGATTCAGAACGCGAGTGACCTCATTCTGTAGACAGGGCAAGCTAATTTGCCTTGCTGGAAGTATGGCGCAGAATACGCAAGAGAAAACGTGGTTTGGGTGAGGCACGCACGCCTTGCCGTTGTTGGACCGGAGGTATTGGGAAGGTTTTGCCGTGAATCAATCGCCCGCAGT
>JAPLNX010000004.1 GCA_026400935.1 Planctomycetia bacterium | reverse complement strand
CCAGATCGAATGGCTTCGCTTTGCCGACAGGGTGGCACGTCCCTGAGTCATCGAAGGGCGTGGTGTGCGACGATCCAAGACCACGCCCTTCCCGATGGTCAGGACGTGCCACCCAATCGGCCTGAGCGGCGGCGATGCGGTCGGACGATTGGTATGTGGCAAACACGACGGCCGGTCGCTTCCGATGCTGGTCGAGGAACTGCTGAATTTCCGCAGGCTTAGTGGTGACCTTCACTCCGAGGTCGGCCGTCGATTGAAGCGCAGTGTCTTCGTTGCGTTGCACGACCGACTCGTCCGAACAGACGACGAGCGTGTCGAAGTCCTGCGTTGAATGTCGGCCCCACTCGGCAAGGTTCTGCTGCACCAGCGAGAGCGACGGGACGAGCACCAGTGTGAGAGAACTCTGCAACCGCTCGGCGATCCACAGTGCGGTGAGTGTCTTGCCCGTGCCGCAGGCCATGATGAGTCGGCCTCGGTCATGATCTCGATACCCATTGACCACAGCCTCAATCGCCGTGACTTGATGAGGTCGTGCCGTCCACCGAGGCAGCCGTGCGGCGGTTCCTCCAATCTGAACCGGCCACTGAACTTCTTCCGTCAGGAAATGACCACGCAGAACCAGCCCCACCGGCTTCTCTTGTCCGTGCAGCGTCCGGCGAGCGGTGGCCCCAATGTCGTCCGTCGTCGCCATGAGCAGCCGATAGGCGAACTGCGGGCGATTCGATTCGGACAGGAACGAGTCGATCTCGGATTTGGGGATCGTTCGGTGCGGCCCGAATGCCTTGGTCTGAATGGCCCACAACACTCCCGTCCGCGTGCGAGCAACGAGGTCGATTCCCGCATCCGCTCCCCACCGCTCCGGCCAATCTTTCCACAGCCAAACTTGGTCGAACAACCCTCGATACCTCGGAGCGTTTTCCAAGAACCACTGGCACAGCCACTCGAAGTCGCCGCCAAACGACGTCCCCTCAGCATCGCGGCGGATCTTCGCTTCGATGTACTCGAAGGCTCCGGTCGTGGATGCCAATTGCTCGGTGTGTTTCATCGTCGTTTGCATTTGGTGGACTCGTCGATGACGACCAGAATCACGATTGGGACGACCGACCTACGGCCGAGAGGAGTCGCCGAAGTTGTACCAGATCGGGGCGATTCATCTGCAAGAGTTCAACGGTCACGCGCCCTTCCGGTGTTCGGCCGATGGTGCGACCGCCAACGACCTCAAAATGCGAGGGCCAGTCGTCATCCCGTGGATTGATGAGTCGCTGTTGTGGCTGGTCTCTCGACCGAGCTACACTTTTATTCGTTGAGACTGTCGCGGGCGAGTCAATTGTTGGCTGGCAGGCTTTCGCTCAAACCGGAGCTTTTCCCATGAAGGCAATGAAGGCCACCTACGAGAACGGTCAGTTGACTCTGGCCGAACCGCCTCCAGAAACCGGGCCAGTCGAAGTCTTGGTCGTGTTTCCCGAGCCTCAAGGCGATCCTTGGCTCAGCATTCTGGCTGAGGAAAGCCCTCGCCCCGCGTTCGCGTCGTTTGCCGAAGAGTGCCTGGAACAAATCCAGTCCGGTCAGGCCAGCCCGCTGAAGCTCGATCAACTATGAATTCCCAAACGTTGCCATCGTTTTGGAAGTTGTACCGCGAACTCTCCGAACCAGTACGCCGCGCGGCTCGTGACGCCTATCGGCAGTTCATGGCCAACCCGCAACATCCCGGTTTGCATTTCCATCGGTTGTTTAACGATCCTCGATTCTGGTCAGTGCGGGTGACGCGCAACCACCGGGCCGTCGGGGTTCTGCAAGACAACACGATCACCTGGGTCTGGATTGGCGATCACAAGGCATTCGACCGGGCGTTCCCAAAATGACGGACGCCTCATCAAGAGCGTCGATCATGTCCGGTCGCGATCCTCGGAAATGATCTGAGTGCTATCCGTTCCGCCCATGGGCCGGTACATGATGGCGGCGAATTCCGGACTCGGTTGCCAGTCCTTGAACGAAGACCTCCTTGGTGACTCGTTCATAGGCACGAGCTTCGCCACGGACTTGCGCTGTCGGTCACGAGAATTTCCCCGTACTGAGCGGCCAGACGAACCCACTGATCCGTCTCTTCGTGCAATTCGTGAATCGAGATCGTTTTCATACCCGCGTTGTGTCGCCCCCGTTCGATCGCAGCAACAGGAATGTGTTTCCTTCAATGTTTACTTGGGGGCGGGGCCAACCGCGTCGGGTGCGGGAATACTCTCGGCAAGGAATCTCCCCGTGTGGCATCGACGAATTCCGGCTTTGCCGTCGCAGTTCTTGTCGAAGTCATCGAAGTCGTCAGTGAGGTAGATAAACTTCCGGAGCGGGCGTCGCGCGGACGATGTTGTCGAGCACACGCCCGACGCTAGCGCGTACCGGCTGATTTCAGAAAATGTCTTTAGAGCGTCTGACAGAATGAACTCCGATAGACGTTCCGAATGCGAGTCGCGGGAGCGACTCGCCTACGTAGCTCAGTCGCTCCCGCGACTGAGATTCCATTCTGTGAGATGCTCTTAGTAAAGTGATTGTGATGCAAACTCTTAACGACATCTTGCGCGCACAACGGCGAGCGTTTCTCGGACAGTCCGCCAGTGGCATTCTCGGATCGATCGCGCTGTCGTGGCTGACGGCGCGGGAGTCGCGCGCGGCGGAGCGCGCCACGGCAGTCGGTCCGCATCATGCGCCGAAGGCGGAGCGGATTGTGTGTCTGTTTCAAAACGGAGGTCCGAGTCAGATGGACCTCTTCGATGAAAAACCGGAACTCACGAAGCTGAGTGGCAAGCCGTATCCGGGGCAGAGCAAAGTCGAAACGTTGTCGCCGTCGGCCTCGGGGAACCTGCTCGGCTCGCCGTTTAAGTTTCAGCCGCACGGCGAGTGCGGGATGCGGTTATCGGAGATCGTTCCGCACATCGCGGGAATCGCGGACGAGATCACGCTCGTGCGTTCGATGACGACGGAATCGGTCTGCCACGAGACCGCCCTCCGCATTGCTCACAGCGGACATCCACTTGCCACCGATCGTCCGAGCTTCGGATCGTGGCTCACCTATGGCCTCGGTTCCGGCAATCAGGATCTGCCGGCGTTCGTTGTCCTCCCTGACCCCGGCGGACTGCCGATCAACGGCACGCTCAACTGGTCCGCTGGCTGGCTCCCGGCACAGCATCAAGGGACGCCTTTCAGCGTCGGTGATGCCTCTGCTCCGGTGCTCAACCTGCGTACGCCCGATCGCATCACCGCTACCGCCCGCGCGCGGCAACTCAATCTTGTCGCGCGACTCAATCAAGAACACGCCGCTCGGTTCCCGGAGAACACGGATCTCGAAGCCCGGCTGCGCGACTTCGAGACAGCCGCTCGGATGCAGTCGGCCGTCCCCGGAGCGGTCGATCTCCAACAAGAGACGGAGGAGACTCGCAAGTTGTACGGGCTCGACCAGCCGGCGACTCAGGCTTATGGCTCGCGCTGCCTATTGGCTCGACGGCTCATCGAGCGAGGCGTGCGTTTCGTCGGTGTCTATTTGAAAAGCCAGCCGTGGGACACTCACGCGGACAACGCCAACGCGACGAAGAACGTCGCAGCCGGCATCGACCAGCCGAGCGCCGCGTTGGTGCGTGATCTCAAACAGCGCGGACTACTCGATTCAACGCTGGTTGTCTGGATGGGCGAGTTCGGCCGCACCCCGGTCTCGCAAGGAGCGAACGGCCGCGATCACAGCCGCCGAGGTTTCTCTATGTGGCTCGCCGGCGGCGGCATCAAGCAGGGCTATGCTCACGGCGGCACCGACGACTTCGGTTACGAATCCATCGACCAGGTCGTCACCATGCACGATCTTCACGCCACTCTGCTCCACGCCCTCGGCCTCGATCACCAACGATTGGCGTTCGATCACGAAGGACGCCAAGAGACGCTGACGGATACGGATCTGACCCGAGCGAAGGTTGTGCGAGAACTGCTGGCGTGAAGAGCATCTCTACTTCTTCTTCAACCGCTCGATCAAGAATGCGGTTGCGTTCGGGTACTTCGGAGTTGGTCCGCCGTTGTAAGTCATGTGGCCTTCAACGCCGATGCTGTTGAGCTTTTCCATCAGCATCAGGCCGAGCATCGGTGAGTGCGTCGGATCGGGATGTTCTTCGCCCTTCTTGGCTCCGGCGACACCGCCATAGAACAGGCCGATCACCGGATCGTCCTTCGTCACATGCGACATCGGCGAGTACTCCTTGATCCAATCGGCGATCTTCTCGCGCTGCTGATTCACTTCGTCGAGGTTCTTCAGACCGAAGGCATGCGCGCCGTAGCTGTAGTTCGGCATCCATTCGCGAAGCGGGATCGGGTCGAGCGTCACTTGAGCGCCACTCACCGCGGCGCAGTACAAGCGAGTCGATTCGCGTGCGATCGCGTCGTCGCTCTTCGGATCCGCGAGGTCGTCATGGAACGCGAGCCACAACGACGAGCAGGCACCCGCCGAGCCGCCAGTCGCACCGATGCGGACTTTGTCGATGTTCCACTCTTTGGCCTTCGAACGCACGAACTGCAGTGCGCGAGCGGCATCATGCAACGGAGCCTTCACCGGCGGTTCCACTTTTTCTTCGACGGCGTTCTTCACATAGCGGTAGTTGATCGCCGCGACGGAGATGCCCGCTTCCAAAAACGGCTTCACGTTGAAACCCGTTTTGCTGCCTCCCTGCCAACCGCCGCCGTGAATGTAGAACACAAGCGGGGTCGGAGTGTCCGACTTGGCTTGATAGAAGTCGATCACTTGCCGTTCGTGCTTGCCGTAGGGCACATCGGCCTGCGTCGGCGGCACTACATTCATCGGCGGTGCTTTGACTGCTGGCTTCGGCGAATCCTTCTTCTCGGCTTTGGTGTCTTGAGCCACACCAAACTGGCCGAACAAACCAACGATAATGAAAAGGCAGAGGATGCAGCGTCTTGACATGCTTGGCTCCGTTGGAAATAGCAGTTTTCGATGATCAGCCGGAACGCGCTAGTGCCACGACCAAGAAATAACCTGCCATTAGATTTGGAGTGCGGCTTGTTGGATTTTTGTGGTGCGGGTGATGCGCCGGTGCGGTGGGCAGAACCGAGCTACGGGCTGCGATTGTGTCGGTTT
>JAPLNX010000293.1 GCA_026400935.1 Planctomycetia bacterium | reverse complement strand
TTGACCGTTGGCCGTGAGCGGCATCGTTGACATCATGACGGTCGCCAGCGGCAGATCCGCGCGTGCATCCAAGTTGCCTCGAAACGTGATGTTCTCCGACGCCTTGCCGGGGATCGTGATGCCGTTGCGAATCGAGATGTCGTTGTTGCCAGGAATCTGAAATGCCGGTGCTGTGGCGGTCCCTTCGCCGATGGTTCCAACTCGCTGAACCCGATCGCCAGTCGATGAGTCCACCAAGAAATTCTTGGAATCAACAGAGAACGCACCTGCTCGACCGACGAGGTAATCCTTGTCGTGACGGACCAGAAAGAAGCCGTTGTCTTGAATCGCGAGGTCCAGCTTGTTGCCCGTGGACTCGGTCGTCCCTTGTGTGAACTTGGTATCGACACCCGCAACTTGCACACCCAGTCCGATCTCAACCGGGTTCTTACCACCCGCGTTCTCCGATGGCCCGCTGCTGGATTCCAGCAAGACCGAGAACTGATTCGAGAAACGAATGCGCTGGCTCTTGTAGCCGGGTGTGTTGACGTTGGCCAAATTGTTGCCAACGACATCCAACATCTGCTGGTGAACGCGTAGACCAGACGAACTGGCGGCGAGGGAGTTGCTCATGAGTGACGTATCAATCGTGCGAGGGCGATGTTTCGCGCGTCCGTGCCCCACGTGATCCGTCACGTCTCCTAAAGTTACTCCAACTGTTAGTGCATCTTCCGTAGCCCGATTTCCCAAACCGGGCCTTACTCTACGTAGCCGTCACCGCTCCGCGTGACGAGCCGATCGTGCCTCAACATTCCACGAAAACGAGGTTGTCATCGCTGACTTCATCTTCGTGACTCAGAAACAGTCGGCTCATCACGCGAAACCCGATGGTTACTTATCTTTATCATGCGGCTGCGGTCATTCCTTGAAACTGCGAAAGGGGAACTTCTTGGCCATCAACGCGCAGCTGCAAATGGCCGTCTGTCACCGAAAAGCCTTCGACATGTCCCGTATGAATCGTCTTGTCTGACGCTTGATAAGTGACGTTCTTGCCTATCAACCCGGCCCCTTGGGTGATCTGCTGCAGCGCCAGCAGGTCACTGAAGTTGGCATTGAGTTTTTCAATTCCAGCCAATTGCGAGAACTGAGCCAACTGCGCAGTGAACTCCTGGTCCTTCATCGGCTCTAAAGGATCTTGAGCCTGCAATTGGGCGACCAAAAGTTTTAGAAACTGATCACGGCTGACGTCGGCAGTCGTTGAGGCTGATACGGCTGCAGTGGCCATGATCGTTTGTCCTCGAAAAAGCTCTGTGCGTTCGAGAAAACGAACACGGTTTTCTCTCTCAATTCACTCTCTCTAATTCGATCCGCGGGTCGTGTTTGCCACAGTCGTTCTCTGGGCTTCTCACACAATGCCCGAATCCTGCGAACTTCCCAATCTCACTTCGGCGAAAATTGCAGCTTGCAGTGTCGGAGTTCTCAGGATCATGCCAGGATGTCAATGCGGCCGCTGCCTGTGTTGAGCGAACGAGTAACAAACGCCGGTCGCGACCATGAGCGTGTCGCGACTGGCGTCGCTGCGAACATTGACGAATCATTTTCGCGATGAGAATTCGACGACTGCTGTTGTCGGCTATCACACGAAACATTGCATTGCGCGAACTCCAGACCACGCTCAGCCAACGATTGCCGCAAATCAGGAAGCTGGCTTTCGAGCAACTTCGTCACTGCCTCATCTCCAGCGATGAAGCGGATTGAAACAGCATCATCGTTCATGCGCAAGTGCACTCGCACCATACCGAGTTCCGGTGGGTCGAGTCGCAAATGCACTTCAACGGGCTGCCCAGCGGCAAGTTCCTGGCCATGAGTTTGCATCACGGCTGAGACTTGGTCGGCCATATGCGACACATCGACTTGTCGAACTCCGTGATCAGTCGGTTCGCTCGCTGGGTTCGTCGAGCCGACAAGATCAGCAACGGTTCGCGAATTGGCGGTCTCGTGTCGATGACGCAAACCTTCTTCGCCCAAGACATCACGTCGAGCATCAAGAAAACGCGGGAAACTCTTCGGAAAATCACGCATCAATAGCGTGTTTGATCCCGTTGTCAGCGTTCCGAATAATGTTGACGGTTCCTCGCGAACAGTGGTGACGGCACCGGAATTTGAGTCGGTGTACGCTGGAGAAACAATGGGCGCGGCGCGTTGTGAACGAGGCTCAGAAACCGGCCTCGGCAGAGTCGCTTTTGTTTCGACTGTAACCGTGAGAGGCATTTGAGCGGAACCATCCAGTGTTGTTGCGCTGTTGGATGTTTCGACAAACGCAGTCGATTCCAGTGTCAGTGAGTTCTGCGTTGCCGCAATTGGCTCACTGGGTTCTGTTGTAGGTGTGCTCTCGCTAGTCGGAACGGTTGTTGAATCAACACTTGCTGCAGGTGTTGGGTTCGGGATCTGTGATTGTCCCAAAGAAGCCGTTGGAGAATTCACAGATTGACTCTCGACAACCGTCGGCAACGAAGTGGCCGTCGATGCGATCAACGGTGCAACCGCTGATGCCACGATTTGTGGTGATCGCGCCAAAGAAACATCAGCCATCGGCGTCTGATTCACCACGTCGCTCGTGACGTCGAGACTCGCCGCTGGGGCAGTCGCAATGATGTCACTCTTCGATGCTGTCATTGTCGGCTGCAGTTGTTGCGGCAGATTCTGCGAGACATTGAACATCGCCAAGACAGCGTCGAACGCGGTGACTGATTGGCCAACCTGCGTAGGGTCCGTTTTACGAGATTCCGCTGGTATCGATAAATCATCAATCGATGAGGGTGCCGCGTTTGGTCCGCAACTGAGTAAGCTGGGCAAGCCCGTTTCACCGGGTGTGGCGTTCGTAAGTCTTGCAGCGATTTTCATAAGACTCCCAGGAGTGTTCTTACCGAAGAGATCGTGAAGTGGTCAGCCCTCGCATCACGATGGCTCTGCACGCGAAAAGGATTTCGCGAATCGAAGCGTGAATGGAACTCCGATGACCGAAACGACAGTCTTGCTGACACTACCGATTCGTCGCGTTGTGCTCGGTGCTGCGACAACTCCGCCACCAGATTGGCTGCAAGCGCAACATCGGCGTGTTGCTCAACGCATGTCGGCGAGATCGCCCAAATCGTCAGGAAGTCGAACGGCAAATTCTGCCGCCGAAACGCCGTCCAATACGCGACTGCGTGAGCAGATCGAAACGCTCGAGATGGCGTGCGGTCAGTTACAACACGCCGTGAAAACGATGCAGATTCATTGGCAGCAAATCATTCTGCCCGAAGTGCAGCGAACAGCGATCGAACTCGCTCACGCGATTGCTGCGAAATTGGTTCTCGATCGAGTTCATAGCGATCAGTTTCCAATCGAGAACCTCGTTCGCGAAGTAGTCGAGCGATTGAACACGGATCAGAGCATCGTTGTGAAGTTGCATCCGGCGGACCTTGTCGTCTGGCAGAAGCACGTCGAATCACACGTATCAGCCACAACACTCGGAGATCATGTCCGAGTGCAAGCCGACAAGAATCTCGCTCGCGGTGACTGCCAAGCAGCGTCGGGCGAAGTATCAATCGTTTACGAATTGCAACGACAGATTGACGAGTTGAGGGTGCTTTTGGTTTCGTAGTAATCCAGGTAAATCTTCATGCTCTCTGCCACTCTCGATCGTCTGAAGCGCGAGGTCGATGCTCACGATGGGTTTCGTGTGCAAAGCCGTCTGCGAATTGCGGAAGACGGACTTGCATGTGCGTTGCCGGCAGCGATAGGAGATCAGTGCTTCATTCGCGAACTGAGCGGTCGTGAAATCCCAGCGGAAGTTGTTGGATTTACACGTGGACTCGCACGCTTGGCTCCGTTTGAGCACGCCGAAGAACTGCGTTCTGGGATGTCGGTAACTCGCTCGCCACAGAGGCGCACGGTTCCAGTAGGGCCGGGATTGCTCGGGCGTGTGCTGGATGGTTTGGGGCGACCAATCGACAATAAAGGTCCGATTCGTCCTGCGGTAAAGCGGCTCGTGCGTAACGCTCCGCCACCGGCACTGGAACGCGAGCGGATCGAGCGGCCGTTTATCACCGGCCAAAAAGCGATCGACAGTTTCTTGTTGTGTGGTCGCGGGCAGCGTCTCGGCATCTTCGCTGGCAGCGGTGTCGGTAAGAGTACATTATTGGGGAACATCGCGAAGACTGCGGAAGCAGACCTCAACGTGATCTGCCTCGTCGGCGAACGAGGTTGTGAGTTGCGTCCGTTCTTGGAAGACAGCTTGGGTGAGATCGGTTTGAAGAAGTCAGTCGTGGTGATCTCTAGCAGCGATCAATTGCCGTTGATGCGGATTCGTGCTGTCGAGACTGCAATCAACATTGCGGATTCATTTCGCAGTCGCGGAGCGAACGTGCTGTTCTTTCTGGATAGTCTCACGCGACTAGCCATGGCACAACGTGAGCTTGGCCTGAGCCTCGGAGAGCCGCCGAGTGCGCGTGGTTACACGCCGTCTGTGTTTCAGCTTTTGGCAAACACTGTCGAACAACTCGGCAACGGTGTGACCGGCAGTATCACGGGCTTTTTGACAGTGCTTGTCGAAGGTGACGATCTCAGTGAACCGGTAGCCGACTCGGCTCGCTCACTGCTGGATGGACACATTGTTCTTGATCGCAAGCTCGGTGAGGCAGGGCATTTCCCTGCGATCAGCATTTCACAAAGCGTCAGCCGCGCGTTCCTCGGAGTAACAGACAAAGCCCATCAAGCATCCGCACGCAAACTCCGCGCAGTCATGGCCATGCATGCCGAGGTGCAAGACTTGATTCGCATCGGTGCCTACCAAAAGGGAACTAGCCCGCAAATCGACAAGGTCATCGAACTGATGCCCGCAATCAATTCGTTCCTGCAGCAACAAACCGGTGAGCAGTTTAAGTTCGCCGAAACACGTGCTGTCATGGACCAGATCGCAGCACGGTGGACCCACTGAGTGAAGAGCCCAATCCAAAGCATCGATGTCCAATGAAGTCATAAATCACAAATTTCTAAGCCAAAAAAAGCGATGTCCGCCAACCCCACCGAACTTGCCTCGGTGGGGTCTAATCCAAAGTCCATCCAACCCCCGCACGTCCTATGAAACGCTTCCATTTCCAACTCGAAAAACTCCTCCGCTACCACCAGCAGCGGCAGAAGCAGGCCGAACTGATATTGGCTCGCGTGGGGCGGGAAATGGTAGCGGCTCAAGAATCTGTGCAAGAATTGGAGCGGCGCATCGACATCACTTGTCGGTTGTCTGAACGTGTCGGTCAGCCGATCGTGCCGGCACTTCGAGAGCAATCGTTACGACACGCTCAACAACTCAGCGAGACGTTGCAGACGGCTCAAGAGACACTCAGCGCAGTCGAACGGCGGTTTCGAGAGGCTCAGGCTCACTACACGGCAGTGACTCAACAGGTCGAAGCGTTGTTGCATCTCCGCTCGCAGCGTTGGGAAGAACATGTCGATGAAGGGAGTCGTCAGCAGCAAATCGAACTCGACGACGTGGTCATGAAGCAGTGGTCGAAGCGTGCGGTGTTGGCGGATGAACCGCTGGAAGAAGCGAATCTGGCGGCGATGATTGAGGACTCAAGACCATGAAGACTGCAATCCAACTACTGCTGGTAATGCTGCTCTTCGGTGGGGCATCGGCCGGTGCGACTCATTTTTGGCAGAAGCATCAGGCCGAATTAAATGCGGCCATCAAGCGTGCAGAAGTGGCTGAGGCGAAGGCGAACGAGAATCCGTTAGAGGGTCTCGAAAAACCTAAGGAAGAACCACACAAGCCCGATGCAGAACAGGAACCTTTCGAGGAAAAGCCGGAGCCACCGATTGCCGTTCGCCCGCCATTTGTGGAAGGAGTCGATGAACTCAGCCAACTTGTTGTCTCGCTGAATCAACGGTTGCGAGCGACTCACGAAAAAGAGCGACGGCTGGAAAATCGTGAGACAGCGATGCAACTCATCTTCTCTGATGTGCGTACCGAGCAAGTCGAAGTCAACAAACTGCGTCAGCAATTGAATGAAGAGCTCGGCAAATCCTCGCAGATCGTTCAAGACGCCCTGAAAGCCGCACAAGTCGAGCGAGATCAAGCTCGTGGAGAACTCGATAAGTCCGCGCAATCGTCAGAAGAGGCTTTGAAAGCGTTACAGGCCGAGCGAGAGTTGTTGAAGGACGAACTCAATGCCTTACGCGGAATACCCACAAAATCAGACGGGGCGAAATCAGACGGTACCAAGTCGGATGGGACGGCACCTAAAGGGGAAGCGAAGTCCGCGACTGACGCCAAAACGGGAACGTCCAAAGCGGACGTCAAGCCGATCACTCCCAAACGGCTGGGTGCCATCTACGACAGCATGCCCACTGAAGTTGTGGCGGATGTTTTGCAACAACTCACGAAGCAAAACCGCGACGAAGTTGTCGTCGAAATTTTGCAGAGCATGAAGGACGCCCAGGCGGCCAAAGTCCTCGCCGCGATCGCCGCCGCCGACCCTGCAAAAGCCGCGTCGTTGACGGAATTGCTCAAACGCTAAGAGCAAAGCGGTTCCAATCCCCCCACTGAGCTTGCCTCAGTGGCTTGCGGGCTTTTGTACTACGGAGAGTGCGCGTTCTGATGATTAATCGCCTATGGAACGCAGAGACAAACGACGCCACCCCGCTGGCCTGCTTACCTTTCATTGCGGATCCCGCATGCGACCTCCAGCGTGCGGTAAACGATTGCTTTGAAACCGCGCGACATATCTGTGACCAACAGCCTCTCCAATCGTTTTGACCGGCATGACTGTTGCCGTTTGGCAACGTTGCGAAGATTCAACGGTTAGTGAGACAAAAGGAATCAAGTGGAGTCTGACAGCCTCGATTCATCTGTGGCCGAAAACGAGAAACGTCTCGTACTCGCCCGCGCTGCCACACCAGATGATCGAGGAATTGTCGCATGGAAACAGAAGATGACATCGTCAAGGAATTTCTGGTTGAGAGTTACGAGAACCTCGATCGGCTTGACCAAGATCTGTTGGCGTTGGAAGAAGCTCCTGACAATCGTGACAAGCTCAGCAGCGTATTCCGGGCGATTCACACAATCAAAGGGACGTCCGGGTTTCTGGCGTTCAATAAGCTGGAACATGTCACGCACGTCGGCGAGAGCCTGTTGGTCATGCTGCGTGACGGGAAGATGCGGCTGAATGGCGTGATCGCGAACGGACTGCTGGCGATGGTGGATGCCGTGCGCAAGATCATGGCCAACATCGAAAGCGGTGCGGGAGAAGGAGACGCCGAATACGCCGACCTCATCGCAACGCTCGAACGCTTGCAGGTGACTGGCGGAATTGAAGAAACAGGCTCAGTTGCCGAAAGCACCGAAGCTCAGCGAGTCTCCGAAGTCTTGGAGACGATCGCCGCTCAAGTGGCCGAAGACACCGCGTGCGAGACGGTCGCCGTCGCTGTCGCCGCTCCGCCCAAACGGGCACGAGCCAAGAGTCCGAAGCCGCGCAAGAAATCGGGAGGGGACGATGACACGCTCGTTGTCCCGCAAGAAAACTTCATCAGCGAGCGGGGCGGCGTCAGCCCCCCGGTTTCGTCGCCGATTAACCGGGGGGCTGA
>JAPLNX010000150.1 GCA_026400935.1 Planctomycetia bacterium | reverse complement strand
CGATGGCAACGACACACTGCTCGGCGGAGCGGGGAACGATGTGTTGCTCGGTGATGAGGGTGACGACTTCCTCAACGGCCAAGGCGGAACTGACACGCTCACACCGGGCGAGGGCAATGACACAATCGCTGATGCCGCCGAGTTAAATACGTCCTACGTCTTAGCCGCCGCGTTGGAAACGGCGCTGCTGACGATCTGAAGAGTCCGGGGGATGACACCACTCCGCTCGCCGGCACGTTCGGTCAACCCCTGATGGAGTTAACAGCCTGTTTGCGTTTGTTTCAGTGAGATTCTACGTAGCCATCACGCTCCGCGTGATGAGCCGAGTGCTTCAAGAAGCGTTGGCAATCATTCGGCTCGTCACGCGGAGCGTGACGGCTACGTAGTTGCGGCTTCGCCGCATTATTGTTGAGCGAACTTGAACTCGAACTTCTGCTGGCCGCGCAAAACGCTCAACGTGATTTGATCGCCGGGGCGTTTGGTTTGGGTAAGTCGGGCCATCAAGCTCGATTCCGTGTGCGGGCTGCGATCTCCGTCGATGGCGACGATGATGTCACCATTGAGAAATCCCGCTCGCTTGCCGACCGCGTGTTCGTTGTATTGGCCGACGTGTTTGGCTCGTAAAGCCAATTGATCCTTGGGCAGCTTCAACTCGATGCGAGTCTCCTCTGGAAGTGATTCCAGTCGGATGCCGCCGAGTGTCATGCGCCGCAAATCCCACGATGTCGCTCGCCACGAAATGTCATCCGCACGCCGCCAACCATCGTGAAGTGACAACGTCAGTGACTTCACCTGCCCTTTGCGACGAAGCTCGACCTTCAGCGACTTGCTCGCGTCTGCGTGATGCAAGACCCATTGCACGTCGGCGATCGACAGAATCGGCTGGCCGGACAATTGAGTGATCTCATCACCAACCTGAAAGCCATCTTTGTCAGCGACCGAGCCAGCAGTCACTTGTTTGATCGTCGCTCGCTCTTTCGGATCCAGGATCAGTCCGAGCGTCTTCGGGTTCGGATACGGAAACAGAACTTTGTCGGGAATTGCCTTTCCTCCTTCGCGGGCGACATGTCGCAGCGATTCACCGACTTGGTGACAGTGGATGCAGCTCTGCACGACTTTGCCTTCGTAGTCGAGCTTCGCTCCGTACTTTCCTTTCAATTTCGGAAAGTCCTCTGGCACCTTCACCGCTGATGCTGGGCCACGTTTAGCGGCAAATAACTCTTTGTTCTTTGGGAACTGCGAATGCAATTCGAGTGCTCCGGCCAACGCCTTGGAAAAACTTTCGAGCGACACGTCATGCACCGATTCTGTCTCGTGCGACCGAGTTCCATAACGTCCGTAAATCGTCAGATCCGCATTCATCAAGAACGCAGCCCACGATTGGTCGTAGTCGAAATGAAACAGCGACAAATCCATGCCGTTGGCCTGCACGATCCGCACGCAAACAAACTTGTCGAGCAAATCTCGCACGCTGGGATCGCGTTCAACAACTTGCTCATCGAGTTGTGCACAGGCTTCACACGGTATGCACCGAAATACGACCAGCAGCGGCTTCTTCGATTCAGCAGCCAGCGCCATTCCACGTGGTAGATCGTTGTAGATCCAGAACCCGGCGGACTCGACCTGCTTCTTATCTCCTCGCACTTTGGTCTCGCGGTCCGCCGCGAGCAGGCTTTGAGAAATGAACGGGCCAGCCAACAGAACGATCAACAACTGTCGCAACATGGGGCACCTCAATAATCGGTAGATAGAATTGGCAAGGCACAAGCGGTTCTGTCGGAGATTCATCAACGCAAAAATGCAGCGAAGGTTCGCAAAGGTTTGGGGCGGCGAGAATGTTAGCCAACGATATTTGCAAAATGTTCGTGTCCTCGCCGCATCAGCTACGGCTGGCTAGGAGGCGTCGGTGGCACGCCCTGACCATCGTGCTTGGACCGAGGACATTGGTAACGGGTGTTCGGGAACATGGGCAACTGGTTGATGGGGTGGGATGATAGCAGGGGGTAGCCTTGTGAACGGAGCGAACAAGGCTGCCCCAGTGCTTTTTTTAGACTTCGTGGAGAGGTCAGGAGATGGGGGTCAGCCGGAGGAGTTGGGCCGGGCCCTCTGCGGCGTCGTTCAATTTGAACTGGCCAACGCAGTGTTCTCCGGAGCACATAAGACAGCGGTCGCCGGTGGTGACTGGACTCACGCCGGCGGACTCGTCGACGAACCGCTAGGCACAGACCCATATCCCATCGACTGGATCACTTTCGGGAAGCGGCGATGGCTGGCCTGATCGCGACTGGAAGGAACAACCAGACCCAGAGCCTCGTGCAGGCGTTCGTGGTTGTATTCGTGTCGCTACGAGCCTGCTGTCGGATTATTGGACACTGCCGTGGACCGTTGCAGGAACTGCAACCATCGACGCCCTTGTTGCCCATCTGCTATTCGATTTGGCGTTGCCGTTGCCGCAGGACTTGCGTCGTCAGTGGATAGCCCCATTTGCCGCATTTGTCGGGCGACATGTTCCGCTTTGGTTTGTAGCTTGGAATCTTCACGAGCCAGTCGAGCTCGTTGTAACGAGAGATCAATTTCGGCAATCTTCAGTTTTTGTTGCAACTGCTGACGCAGGTTTTCTAGTTCGTAGCGCAATTCTGACGGGACATGACTGAGTGCGTCCCAGTCAGGGAATCGCGTGGCCTGATCTTGTGCCACAACGCGACGTGTCAGCATCGAGATGTAGTCGTCACGAAGTTGAACTGCTTCACGCAAGTCTTCGATTCCGACTTGATCGACATCAACATACGCTGGTGTTTCCGGTAGCTGCGGAGGCAAGTCGTCGAGTACCGACTCTGAAAGGCTCTCCGATGTGCCGTGAATACCTGGCGATGATGCGGAGGCAGTGGTGCTGGATTCTGTTGTTTGAACTGGAGGTGGCGAGTTGAGCTCCTCGTTTGCAAGCATCGCCGCTTTGATTACTTCCCAATCTGAGGACTTCGCCGCAACCAAGTCTTCCACACGACGCAAAGCCGGCTTGATCACCGAACTCGCTGCGTCAGTTTTTGGACGGCCTCCGTCTGTTGAACGAGTATTTTCGGAGCGGCTCACGGAAGGACCAGCGGAGACCAAGTCCTTTAGCTCAGCGATCTGTGATTCGATTCGATTCAACATCGGCCCGGCTTGAATCTCTTCCCACTCACCCAACATGCGATTCATTTGGTCGAGGAGAGTTTGTTGGCCTTCCATTAACTCAGGAGGAATTCCTGCCAATGAGGTTCCCCGCCGATCCGTACCCGTGCGTTGCATACGGTCCAATTGATCGGCCGCTTGCTCAAGCCGCTGCGTGAGCATCTGCACGACCATGTCCCGTTCATGCAGGGCGTCTTCAAGCTCTCGAGTTCGCTTAGCGATTGCTGGCAAGACACTCGATGATGCATTGCTTGAAAACACCGCCGCTTGCGAGAGCACGCTATCGGATGCATTGCTGGCATCTCGCGGTGCTGTGGCCAAGGGGATAATTTTCTGAGACTTCGTCATGACCGGGATCTCGAACCAATGAATATCGCTACGTAGCGTCACCACCATAGGTCAAAGAACAACGAAGGTCATAGCGGCTCGCCGCAGTGGTCACGGTTGTCGATCCGATTGTGACAGTTTTCCGCGTTGTCGAATTTCTGCGAATTACTCACGTTGCCGAAAGGCCACAAGAACCGAGTCGCTGTTGGTTGCCATTCACGGTTGGCTGACGTTCCAATCCGTGAGAGCAAACAACATCTTCAGCGATCAAAGTTGTGCGATGGTGGGTACGTAGAGGTCCGCCACAAGAACAACAGCTTCAGCTTTGACTCTGGATGACATTCACTGCGAGATAAACCAATGAAAAAACGACGCGTTCTTTTTCTTTGCACCGGAAACTCTTGTCGCAGCCAGATGGCAGAAGGTCTGCTGCGAGAAATCGCCGGAGATCGCTTTGAAAGTCTCTCGGCGGGAGCGAAGCCTGCTGGCTACGTGCATCCGCTGTCCGTTCAAGTAATGCACGAGGTGGGAATCGATATTTCGTCACAGACAAGCAAGTCGATCAACGAGTTTTTGCCTCCAGATGGCATGCCTCCGGACCTCATCATCAGCGTTTGTAGTAACGCCGAACGCGAATGCCCGTTGTTTCCTGGTCGAGTAGAACGCTCGCACTGGCCGTTCGATGATCCGGCGCATGCGACGGGAACCGGTGAGCAAAAACTTGTTGAGTTCCGTCGCGTGCGCGATGAAATCAAGACGAGGCTCGAACGAGAGTTGATCTCGTGATGACACAAACACCGCTTGGCGTTCAAAACTGCTCGGTTTGAAAAATCTAGGAGACTAAATGATGCGACTGCGATCCTGGTTGATGTGCGGCATGGTTCTGACGTTGATTGCTCAGACAACTCTTGCGACTGCTGCCGAGCGAGCGTTGTGGACGACATCAAAAGTGGTCGGCTCTCCGGAGCCACCTGATCCGTATCGGCTGGAATTGGCTTATCCGCAACTCAAACTGGAAGACCCGTTGTCGGCAGGGCTGGTTCCTGGGACCAAGCAACTGCTAATCGCGGGAAGACACGGACAAATCTGGGGAGTTGATCTCTCTGGCAATGAGCCGACGCCACAGTTGATCGTGAATTTGAAGCGAACGGTTTATGGCATCGCGGTGCATCCGCAATTTGAGCAGAACGGTTTTGTGTATGTCACATCACTCGCTGATGCGGCGAATCCGTCACCGAACGGAAGTCGCCTGTCGAGGTTGACTTTCACCCGCGGCGAGAAATTGACTGCTGATGTGAAGTCCGAGCAGTTGATCCTGGAGTGGCCCTCTGGGGGACATAACGGTGGCTGTTTGCGATTTGGACCGGGCGGAATGTTGTACCTAGCAACTGGCGACGGAAGCGGCATCGCTGACGGTTTGCAAACTGGGCAAGACCTCAGCGATCTGCTCGGAGCGATTTTGCGAATCGACGTCGATCATTCGACAGGAGGCAAAGCGTATGGGATTCCGAAAGACAATCCATTCGTTGGTGACTCGAAAGCTCGCGGAGAAGTTTGGTCGTTCGGGCATCGTCAGGTGTGGAAGTTTTCGTTCGATCAACCGACAGGACAGCTATGGGCTGGCGAAGTCGGGCAAGATTTATGGGAAATGGTTTACCTGGTTCAACGCGGCGGAAATTACGGGTGGAGTGTTCGTGAAGGGACGCATCCCTTCCGCCCGGAACGTCCGAAGGGGCAGGGAGAGTTTCAGCAGCCAATTGTCGAGCATTCGCATACTGACTTTCGTTCGATCACAGGTGGCTGGATCTATCGAGGCAAACGTCTGCCAGAACTCGTTGGTGCATACATCTATGGCGACTATGACACCGGAAAAGTCTGGATGCTGAGATACGACGCGAAAGCCGCGAAGGTCACTGAGCATCGAGAGCTTTGCGACACCCAGGTCCGCATCGTCGAGATCATTCCTGATGCAGATGGCGAGATTCTGTTTGTTGATTTCGTAGGCGGTGGGCTGCACCACTTGGTTCCAGTCCCGCCCAGTTCGACACCGTTACCAGAGTTTCCTCGCAGGCTCAGCGAGACAGGCTTGTTCGCATCGACGAAGGACCACAAGCCAGCTACTGGAGTCATCCCTTACGACGTTATCGCACCGCTCTGGTCTGACGGTGCGTTGAAGGATCGCTTCATGGCGGTTCCGGGGGACTCAAAGATTGAATTCGACACGGTCGTTTATCCCGCCCCAGCACCAGGATCGATTCCTGGCTGGCGATTTCCCGATGGTACGGTCATGGTCAAGACATTCTCCTTGGAACTCGAATCGGGGAATCCAAAGAGTAAACGCCGATTGGAAACTCGCCTGCTTCATCACATCAAAATGCCCGGCAACGACGACGAGTACGGAGCCCAAGTTTGGAACGGCTACACTTATCTTTGGAACGATGAGCAGACTGACGCCGAACTCGTCGAAGCGAAGGGGGCCGATCGAGTTTTCCAGATCAAAGACAAAGCTGCTCCGAACGGTGTTCGAGAACAGAAGTGGCATTTTCCGAGTCGGGCCGAATGCACTCTCTGCCATACAATGGCCGCGAAATACGTTCTGGGAGCGACGACCGGGCAGTTGAACCGCGATTTCGATTACGGCGATGGCAAGCCGAAGAACCAACTGCAGCACCTCAGTGATCTCGGCCTCTTCACAAAGCCGTTGCCTTCGGAGCCGAAGAAGTTGGTCCGTCTGTCCGCCTATCACGACTCAAATGAGAGTCTCGATGCTCGAGCGCGGTCGTACCTTCAAGCAAATTGCTCGCACTGCCACCGTAAGTGGGGCGGAGGGAACGCTGATTTCGTACTGCTTTCGTCGCTGCCACTCAAGGAAACCGGCGTGATCGATGTTAAACCGGGGCAGGGAACGTTCGACTTGAAAGACCCGCGCGTTTTGATTCCCGGCGATCCCGCACGTTCGATGTTGCTCTATCGAATGCAGAAAACAGGACTTGGCAGGATGCCGCACGTGGCGAGCAACATGGTCGATGAAGAAGCGGTTAAACTGATTGAACAGTGGATTCGTGAATTAAAGTGAGTTGAGCGAAGTTGTGCTTCGATCTAAATGCAAAAGCCCGCTCGGACGTCGATCCGAGCGGGCCTATTGGTTGATTCGAAATTGTTCTGCAAAGAATTCCGTTGCGAGCCTACAGAGCCAGCGTTTGCTCGGAGTGATCTGCGGTCGCACGTTCTTTTTTCAGTGCATCCAACTGTTTCTGTTGTCGGGATTCGGTGTCCGCTTTGTGTTGGCGAAGTTGGTCGTGTGCGGCCTTAACGTCGAGTTGCTTAAACTGAGAGGCCGCCATGTGCGCGCCGGCGGATTCTCTTCGCTTTACTGAGTAGCTTTGATCAAAACTACGAATCGCGAACGCGACGTCGCTCAATTCTTCGTTGACCGACTTAGAAAGCGTGTCGATTCCTACGGTGGCTCCGACGACTCCTAACGTGGCAACCATTGCTAACTCTGCCGAAACAACGGCACCCGACTCGTCACTCCACAAAGCCCACCCCAACTCACGAATTCGCAACGCCATGATCATGCCTCCTGCACATGGTTTGAGTTCTCAATCGCCACGTGGCCGACGACAAAGCCAAGCAAACCGACGATTGATGTTCAGATTCGCAAACTCAAGTCCGCAGGAGCATTTCGCGATTTAATCAATTTGTCAACCTGGCTTATCAAATCTCTACCACGAGCGGCATTAAATCGCAAAGTCGCAATGAAAGCTGGGCGTCCGGGGAAAAGTGTGGTCGAGATGTTTGCGCAGAACAACAGTCATCGGCCTTCCCAACGAACAATGACATTGTCCAACAGACTTCCACACTTCACCCCGGACGCCCACCAGCAAGGCCAAGATCTTTCTACCAGCAACGGCTACAGCGGCAGCAACGGTCACAACGATGGCGATCGGCTTTCTTGCGTCTTGGGTCTTCCGTGCGCAAAGCACTCAGTTGGGTGACAACCTTCTTCGGGATTTTTGTCGTCGCGCTCATGGCATCGCCTTGGTTCCATTCAGCGACGAGAACTTGTTGCCCTAATCCATTACCAAAGGCTCTCGTCTGCGGAAGGTGACGCGGTACACCGCAGTCGCGGTGCCAGGAGGCAAAAAAGTGCAAAGTCAAGTTTCTTAGTGACGATGTCCGGCGATTTACGAGGAATCCACCAGAGTGCTTTGTGCAAACTCGGATTCTAAACGAAAATCAGGAGTCATCAGACTCGCAACAATCGTCGTCAGTGAGATGCCACAAATTGCATCGAGATCATTTCGGATCACAGAATTTCAGCGCCATCAGCCCATATGCAGTTGCGAGGTTAGGATCACCCTCCATCCAGCGATCAGCCAAGTTGACCCAACTTCCGTTTTCTTTTTGACGCTTTGCCAAGGCCTCGGTGATCTCCTTGCGCCAGTCATGTTTTTCGCCCTTAGCGTCCTCGAAGAGATCGACTTCCAACGTCGAAAGCGTTTTCGCCATCGTGTGGTAGTAGTAGTACAAGCCCTGCTGTTCCAAGCCCGGATTTTGGTCGATGGAGTAGAACTTACGAAGCCATTCAAGCGCGGCTTTGACTCGCTTGTCATCTTTCGTCAGGCCCGCATAGAGCATGCTCTTCAGGCCGGCGTAAGTCATGCTGGCATATGACCGCAGGCCGCCGTCTGGATTCTTACCCGCTTGCGAGTTTCCCCCCGCCGCCGATGTGTAGTAGAAGCCGCCGTCATTGACCTTTGCCGCAAACTCCGTCGTGTTGAATTCACTTTCGAGGTTTTGGCATCGAGAGACAAATACGAGCGCGTTTTGCATCGCAGGATCATTCGATTTCACGCCGGCAGCTTTGAGCGCATCAAGCAAAAAAGTCGTGTTGGACAAGTCCGGACGTTGGGATTTTCCGTATCCAGCACCTCCGAATGCCGGGTGTGATTTATCGACTCCTTCCGTCTCATCCCACTGCAATAAACGTAGGAATTTCTCCGCCTCTTTGATTGTGCCCGAAAGCTTGCCATCTGCATTCGCTCCTGCGAGTGCGAGGACGGTTAAGCTTGTCTCGTAGTTCTTGTGGTTCGTTTCCGGGTGATAGATACCACCGTCTTTCTGAAGATAGCCGAGAAGATGCTTAAGTCCCTTCTGTAAAGTTGAGTCATCTGCTTTTGTTCCTCCGCACTCAAGGCCAAAGCAAACCATCGCAGTGATTCCCGGCTGAGTCTTCGAGGTCCAACTGCCGTCTTCACTTTGTGTCGTCTTCAGAAAGTTGATCGCTTTTTCGCGAGTCGTCTTCAACACTTTGGGGTCTGGTCCGAGTGTGTCCGCACCGAACGACATCCGGCTTGAGAGTAGCATCGCACCGCTTGCCGCCACTGAGCTTAGAAAAAAGGATCGCCGATTTAAGTAGGAGCCGGTAGTTAATGACGAAAGCGAGCGTGGCGTGTGCATGATGACCTCAAGCATTGAGAAATTTTCCAAGTACCTTGGGCGTTGAGTATATCGAAGTCCGGCCTCGAATCGTCGAATCAGCAATGGTGAAATTTCCGCCAAGGATGGCGAAAAGTTGTTTGAGTTGGCGAATTCCGACAGATCGTTTCCATTGTGTCACTCGCAAATCTTCGGGAAGATCGCCTCGCTAGATTAATTCATCAATTTTCATCAGGAGTCGTACCTTGAGTACCTCAAAAACTTGCCGCTGGGGCATTTTGGGAACAGCCAATATCGCTCAAAAAAATTGGCAGGCGATCCGCAACGCCGAGAATGCTTCGTTGACCGCTGTTGCCAGCCGCAGCGTTGAGCGAGCTCAACAATTCATCGACGGCTGCCAATCAACCGTGCCACATCATCCTGCTCCGCGAGCTGTTGGTAGCTACGAAGCGTTGATTGCGGCACCAGACGTTGATGCCATTTATATCCCGTTGCCAACCGGCATTCGCAAAGAGTGGGTGATCAAAGCCGCAGAGGCCGGCAAGCATGTACTCGTTGAGAAGCCAGTCGGTTGCAATGCGAACGATGTCGCCGAGATGATCGCTGCTTGTAATCGAAGCAAAGTGCAATTCATGGACGGCGTCATGTTCATGCACAGTGCTCGGTTGAGTCCTTTACGAGATGTCCTTGATGACGGAACCAGCGTTGGTCGCATTCGTCGTATCACATCGGCGTTTAGTTTTTGTGCGCCTGACGAATGGGTGAACTCGAACATCCGAGCCAGTAGCGAACTCGAACCACTCGGCTGTCTCGGAGATCTTGGTTGGTACACAATCCGGTTCACGTTATTTGCATTGAATTACCAGATGCCGTTGCGCGTCAGCGGCCGAATGCTGACGAAGGCGCGTCGTCCAGACAGTCACTCCGATGTGCCGATGGAATTCTCCGCCGAAATGTTTTTCGACCACGGTGTCTCCGCCACGTTTTACAACTCGTTCATCACCGAGAAGCAACAATGGGCGAACATCAGCGGCACGAAAGGCCTGTTGACTCTGTCCGATTTCGTACTCCCTTACTTCGGTAGCGAATCGACTTTTGATGTGCATAGTGACGTGTTTCAGCAGGTCGGATGTCAGTTCGACATGGAAGGCCACTCGCGCAGGGTCGTGGTACGTGAATCTAGCAATAACGCCCCAACCGCGCAAGAAACGAACCTCTTTCGCAAGTTTTCCGAACTCGCACTCAGCGGTAAGCCGGACAGCTTCTGGGCCGATATTGCGGTGAAGACCCAGCGAGTCATGGATGCCTGCATGGAATCCGCACGACATGATGGCAAGGTTGTTGAGTTGCCTTAATTCAGTTTGTAAAACAAAGTAGACCGTTCACTCCGAGGTTGTGAAGAAATGCCGTGGGGCACGTTTCCAACGTGCCTGTGCGTGATCAACATAATTTCGAGCACGTTGAAAACGTGCTCCACGAAGTCTTCACAAGCTCACTGTGACGGGAGTCACGAGGCGACTCGATAACCTGTCGCAGACGCTGATGTGCTCGGCCTCTCACCGCCCATCTCTACGACTTACGGATGAAGTCCGCTGCATAGCTACGGACCTTCTTGCCGTTGAGCACATGCACGTTGCGAAGTTGCTGGATTGTTTCTTGGCTGAAGCGATTCAGCGGGACGTGTAGCAACTTCTTGCCGTACTTTTTGGCTAAGCGGCGCCAGCCTAGTCCGGGAGCAGATTCACTGAGTACTGCAATGTGTCGGCTCTGACTGTAGACGCAGGCAGCGGCCAATAGCCGCTCTTCCATCGTGTCGGTGAAGTCGAATTGCGGGTCGGTCCAAACTTCTGGAACCGGACGAGGCGGAAAAAGGAACATCGCTCCGCCGTAAGTGGCGCAGCCGATGCCTGGGCCGACCATCTCGCGGCTGAAATCAGTCGCAAACAGGCAGAGCGTTGATTCGTCGTGATGTTCGGCGATCCAAGTGATTCGCCACGGATACTCGCGCGGATCAGCTGGTGAATCGAAGAACATCAGGACGCAATCCAGCGTTCCACGTGTCGGCGGGATAACCTTCACATACAAGTCGCCGGTGTGCCAATTCCGCAACGTTTCCCGAATATCAAGTCCGTCTTTCAAGCTGGTCGAGAATTTCTCACTACGAATCAGGTCAGCCCCCAACATCGCCAGCGCGGTCTCTTTGACGTGCGTGCGGAATTTTTCGATAGCCACGTCTTCTTCCGGCCACGAGCACTGTTGAAACGGATTCCACCGCATTCTCCACTCGGCTTGGTCAATCTTCGGTGCGGGTGGCTTGAGCTCGCATGATCGCCAGACGATCGCTTGACCCGGCAAGCGACTTTTCATTCGCACAAGATCTCCATCCGGCAATTGAGCGATGCCGTTAGTCATGCAGAGCTGCGGCCACGGTGGCGAATCGTTCGCTTCGTTTTCTTGGGAATCCTGCAGGTTGATATGATTCGATTCTGCACGCGGCACGAATGGGTACTCACGAGCGGTCTCCGCCAGCTTAATCGCAAACTGATCGCCAGCGATTTGCTTTGCAGCAATGACTAGCGTGTATAAGTCAGGTGTCATTCGCCGCTCGATCAGACAGAGATTGCGGACGTATTTGAGATATGTCGTCAGCATCTTAGGAGTGATCTTGCGAGCCCGCGATTTCAGCTCGTGCCGATACTTGTCGCGTGTCGCCAACAGTAAAGCTTTGACGCCATCGACCGAAAGGTTTTCGTCGTCATCCAAAGATTGCCGAGCCAATTCGTACAACCCCGTGATAAACGGCAGCTCGCCCAGCAAAAATACGTGTGTCAGCGGATCGTTCGTGAAAAGTTCGGGCGGCTCAACATCGTCGTCCTCGGCGATGTCCTCTTGGTGATCGAAGTAGGCGTTTTTGATCCACGGCCAATCCATCATCGAACAGACCAGCAAGACTCGCTCAAATCGTCCTTCAAGTTCTCGAAGTCGATTTGCCATCCAGACAACGCGAGCCTCCGGCTGCCCCGGCGGAAGAGGCGGAATCGTGGGTAACAGTGCCGCTGCGAAGCGGTCGATAGAGACTTGCTTCACTGGATAGGGGTCCGGGTAATACGCCGCCATACTGACGAAGTTCGACGTTTCGAGATCAATGAACGCTCGCGGAATGTGTTCCTGCATCGCGATCCGCAAGGCGGCAATCACTGGTTGGCAGGGATCGACCGGGACATAGCTGCGCGCTGGCAGAGCATTTTCTGCCGGTAACTCCGAGGTAATATCATCCATCGGACGATCATTATCTTCATCGGGTTGTCCTGATCCGAATTCGCTATCTTCGTCGTTGTAGGAGTCATGCTCGCCGCCAAACGAACGCGACTCTTCCTGAACGACCAGCGACAATTGCGGCAGCCACGTGATCGCCTCTTCGACCTGCTCTTGAAACGATGGCGGCAGCGGCACTGCGAGGCAATCAAACGATTGGCCCAGCATCACGCGACGCACCTCAATTGCAAGGTCACCGCTGCCGTGAATGACCGGCAACACCCAAATGCGAGGGCTCAGTTTGAGAAAGTCAGAGAGCATTCTAAACTCTTGTCCACTCCGGAGTGCTAGGTGTTATCTAAGACTTGTTGAATCGGATGGTATCAGCCCCCTGGTATTTCCAGGTGCTGTGTTGTCAGGAGACTGGCTTCGCGTCACTCATTGATAATGATTGCACGAGCGCGACGACGAAATGAGGGGGCTATTCGCCCTCGTCATCATCTTCATCTTCGTCATCGTGATAGTCTGGATGCAGTGGGTTGTCGGGTGAAAAGAAGAAATCACCAAGCCCCATCGGAACGACATTGCCACCGAGCGTCGCACGCTTGCGTTCGGCAAGTGTCGACAGATCGACCGCGTCGTTTCCCAAGCAGCGCTTCAGCGAATCGAGCCAGATTGCGTCTTTGCCCAACGGGTGCGTCGGGTCTTGCGATGCCCGTTTGATGGCGTACCGCAGTACGTTTATCCCATCTCGAGTCGAAAAGTCGAGCTTCAATTCGTGAGCTTGCTGCAAGAATTCGACGGTCAAGTCAAGCATCTGAATGTCGGCGAACGGCAAGTGATACTTCAGGATCGAGAGTTCATCTTCGCGCGCCGGATGCCCGAGTTCGAGCGTTGGCTGCAAGCGACTGAGGATGTAGTCTGGGATTTCAAACGTCGATTCGTCATCGTTCATCGTCACCGCACAACGGAAATGCGGATCGGCGGGGATCGTGATTCCGGCGACGATCGACTCGGCATAACGGCGATGATCAAGCAGCGACGCGAGGCTCGCCCACGACTTCTCGTTCATGCGGTTTCCCTCATCAAGGATGCAGATTCCTCCGGTGACCATCGCTGTCACGAGTGGTGAAGCGTGATAAATAATCTTTCCGCTTTCGGCCAACACCGGCGTGACGAGCAGATCTTCGGGCCGTGTGTCCGACGTGCATTGATAAATGTAAAGCGGCTGTTTGCGGAGACGTGCTCCCGCGATCGCCAGCGTCGTCTTGCCAATGCCGGGTGCTCCGACCAACCGAGGAGTCAGCGGCAGATCGCGCGGATCAACGACCAGCCAACAAGCGAGTAACTGCTTCAACACTTCGCCTTGGCCGATCCATTGACCTTCCGTTGGATCGGGTTCCGCCAAGTGAAGTTTGACACCACTGATTTCAACATGTTTGGCCATCGAATCGCAGATCCTCTAATTTCAAAACGCCAAGAAGCAACTCGGCTCACCAAATCCCTCGCAATATCCCACACGGCAGCGTTGTATCGCCCCGGCTGGATGAAGTCATCGGACTGATTCACTAGCGAGTCGAGGCTTGAAGCGATCCATTAAGAATTTCGTCACTTACGAAAAATCGCAGAAATCGAGGCCGAGGGGTTCACTCATCTTGCCACGTTTCTCAAATGACCTGAACTTGTGCGACAGCGATTCATGGGGAAGTTCAGCCAATTGCATTCTCACTGTGCCGGTGGAACTCACCGCGAGCCGAAATAATTTGGGGACATTTTGCGCGTGGAGACGCAACATCAAAACGGATTCGCTCAAGCGATTGATCAGATAATCGCCTCAGGCGGCACGGCACGGACAGCACACAACATGAGCCATTTTTTTGAGAAACGTGATCGTTGGGGTAATGGATACGCTCTGTGGGTGATCGTCGCGTGCGTCTTCATCACGCCACTCTGCCTGTGGTCTCTGCGTGGCACACACGTTGAGAACGACATCGAGCATTGGTTGCCAGCAGACGACCCGAATGCCGTAACTCTCAAGTGGTCAATGAAGCATTTCGGCTTAGATGGTGCCGACAGCTTCCTAATTTCTTGGGATGACAGCAGCCTACAAGACTTGCGAGTCGCCAAGTTCAAAGAGCGACTCGAAGGCAAGCTGGATGCGAAAGGCGTTCGTCGCGGTGGATTGAGCCAAGTGGACCGCGTTATCACTCCTCAGAATATCGTCAGCCGAATGGTTGAAAACGGTGTCGAACGTGACGAGGCAATTAAGCGCTTACAGGGTGTGCTCGTCGGCACAGGGACCTTCAAAGTTCAGTTGACTGAGTTCGGGCGGCAGCGTCAGAAAGAAGTTATCAGACAACTGATCGTAACAGCCAAAAAAGAACTCGGACTGGAACTAGAAGTTCTCCCGGCAGTGAAAGACTTTGAAGAGACTGGTGAAACCACTGAAGTCGCGAGTTTGGATAGCACACTGCCAGAAGACATGACGGTTGTTGCAGAAGGTTCGACTCAAGAGAGTGATGCGACGAGCGAATCTTCTGTTCCACCTCCTACCGATCGTGTTGCGGTTGAGTTCGATCCGATTTCTGCCCACGATTTTCAGGTTCGCTGGAAAGGAATGTGGACTGGAGCCATCGATTCCAAACTGCGTGATCTCGCAGTGTCTTTGAAGGGGAACGCGACGACTGACATGCCTGATGGGGTTCCGGAGATCGAGGATTGCTTCCAAGTACTTGGTTCTCCGATCGCGCTGTCGATTGTTTTGAGCGAGGCAGGAGAAGCGGACAAAAAAACTTCGATGGCACTGATTCGACGTGCAGCATCAGAAGTCGGAATCCCGCTGAAAAAACTACACATGGGCGGACGTCCCGTCGCCAGCATGGCGTTGAATGAAGGCGTGAAAACGGCTGTTTGGAATCCCGATGTTCCTGCCCGTCAGTTTTGGCGGCGCTCGGTCATCGGCTTTTCGGGCTTGGTCGGAATTTTGGTGGCCTTCACGATGTTGCGCAGCATCCGGCTCACCTTGATTGTGCTGTTCGTCTCGTACTTCACAGTCTTCGTGACGTTGTCGATTGTCCCCGCGACAGGCGGTGACATGAACATGGTCGTGGTATTGATGCCGACGTTTCTGTTGGTTGTCGTCATGTCGGGAGCGATTCACGTTGCTCACTATTGGCGACATGCAGCGTATCACAACCTCGGTGACGCGGTTGTGGAAGCCTCAAAGATGGCAAGTGCTCCCTGCTTATTTGCGACCGTGACGACGGCGATCGGTCTGCTATCACTGCTGACTAGCCAGTTGAAGCCGGTACGCGATTTTGGAATTTATTCTGCAGTGGGATCGATCATTGGTGTTGGTGCGGTGCTTTATCTGCTCCCTGCGTTGATTCAATTGATTCCGTTCAAGCCGCCGAAGCCTCATGAAGTGGATGCGACCAAATGGGAAAATTTTGGTCGCTGGTGCTGTCGCAAACGACACTGGATTGTTTGGGGCTACTCGTTGGCGACTCTTGTCTGCGTGGTGGGTCTGAAGTGGTTCCGCACCGAGACGAAAGTCATTCGATACTTCCCATCCGATGCTCAGATCGTTTTGGATTACAACTATATCGAAGAGAACCTCGCCGGGATTGTGCCGGTGGATGTCGTCGTGCGATTTGACCGAGACAGCCAAAGTCAGTTGGACTTTTTGGAACGGATGGAAATTGTGCGAGCGATTGAAATCCGCATGCGAGAGCATCCGGAAATCAGCGGTGCAATTGCGCTCCCCGACTTCCGTGGAGTGACGGAGAAACCCGGTCCTGGAGCCAAAACGTTGGCGATGGTCGCGTACAACCGAAAAGCATCTGAATTGGAGCGACGGATCAAAGAAGGAAATGTTCCTGGAACAAAATCCTTCTTTACCGTTGTCAATGAGGCTCACGATTTACACAAACCGGGCGACGCCCAATTGAACCAAGCGGGTGATGAATTGTGGCGAATTACGGCTCAGTGCCTAGTGATGTCTGATTCCAATTTCGGCAAACTGGTTGGTGAAGTACACGGCATGGCTCAATCGGTGTTGAGAATGCACGCCGGAACGGACCACCTTGTCACCGGCATGGTCCCGCTTTTCTTGCAAACCCAGCAAGCGGTACTCGACAGCCAAGTCAACAGCTTCGGTGTTGCGTACCTGACAGTCGCAATCGTGATGATCTTTGCTGTCCGCAGTATTCCCGCCGGTTTCATGACGATGCTGCCCAACGTGTATCCGATCGGGCAAATTTTTGGCCTGATTTCATTCTTCGGAATTCCTGTCGATATCGGCACGATGATGACCGCCTCGATTGCGATGGGGATTGGAGTTGATGGAACGCTGCACAAGCTCACGTGGTTCCGCAAAGGAATTGAGGCCGGAAAAACGCGTGAAGATTCGATCGCACTCGCCGTTGGTCACAGTGGGCCCGCGATCTGGGAGACCAGCGCGGTTTTGGCACTTGGCATGTTGATGCTGTATCCAGCCGATCTTTTGTTGATCAGTCGATTTGGTTGGTTGATGGCGGCGATTATCGCGGTTGCCGTCATCGGAGATATCGTCTTCCTTCCAGCTTTGTTGGGAGGTTCGCTGGGAACCATACTGATCAACAACGTCAAAAAGGCCGTAGTGACCGCCTCTGGACGCGACAATGTCGATTCGCCGCAGTCAGCAGTTCCACAACCACATTTGTCCTGTTCAACAATTGCAGCTTCACAAACCACAAATACATAGCGAAACGTTGCCGCATCGCGGAACTTCGCTCGGCGTGGTGAATCACAAAGGCAGGGCGTCGCGACTGGTTTCGTCTGTCGGCGATATTGTTTATCTTTGAGCGCAACAAAAAAGGCTCTTCAGGGGGAGCCTGAAGAGCCTCAGTGTTTCTGCTGCGTCGATTTAAGCTTCCGGACGTGCTCGTGCCGGGCCATGATCTGTGCAGTCATCGTTGTGCCACAGCGGCATACCAGCGGCATAGCGTGCAGCCAACATCAGCACTTTTTCTTCTGACCCTGGTTTGGCTTTCGTCGGAGCGGTGGGGTTGACCCCAATCGCTTCAAAATCGACCTCCTCATATTCGTCGGAATATTCCGAGTCTTCGAGGATCACGTCATCTTGAAAGCCAACTTCTTCATCGAGGTCCGAATCTGCCCCGAGCGGATACGACATTCGTCCAACTCCAATTTCTAACGGGTTTTGGTAACAAACAAACAAAAGACCGAGAGCCTTCGCGTACCGAGGTCTCGTTCTCATTCAACACGAACAAAATTCGCGGAACTCAGACAGTGTGTCATGAAGGAAAAAGCAGTCCAACAACAACACAAAACTCTAACGGGGGGAAAATCATTGGTGGGTAGTCTGAAAGACCGGCGAATTGTCCAGAGACCGCCCTCTCATGTCAACAACTTTTTCTGAAATCCAAGCCGCAGAACAAGCTACGTCATTCTGTTGTCGGTCGATTAACACCGTACCTTTTCAGTTTACGATCCAATGTTGAGCGTTCGATGCCAAGAATTGCTGCCGCTTGCGACTTGTTCCAGTTGCTCCGTTCGAGTGTCGCCAGAATGTACTCTTGTTCGAGGTCTTCGAGTGACTTCTCAAACTTCGCTGTCTCGGCGAGTGGTGGGATCGGAGCCGCAGGCACTGCGGATGCCTGTGGGAGCATTGTCGGCGGAGCACTCACGGCAACTGGAGTACGAAGCCCCGACAATCGAATATCCGCCAGTGTGACAAGTTCACCCGTGCTGAGCACAACGGCTCGCTCGATGCCGTTCTGCAATTCACGAACATTTCCCGGCCAGTTGTAATTCTGCAACAGTTCCATCGCCTCGGCAGTGAAGCCGCGCAACGGACGTCCGGTCTTCTTTGCAAACCGTTCCATAAAGTAGTGCGATAAGAGCGGGATGTCCGTTGGATGCTCTCGCAGCGGTGGAACCGTCAGTTCGACGACGAACAAGCGAAAGTAAAGATCCTTGCGGAAGATCTTCTCTTCAATCGCATGTTCAAGATCACGGTTCGTTGCCGCGACAACGCGAACATCCACCGTAATCGGAGTGCTTCCGCCGACCCGTTCAAACGGATGTCCCTCAAGGACTCGCAGAAACTTTGCTTGAATCGACAAGCTCATCTCACCCACTTCGTCGAGGAACAACGTGCCTCGATGGGCCTGCTCAAATTTACCAGGTTTACGACCGGTCGCGCCTGTGAACGAGCCTTTTTCATGACCGAAGAGTTCGCTTTCAAGAAGCGATTCGCTCAACGCTGCGCAGTTCATGCAGACGAACGGCATATTGCGACGATCGCTGCTGAAGTGGACAGCACGAGCAACCAGTTCTTTTCCGACGCCACTCTCGCCGCGAATCAACACGGTTGCTCCAGTCGGCGCGATACGCCCGATTGTTTGCTTGAGGTGATGCAGTTCCGGACTGTTGCCGACTAACTCGGTGTCGATTGCCAACTGGTGACGCAGCACTTCGTTTTCATTCTCAACTCGCGCCAGTCCGTCAGCCAATGACTGCTTTTCGCGAATGTTATCGAACGCGGTTGCCATCTGATCGGCGACGGCCAGTGCGAACTCCAAATGTTCTGGCTCCAACGTTTCGTCGTTCAGCGTCGAATACAAGTGGATCAGTCCGTGAACCATCTCACCGGATCGAATCGGAGCGCAGATGACGCTGCGGGCCTGAATCTCATCGAGGCTATCGCGATCGGAAAGCTTACTGTCATCGGCCACATTTCTGGCAAGCACGGCTTCGCGATCATCCAGTACCATGCGTGAGAGCGATTTCGAGATTGATTTGTACGACTGATTGTCTGCTGCTTTGTAGGCGACTAACTGCAATTGCGATGGGCGAGCGCCTCCTGCGAGCGGCTTGGGCAACATCAAAACCGCACCAATATCGGCCTTCGTGGCGGCGAGTAATCCATCGAGTACGACTTCCGCGAGTTGTTTCTCATCTTTGGCTGAACCCATTTCGAGAGCCAGCTTCCACAGTTGAGCGAGGTCTTGACTGAACCGATCGCGTCCGACTGTTTCGGCAGTGCTTGCGGGAGAATATCGCGTTCGCTTTTTGCGAGAGATGATCTCCGGCTCGCTCGCTCGTGCTGAAACCACGGGAACGTTGTCTCGCGTTTCAGTCGGAGAATCGAGTTCAGGATCTTCATCTTCTTCAGCCGGTGTTGAGTTCGCGAGTTCGTAAGTGAAAACGATCTCACAAGCACCAAGTTGAATCGTTTGGCCGTCTTCCAGTTCCCAATCACCAGACATCTTGTGGCCGTCAACCAAGGTGCCGTTGCGACTGCCGAGATCGCGCAGAATCCACATCGGCCCGGCTTGGAAGATTTCGCAGTGATTGCGGCTCGACATTTCATCGCGAACGACGATCCGATTTGTTGGTGCCCGCCCAACCGTCGTCACCTGCCCCGGTGTCAGTCGAAAAACGTCCTTCCATTTGTCGCCGTCACGCACGACCAAATAGGCCACAGACGCGGGGCGGTCAGAAGGCAAAGAACCAAGTTTTCCACGATCTCGAGGCATGTGAAACTTTGAGCGAGGAGTGAGAAATTAAAGAGCTGTTCACACTCAAGATGACGCAGCATCTCTGTGAAAAACGCATGGTTGATTTCGATGTCGATCAACCAAATGGGACTGACCCAGCATCAGCAAAATTCCAGTCTGAAACTACGAATTAGTTTGGTTGTGGTTTTACCACACTGTATTTTTCGCTTCCGTGTGGTATTAGAAACTTTTGTTGCACCACACGGGCAACGTCGGCAGGGTAAGCCTGCGAAATCTCGAATTCAACACGCGATGACAAGCATCAACTGCGGTTTACACACTTGTTGATTCAGCAGCCGGTCAATCTGCGAAGCCCGTTAAGTCGTTGGCCAGATTATTCCGGCGTCATCTTCGGTGGCGTCGACATTCCTCTCACTGGCGACGAGAGATGTTGGCGAGTTCGACGTGGCTTGTTCCACTGTCGTAAAAACACCGGCAACATTTTCCGACTCAAATTCAAGCGGCACGTTTGCGACGTCTACTGATTCTGGTAATGTGGCGGCGGTCTCGAACGAGGTTGTCTCTTGCAACGGTTCCTCACCGACACTGGCCGAGGTCACATTCTCCTTCGGGAGTTCTTGTTGAATCTGACCAGACTCTAGGGCTGCAAGTTCTTGTAGTGCGTATTGAGCCGCAAGCTGTTCGGCCTCTTTCTTGTTTTGTCCCCAAGCCGCAGGAAACGAGCGACCAGCGACAACCGCGCTGACATGAAAGCACTTGGAATGATCCGGGCCGCGTTCATCCAAGACTCGGTATTGTGGAGTTGCTCCTAGCGTTTTTTGTGCCACGTGTTGCAACAGGCTCTTGTAGTTCTGAGCGTGCAGTGTCGCGGCAGCGTTTTCAATTTCAGGACTCAGTAGTGGCAGCAGGAACGACCGGATCGCCTCCAGTCCTCCATCCAAATAAATCCCCGCAATCAAACTTTCGAAGGCCCCGGCGACGATCGACGACGGGATACGTCCGCTGACTCCTAGCCCTTTGCCGACTAGCACGAATTGTTCGAGTTGCACTTGCTCGGCCATGATGGCGCAGGTCACTCGGCTAACGACAATTGACTTGATACGCGTCAGTTCGCCTTCGTCCGATTCAGGGAACCGATCAAACAGCGCCTCGCAAACAACAGTGCCAAGGATCGCGTCTCCGAAAAACTCCAAACGCTCATTGGAATGCAATCGAGTTCGCGCGGACGAAGAGTGTGTCAGGCAGACAACCAGTAATTCTCGATCACGAAACTGGTATTTCAACGTCGTCTGGCATTCATCAAGCAGCGCCTCAAGTGCTGCGATGTCTGTGATCTCCGGCATGCCCGACGGCCCTAATCAGTTTTCAAGTTTGTAACCCAAGTGATGCGATTGCTCAGCTTGCGAACGGAGGCTAGGGCTGTGGAAATTGGTTGTCAACGAGCGATTCTTGGCACGCGGGTCCAGCCGAGCTTATTATTCGTGGCACTCCAACAACTGTGAATTGAGTTGCGTATAAGTCCGCACTCGAGTGTGGGGCATCGCGAAAAATTGCGTTTCAGAGTTCTCCTCAGGATGAAAGGTGAAATCATGCGACAGTTGAGCAAGCACGCTTCTTGGATGATGGCATTGATCGGTGTAAGTTGTTTGGTCGTGAGTATGTCCGAATCCCTGCCGCGCCGCATGGCGACAGCGGCGCCAACTGCCGCAGACGCACGGCAATTGTCTGCGATCTTTCGCGAAGTCTCACGCGAAGCAATTCCTAGCATCGTGGCGATTGAAACTCGCGGTAAAGCGATGGCCGCGAATGGATCTGATTTCGATGACGAAGATTCTCCACTGGGCGACCTCTTCAAACAGAACCCGCAGTTCCGAGACTTCTTCCGTGATCGTCAGCGCAAAGGTGGCGAAGCTCCTCGTTCGCGCGGTATGGGATCGGGCTTCATCATTGACGAGTCTGGCGTGATCATTACGAACAGCCATGTGGTGCGCGGTGCGGAGGAGGTAAAGATCCGCCTGCAAGACGGCCAAGAATATACGGCGACGGATATCAAGATGGACGATACATCGGACGTTGCAGTGCTGCGTATCAACGGCGCGAAGGGACTCAAGTCGCTTAAGTTCGGCGACAGTGACTCAGCCGAAATCGGTGATTGGGTCATGGCGGTCGGCAACCCGTTTGACGTGGGGGTTACTGTCACAGCCGGAATCATTAGTGCGAAAAGCCGAGGACTCGGTATTGCTCATCGCGAAGACTTTTTGCAAACCGACGCCGCGATCAATCCTGGAAACAGTGGCGGGCCGCTATTAAATCTCAACGGTGAAGTCATCGGCGTGAACACTGCCATCAGCAGCCGCAGTGGCGGTTCCGAAGGGATCGGTTTTGCGATTCCGGTCAATATGGTGAAGTGGATCAGTCAGCAACTTCTCACCAGCGGCAAAGTGAAGCGAGCTTATTTGGGAATCAAACTCCAAGAACTTGATCCTCAATTAGCGAAGGGACTGAAGCTCGATGGCTTGGAAGGCGCAATCGTCAGCGCTGTGATGAAAGGTTCGCCGGCCGAGGATGCGAAGCTCCAAGAAGGCGACGTCATTCTGGAACTCAATGGCCGCAAAATTGTGAACCATAAAACGCTCATCAATACGGTCGAACGACTGGATGTTGGCAAGACCTACAAAGCTCTTGTGATTCGTGAAGGGCAAAAACTTGAGTTGCCGATCACGATGCGTGAGATGCCTGAAGACTTCTTCGTTGCCAATCGCAATGGCCCACGTCGTGGTCCCGGGAAGGGGCCAACACCGAAGGAGGAGTCATTCAACGAACTCGGGGTTCAAGTGAAAGAGATGACTCCTGAGTTCGCGAAGGAACTTGGCTACGAAGACAAAGTCGCCGGCCTTGTCGTGACCGCCGTTGATCCGAAAGGTGCTGCGGCTCTTGCAGGAATCACTCCGGGTTTGATTATTGAGAAAGTCGGCAGCAAGAAAATCGCATCGGCGAAAGACCTCGAAGAGGCGTTAAAAAGTGTCTCACTGAAAGAAGGGGTCACGCTGCTGATCAACTCACCGAATGGCAAACGCTTCGTGGCGATTCAAGCCAGCGGCAAATAGCCCAAAAGTTTGATTAACTGCTGGCGGAGACTGGTTCGGCGATCACTCCAATGTTTTCGACGCTTGATATCGGCGTCTCGACGACTGGACCGGCGGCAATGCTCCAAGCCCGCGCGGCAGCACCCTTGCTGACGGTCAGGAGATGCTGACCGTCTCACGAGAAATCTACGGAATAGAGGGCGGACGAATCCGGTAAGAACTTCTACCGTGATGGACTACCAGGTCGCTGGTCTTGAATCACGGCAGTCGCGGTCTTTCGTTATTTCGTAAGTTGACTCCAACGCTGTTGCCCTTCTCCGGCAAAACGGGGCTACCACCAGCCCCAGAAACCCGAAGTTGCCACTCGTACTAAGGTCAATCGTTTAACCGCACGCCGCAGGCACGCGCGTTCCAGAGCGACCAACGCCGCAGCGAAATCCAAGACGCACGTGACTGCGGTGTGCGGTTAAACGACGGACTGCTCTCTCACACATTGACCAAGACTACTATCACCAAGCGGATCGGACGATCTCGAAGCCAATGAGGAATATCCCAGCATCGACGAGTGCGTGGCTGAGCCACGGGCCCAAGAGCGATCGGGTGCGAGCATAGAGCCACGCCCAGATCACTCCTCCAACGGCCACTCCGAGTGAGAAGAAACAACTCAGGAACGACAGGCCGCCAAAGTAGTGGCTTAAGACAACGACATGATGGGCCATGAAACCGAGGCTCGAAATCGCGATCGCCTTCGGCAATGTCGTGAGAATTTGGAGTCGAGCGAAGACAAACCAGCGCCAGTAGTACTCCTCTAACAACGAATGGCAGATCGAGTAAAACAGGCTCAACGCCGCGTACTTCACGGGTGAGTTTATCCCGGCAGCGGCGACTCGTAGTTGAATCATCTCACTTGCAGAGTCAAAAACGCCCATCGGATTGAGGACCAGCCAATAGGTAACGAGCGACGCCGAGATAATCGCGACTCCAATCAGTCCACCGAAGAGCAGACCGTCCGCTCGGAATTTTGGCAGACGCAATTGCTCACGACGGATCAACCAAACCCACGCGACGGGAAAGCCAAACTGAATCACTTTGCCGATGGAATAGGCAGACTGCTGCAACGCCGGAGCTTGATCGGCCAACAGAATGAAATAGACCCACGTCAGCAACGTGGGGAAGCTCAACGCGAAGATGATCGCGGCCGCTTCGGTTCGTAATGACGAGGGAGTTTGCTGCGGTGAGGTTGTCATGAATGCAGAATCGTTCACGTAGTTTGGGAATGGCGGAAGTCCAATTTTCAGAACGTAGAACGTAGGCGGGACAGAGTCCCAACCGACTTCAACAAAAAAACGCCTCGCCTAAATAGGCGAGGCGTTCTTGAAACTCAGGCATCACGTCGTGGTAGCCCGGTTTTCAAACCGGGCTACGAGGTGATTTCTTGTTATTGGCTTAGTTAAGAATTTTCTTGGTATCAGCAACGATCGCCTTGGTGTTCTCGGCCTTGAGTTCACCTTTGGCGAACGCATGGTTGACCTTCACGTTACTGCCGACCCACATCATGACCGTGACGTCAGCCTTCTCGGCGATCTTGTAATCTTCTGGACCGGCAATGCCGTCGAAGACCGTCAATGGAATGTTCTTAAGACCTTCCTTCTTGGCGACTTCTTTCAGCTTGGCTTCGTCCTTGTCCGGGTTTTCCGTCAGCAGTGTGACGAACGCGGCCATCTTCTTCTCGCCGTTCTCTCCGACAACGCCGTCGATCTTCTTGACGAGAGCGACAACTTCCGGAGTCATCTCACGAGCGAAGATGTTAACAACCGGACGACCACCAAACTTGCAACGGTAGCAAAGCGACTTCCCTTCGCTGGGGCCAGTGATGTCCTTGACCGTGTATGGCGGAGGTGCATCACCAGGTTGCAAACCGGACTTCAATTCGGCGGCAATCAAAGCACTCGCGAACATAGCGCTCGCAACCAACGCAACTGACAAAACTCGACGCATACCATTCTCCTTGGCAAACAGACCTTGGGTTGGAACAGAAACAACATTCAAGCGGCAGGCCACAGAAGCAAACCGCGTTGACCTCGGATAGCTTTCAAACAGCCAACATCATCTAATCCCACCGAGCCTGCCTCGGTGGATTTGGGCTTCCGCACTACGAGCGGTTGTCAGAGATAATGACAATCTGCGACGTAGTGCAAAGGCCCTGCTCCACCAAAGCAATCTAGGTAGAGCCAAGTCTATGCAATAACTATTTTTTTTCCGCTTTGGCGACGCCCAGCTCCTTCAGCTTTGCGGCGATGTCCGTGCCGTGAGCCTCCGTCTTGACCATCTTGTCGATCGCCAAAATCTTTCCTTCCTTACTGATGTAGAAGGTGACTCGTTTGGCATTTCCTTTGGCGTCTTCAACAAGACCGTATTCTTTGGCCGCTTTACGTTCAGGGTCGCAAAGGATCGGATAATCGAGATCGAGCGATTTGGCGAACGCCGCGTTTCCCTTTTCGCCATCGACGGGATCACAGGACGCCGTGAAGTACGCGACCTCGAACTCTTTGATCGCCTTGCCGTGCTCACGCATCGACTTGCATTCCTTCGTGCAACCGCCTGTGAAGGCCTTCGGGAACCAAGCGACAACAACCGCTTTCTTTCCCTTGAAATCAGACAGCTTGTAGGTCTTGCCGTCGCTCCCCTGAAGTTCAAAGGCAGGAGCGTCATCGCCGACCTTCGGCTCAGCAGCGCTGCCAACTGTTTGGCCGCCGATCACTGCAGCAACTGCGAGTGCAAAACTCAATTGGGTGAACCACGCCATTCGGGAACTCCTTGCGAACTGGCCGTCAATCGAATCGCCCAAACCACAACCTACGACTACGACGATCGGCGGGACTGTGAATGTCATCTCCAGCAGAGGCGGCGGGATTGTACGGCTCGACCTGAGTCGTCGGAAGCATCAGCAAGGATTGTTTTGATGTCGTCGGAAGATTGAATTTGTGTGAAGGCCGCTTATTCACGTGTCTGAAAAACGGGGAGCGCGAGCTTCCATTTCAATCCCGCGAGTCGCAGTGCCAAGATCACTGCTGCCGCCACGAGCAGCGATGTTCGACGTTCGCAGGCGGCCCGCAGCATCAGGACGTAAACCAAATCTCCGCCGAACGCGGCGGTCGCGTAGAAGTACGTTTCCCGACGAAAGACCCACGGAACTTCACCGCAAAGAACGTCGCGCAAGATGCCACCAGCGACTCCGGTGACAACTCCCAACACGACGGCGGTCGTAGCAGAGGCTCCATGACTGAGTGCTTTCTCCGTCCCCAAAACGGGTAATCGTTCACGGATTCTAAAATGATCTCGCGTTATTTGGGATTTTCTGCGATCAGTAGGTGATGTCGTCGGTCGTCACGGAAGAACTGATTGCGAGACAAACGCCTGAAGCACAGGCGATCATTCGGTTGCTGTTGGCCGAGATTCAGGAATTGAAATCACAATTGCTCGACGTGAAATCGCAGTTGCTGAAGCTGACTCCGCAGAATTCCTCGTTGCCGCCGAGT